>NZ_JBEAAL010000047.1:0-33741 GCF_040066075.1 Neorhizobium phenanthreniclasticum
AGATCCTCAGCACGCCGGCGGGCACTCTGAGCCTTGCCTTCCTGACGCTTGGCGGTTTCGTCGGCGGGGTGATCTTCTGGGGCGCGTTCAATACCGCGCTGGAGCTGACCAATACGGAGAAGTTCTGTACCGGATGTCACGAGATGCAGGCGAACGTCTACGAGGAACTGACCCGGACGATCCATTTCTCCAACCGATCCGGCGTGCGCGCCTCCTGTCCCGATTGCCATGTGCCGCACGAGTGGACCGACAAGATCGCCCGCAAGATGCAGGCTTCCAAGGAGGTCTGGGGCAAGATCTTCGGCACCATCAACACGCGCCAGAAATTCCTCGACGAACGTCTGCGGCTTGCGCAGCACGAATGGGCGCGGCTGAAGGCCAACGACAGCCTCGAGTGCCGCAACTGCCATTCTTCGATAGCCATGGACCTTTCGAAGCAGACCGAACGCGCCGCGGATATCCACACGCGATATCTCCTGAGCGGGAGGGCGACCTGCATAGACTGCCACAAAGGCATCGCTCACGAATTGCCGAACATGCAAGGCGTCAACCCGGGATGGCAGATGCCAAAGGAACTGGAAGGCGAAGTCCTTCCCAGCGCTTCCGCGGTGGATGACCTGCGGCGGGCGATGGATCAAGCTCACTCCGGCCTGGCAAGCATTGAATGAGTGAAAAGGGCCTGGTTCGTCTGCGCTCTGAGTGCCGAGCGGACCCCCTTTCAAATTGGATACCTGTTAAGAAGCGACGGCGTATCTTCAGTGCTTCAGCGCCTGTTCCAGACACCGCACCAACTGGTCGAAGTCGACTGGCTTGCCGAGAAAGGCAAAAGCGCCGCCGTCAATCGCAGCCGCCCGCGTTCGTTCGTCGCGGTAGGACGTCATGAAAATCATCGGCGGCTTGGGCGCATTCTGCGAATTCAGCACCGCCTGCAATTCGATGCCGCTCAGGCCTGGCATTTTGACATCCACGAGCATGCAATCGATCGCCGCGCGATCATCATCGGCGAGGAAAGCTTCCGCCGAGCTAAACAGTCGGCTCCTGTAGCCGCATGACAAAACGAGATCGTCAAGGGCTTCGCGGATCGACTGATCGTCGTCAACGATTGCTATGACTGGTTTTCTGGACAATTTTTTGGGCCTTGCGACATCAATTCAACTGCCCATCGTATACGACTTACAGAAAGGGCCTTGTACCATACAAGTGTCTAGGTTTCTGAATTCAAAGCCCCAGCAACTCGGCCTTGCGCACCAGATCCGCCACCGAGCGCGCCTCCATCTTGCGCATCACATTGCCGCGATGCAGCTTGACCGTGATCTCGCTGATGCCAAGGTTGAAGGCGATCTGTTTGTTCATCAGGCCCTTGACCACGGCCGCCATGACTTCATGTTCGCGGGGCGTCAATGTACTGGCCAGCTTGGCGACAGCATCATTGGCCGCAGATTGCAGGCGGACTTCCCGATCCTTCTGGAACGCCGCCGCAACGGCATCGAGAATGTCCTGGTCCCGGAACGGTTTGGCGAGGAAATCGACCGCGCCGGCTTTCATCGCGCGCACGCTCATCGGTATGTCGCCATGGCCGGTCATGAAGATGATCGGCATCTGGTTACCGAGCTTTTCCAGATGAAGCTGGAAATCCAGGCCATTGGCGCCAGGCAATCTCACATCGAGCAATATACAGCCCGGTCGTTTGAGATCGGCATTGTCGAGCAGGTCCTGCGCGCTTTCAAAGGATGTCGCATCCGTGCGCGTCGAGAGGAAAAGATCGACCAGCGCTTCGCGTATCGAGGGGTCGTCATCAACGATGTAAACGACGGGTGTGTTGTTTGCCGGGGCTTTTGCAGACTTCTTTGCGTCATTCATCGAGGGCCTCGATCGGTACGATCATTTCGAACAGCGCGCCGCCTTCGGCGTGATTGCTGGCGGTCAGGGTGCCGCCACGGGCTTCCAGCATACTGCGGCAGATGGCAAGGCCCATGCCGAGGCCGGTGTCCTTGGTGGTGTGAAACGGCCTGAACAATTTCGCGACGATGTCCGCGCTGAGGCCAGGGCCGCTGTCATGAATGCGCACTGCCACACTTTCCGCAGCAGCCGGTTCGATGGAGACCGAAATCCGCCGCAGCTCGTCCGGCGTCTCGCCCATGGCCTGGATGGCATTCGTGATAAGGTTGATCAACACTTGTTGCAGTTCGATCCGGACGGCACTGACGGGAGATATGTTGGATGCCGCGCGGGTCTCGAACATGATCCGGTTCCTGGCAAGCTCGCCCTCCATCAGCGCACGCGTCTCGGTGACCAGATCGACCAGCGACACCGGCTCACGAACCGGCGTCCGCTTGCCGAGCATGGACCGCGTGCTCTGGATGATGTCGCTGGCGCGCTGGCTGTCGCGCGCGATGCGTTCGGCCGAGCGGGCAACAGCCTCGAGATCCGGCGGGTCACGATCGAGCCAGCGCAACAGGGTCTGGGCGTTGACCACCAGCGCAGCGAGCGGCTGGTTGAGTTCGTGGGCGAGTGACGCCGACAGCGCGCCGACGGTTGCCGCGCGCGATGCCAAAGCCAGTTCCGCCTGAGCCTCGAACAGTGCCTTCTGGGCCAGTTCGCGCTCGGTAACGTCGAGCATGCCGACGATAACGCGGTTGAAATTGGCGGGGTCTTCCGGGAAGCCGACCGTCAGCAGCACATGCTTGTGGGCGCCATCGCTGGTGATGATGCTGCCCTTGCCCTCAAAATGTGTTTCATTGTTAAAAATTGCCACGATGAGGTCAAGAAAGGTCGCATCATTCTGGGCGATGAAGCGGCGCATCGAACTGGCATTTTCGCCTCTCACATTGCCGAGCAGTTCGAGTGCCGCCGCGTTGGCGGCGACTGTCGGGATGCGGGCGATACATTGCTCGAGAAAATCGGGATTCTCCCGGGCATGAGCGCCGAGGTCTTCGACGCCATCGGCCTTGAGCGCCATCAGCATGGCCCGGACCTGCGAATAGTCGCGCTCCCAGAGAGCGACGCGGCTCTGCTCGAAAATCGTTCGGTAGCGTTCTTCGCTGCTCTGCAGGGCCATGTTAAATTTTATCAGGTCCAGGCGGGCGCGCTGATTGCGGATGATCAATGCGCAGGTGATCAGCATCGCGGCGACCGCCACTGTCAGACGCAGTGTTGCGGCGAGGTCGGCTTGCAGCCCATGGGCAACTGCATAGGAGAATGCTGCCAGGCCGATGCACATCGCCGTCAGCAGCAGCGTTCCCTTTTCCGTCAGGGTTTCTGCCGACAGAAGCAACGTGATGACATAGAGGGTCGCCAGCGCGCTATGGATGTCGGTGAAAGTGTCGAGATAGAAAACCGTCGCTGTAAGGACAACAGCGAACGAAAGAATGCCGATCTCATGGCGTGCCGGCAGACGCCGTTTCGGGTTCACAAGAGCGAGCGATCGCAATGCTTTCCCCCACTTGGATTTCAATGGCACCATCAAGCCATTCCGGTCGATAAAAAGCAAACGCAATGTCGAATATTGCCATGCAAACTCAATCTCATACGTCCTTAAAAGAAAGGCCATCCCAGGTGGCTGGGATGGCCTTAACCGGATCGCGACATCCGAGGTTCAGGGGAGGGGATGCCTGAACCGTCAGGGCCATGGTGCCCAGCCTGTCTTCTTGGGAGGGGATCGAAGACGCATCATGTGTAGCTTCAGCGGTCGCCTGGCGAAACTATACCAAGGTGTGGGTTCGCCTAGCCAAGCATTGGATACTGTGGTCTGGCGTCGTCGTCTAAAAAGTCTCCAACAGCCTGCACACCCCCAATGGAGACAGTCATGGACCGCACGCTTACTGAGAAACACCGCGAGTCACCGCTCGCAACGCCGACAACTCTGAGCTCTAATGCAACAACGGATATCGCCGGTGCATTGACCGCGCTGCTGGCGGATGTCTTTGCGCTCTATCTCAAAACCAAGAATTTTCATTGGCATATGAGTGGGCCGCATTTCCGCGACTATCACCTGATGCTCGATGAGCAGGGTGAGCAGATCTTTGCGATGACCGACGACGTCGCCGAGCGGGCTCGCAAGATCGGCGGCACGACGATCCGTTCGATCGGTCATATTTCCCGGGTACAGCGACTCCTCGACAATGATGCTCCCTTCGTCACGCCCAAGGACATGTTGGCTGAACTTCGCAATGACAATCTCATGCTGGTCTCGCTGCTGAAGGAGACACACGAACTTTGCGATGAACATGGCGACATCGCCACAGCGAGCCTGATTGAAAACTGGGTGGACGAGGCCGAGCGCCGCGCCTGGTTCCTGTTCGAAAGCACTCGCGACGCCAATTGACCTCTTCGAGCCTTTCAAGGAGCCGCGCCGGCCAGCATCGAGCCGGATCGAGAGTATCGGACAGACCGATGACATATGAATTTTCTCTCTCCCGCCGGCAGGCCCTGCTGACCGGCACCACCCTTTCTCTGGCTTTGGCCATGCCAGCCCTGGCTTCGGAAAAGAAGACCTCCCCCAACCCAGAAGGAATTGAACCCATGACCCATAATTTCGTGACCACCAAGGACGGCGTTGAAATCTTTTACAAGGACTGGGGTCCGAAGGACGCGCAGCCGATCGTTTTTCACCATGGCTGGCCCCTGTCGTCCGACGACTGGGATGCCCAGATGCTGTTCTTCGTCAACCAGGGCTACCGTGTCGTGGCCCATGACCGCCGCGGCCATGGCCGCTCGGCCCAGGTCAGCGACGGTCATGACATGGACCACTACGCCGCTGATGCGGCAGCCGTTTTCGAGCATCTCGACCTTCGCAATGCCGTGCATATCGGCCATTCGACCGGCGGCGGCGAGGTTGCGCGCTATGTCGCCCGGCATGGCCAGCCGCAGGGGCGCGTTGCCAAGGCGGTTCTTGTCAGCGCCGTTCCGCCCCTGATGCTGAAGACGGCTGCCAATCCTGACGGCACACCGATCGAAGTGTTCAATGGTTTTCGCGCAGCACTCGCCACCAATCGTGCCCAGTTCTACATCGATGTTGCCGCCGGCCCGTTCTATGGCTTCAACCGGGAGGGCGCAAAGATCTCGCAAGGGGTGATCAACAACTGGTGGCGCCAGGGCATGATGGGCAGCGCCAAGGCCCATTATGAGGGGATCAAGGCCTTCTCTGAGACCGACCAGACCGAAGACCTGAAGGCGATTACCGTCCCCACGCTGGTGACCCAGGGTGATGACGACCAGGTCGTGCCTTACAAGGCAGCCGTGGAGCTTCAAGCCAAGCTCATCAAGAACAGCACTCTGAAAATCTACAAGGGTTTTCCGCACGGGATGCTGACCACGCACGCCGACGTGATCAATCCGGACCTGTTGGCCTTCGTCAAAGCATGACGCAAAGGTCTGGCCGCGGCGGAATACCGCCGCGGCCATCTCGAACCGCCAGCCGCCAGCGCGCTACCGCATCGGACGTGGTGCTGGCGAGCGTTCGGTCCGCCGGCTTAGCGCATGCGATTGCTCAGCCGAGCATCACCATATGAGCCGCGACCTGCTCCTCGAAGAATTTCGAAAACGAGGCGATACGGGGCGGTAGTGCCTGATAGGGTGGATAGTAAAGCGTCAGCCACAGATCCGGCGGCGCCCAGCCGCGCATCACGTGGACCAGCCGTCCCGTTCTCAAATGTTCCGCGATGTGAAATCCCGGCAGCATGGCAACACCGGCGCCATCGGCGGCCATGTCAGCAAGAATTTCGCCATTGTTGGCGCTGAACGCCCGACCGGCCGAGATTGTCATACTCGATCCACCATCCGACAGCACCCAGTTTTCCCGGCGGCTCTCGCAGCTATAGGCAAGGCAATCGTCGGGTGTCAGCTCGCTCGGATGCTGCATATCGACGAACCGGCTTCCAGGTGCCGCGACGAGAATGCGCGGCACGACGCGGATCTTTCGCCAGATCGTGAATTTGTCCGATGGTTGGGACGAGATGCGGATTGCCAGATCGTAATCGTCATCAACGATGTTTACGAACCCGTCTGACAGCGAGATCTCGAAGCTCATCTTCGGATAAAGCTGCCGAAAGCCGGAAAGGATTGGCGGCAGCACTGCCTTGCCGAACCAGGTCGGAGCGCTGATCCGCAGACGGCCCTGGTCGGCCTTATGGGCATTGCGGACGTCCTTGCGGGCGGTTTCAAGTGCCTCGACCGCCGGCTGGATCTGCGCGGCAAAAACAGCCCCATCGGTCGTCAGCGATACCTGGCGCGTCGTGCGAACGAACAGCTGGACACCAAGATCGTCCTCCAGGGCTGCGATTGCTCTCGTCACGGCGGCCGGGGTCATGTCGAGTTCGCGGGCGACCTGCGCAAAATTGCGCTTCTCGGCGGCCAGCAAAAAGGTTTTCAGGACTTTATAGTCGTTCATATCGATTATTGCAAAAATGGAAATTCATTCGACAGGAATATTGCAATTCCGCGACGCAATCAATCCGGTTACTCCTTTGTCCAACGAAACGGAGATCGGCAGCGCA
The DNA here is from genome assembly GCF_040066075.1 of Neorhizobium phenanthreniclasticum. Taxonomy (NCBI): domain Bacteria; kingdom Pseudomonadati; phylum Pseudomonadota; class Alphaproteobacteria; order Hyphomicrobiales; family Rhizobiaceae; genus Neorhizobium; species Neorhizobium phenanthreniclasticum. The sequence goes on from NZ_JBEAAL010000047.1 coordinate 6,495, forward strand.
GAAAGGCACGGGCCATGATCAAGGACATCAAGGGACTGCATCACATCACTTCGATGGCGTCAGATGCACAGCAGAACAACAGGTTCTTCACCGATACTCTCGGCCTTCGGCGGGTGAAGAAAACCGTCAACTTCGACGAGCCGAGCGTCTACCATCTCTATTATGGTGACGAAAAGGGCACGCCCGGCACCGTCATGACCTATTTCCCCTTTCCCAACATGATGCCGGGTCGCCCGGGCGTCGGCGAAGTCGGCGAAACCCAGTTTTCCGTTCCCAAAGGGTCGCTTTCTTTCTGGAGCGAGCGCTTTGCCGCCCAAGGCGTCGGCGGGGTCGAGGCAGATACCGTGTTCGGCGCCAATCGCCTGCGCTTCATCGGTCCTGATGGTGATGGTTTCGCTCTCGTTGAGACCGCTGATGACACCCGACCGGCCTGGGTCGGGGAGGGTATTTCGGAAGAGGTTGCCATTCGCGGCTTCACGGGTGCCCGCTTCAACCTGCACGATACGGCTGCGACCGAAGAACTTCTTCGCTTCATGGGCTATGCACGAACTGAGGCCGAGGGCAACGTCACCCGCTTCATTATTCCCGGAGGCAACGGGGCAGACAGGATCGACCTTGCCGCGCTTCCGAACACGCCGTTTGCCCGCCAGGGTGCCGGCTCTGTCCACCATATCGCTTTCGCCGTCGAAACCCGCGAGAAGCAACTCGAGGTGAGGAAGGCGCTGATGGATACCGGTTACCAGGTGACCCCGGTCATCGATCGCGATTATTTCTGGGCAATCTACTTCCGCACGCCGGGCGGCATCCTGTTCGAGATCGCCACCAACGAACCCGGTTTCGACCGGGACGAGGATACCGCGCATCTTGGCGAGGCACTCAAGCTGCCGAGCCGCTACGAAAGTTTCCGCGCTCAGATCGAAGCTAGCCTCGTTCCGATTGCGGCGTAAGATCGAGGTTTCGAACCTCATCAAGACAGAACTTTACCTTTCGACACGGCTGCCTGGCGCAGGCAGCCGACCGCCGAAGGCATCTCAAATCCAACCGCCGCTGATCGGCACCACACATCAAAAAGGAGAACCACAATGTCGAAGCTCGAAGTCCTCACCCCGGCCAACAGCCAGCTCATCTTCATCGACCAGCAGCCGCAGATGGCTTTTGGTGTTCAGTCGATCGACCGCCAGACGTTGAAGAACAACGTCGTCGGCCTCGCCAAGGCCGCCAGGATCTTCAACGTTCCGACGACGATCACCACGGTCGAGACCGAAAGCTTCTCCGGTAACACCTTTCCGGAACTGCTGGCGGTCTACCCGGAGAACGACATTCTCGAACGTACCTCGATGAACTCCTGGGACGACCAGAACGTCCGCGATGCGCTGGCGAAGAATGCCGCTGACGGCCGTAAGAAGATCGTCGTTTCTGGCCTGTGGACGGAAGTCTGCAATACGACCTTCGCGCTTTCCGCTCTCCACGATGTCCCGGATTACGAAATCTACATGGTCGCCGACGCTTCAGGCGGCACCTCGCTCGACGCCCACAAATACGCGATGGATCGCATGGTGCAGGCCGGCGTCATCCCTGTCACCTGGCAGCAGGTCCTGCTCGAATGGCAGCGCGACTGGGCCCGCAAGGAAACCTACGATGCCGTTACCACCTTGGTGAAGGAGCATTCGGGCGCCTACGGCATGGGCATCGATTACGCCTACACCATGGTTCACGGCGCGGAAGAACGCGTCAAGCACGGCAAGCGCATCGGCCCGAACCCCGCCAAATAAGGACCCGAGCAGACCGCTCCGATAATCCCGTCGGAGCGGTCTTTCCGTAATCGTGGAGGATATCCCATGAAAGTCTATTTCTTCTCTCTCGGTGCAGGCCTGCTTGTCGGCATCGTCTATAGCCTCTTAAACGTCCGCTCGCCTGCACCACCGGTCATCGCTCTCGTGGGTCTCCTCGGCATTCTCGTTGGCGAGCAGATCCTCCCGCTTGCAAAGACGCTCTGGAGCAAGGAGCCCGCCGCCGTCTCGTGGCTCCACCAGATCAAGCCGCACATGTTTGGTCACCTTCCCAAGGGTCGCGACCGTATTGATGTTGCTCACCGCGCGGATGCCCGGGTAGAGGAGCGGAGCTGATGGCGACACGTCGAACTTTTCTCGGAGGGGCGTCGAGTTTGGCGTTTTCGAACCTCTTCTCAACGGCGAAAGCCGCCGATCCCAACCAGACTGGAGTAGACACCATGCATCCCGACCTGATCCTGCACAACGGCCGCTTCACGACCCTTGACCGCACGAACCCGAACGCGACCGCGGTCGCCATCAAGGACGGACTGTTTCTGGAGGTCGGCTCCGATAGCGAGATCATGGCTCTAGCCGGATCCGACACGAAGATTGTTGACCTCAAAGGCAAGCGTGTCCTGCCCGGCCTGATCGACAACCACACCCACGTCGTCCGTGGCGGCCTGAACTACAATATGGAACTCCGCTGGGACGGCGTACGCTCGCTTGCCGATGCCATGGATATGCTCAAACGCCAGGTGGCGAATACGCCCGCGCCGCAATGGGTGCGCGTCGTCGGCGGTTTTAGCGAACACCAGTTCGTCGAAAAACGCCTGCCGACCGTCGAGGAGATTAATGCGATCGCGCCAGATACGCCGGTCTTTCTCCTGCATCTCTACGACCGCGCACTTTTAAACGGCGCTGCTCTGAGAGCCGTCGGATATACCCGCGACACACCGAATCCGCCGGGCGGCGAGATCACCCGTGATGCCAACGGGAATCCGACGGGCATGCTGCTGGCAAAGCCGAATGCTGGCATCCTCTATTCGACGCTTGCCAAGGGACCCAAGCTACCCTTTGACTATCAGGTCAATTCCACCCGACACTTCATGCGTGAACTCAACCGGTTGGGTGTGACCGGCGTCATCGATGCCGGCGGCGGTTTCCAGAACTATCCGGACGATTACGAGGTGATCCGGAAGCTCGCTGACGACGGTCAGATGACGGTTCGGCTTGCCTACAACCTTTTTACCCAGAAGCCCAAGCAGGAGAAAGAGGACTTCCTCAACTGGACGAGCTCGGTCAAATACAAGCAGGGCACCGACTATTTCCGGCATAATGGCGCCGGTGAGATGCTGGTCTTTTCCGCGGCCGACTTCGAGGACTTCCGTCAGCCGCGTCCCGACATGCCGCCGGAGATGGAAGGCGAGCTGGAAGAAGTCGTCCGCGTGCTTGCCGAAAACCGCTGGCCCTGGCGCCTGCATGCCACCTATGACGAGACCATCTCCCGCGCCCTCCACGTCTTCGAGAAGGTCAACAAGGACATTCCGCTCGAAGGACTGAACTGGTTCTTCGACCATGCTGAAACCATCTCCGAGCGTTCGATCGATCGTATTGCGGCGCTTGGCGGCGGTATCGCCACCCAGCATCGCATGGCCTATCAGGGCGAATATTTCGTCGAGCGTTATGGCCATGGCGTGGCGGAAGCGACACCCCCGATCGCGCGTATGCTGGAGAAGGGCGTGAAGGTCTCCGCCGGCACCGATGCGACCCGCGTCGCCTCCTACAATCCGTGGGTGTCGCTGTCGTGGATGATCACCGGCAAGACCGTCGGCGGCATGCAGCTCTACCCGCGCGCCAATTGCCTCGACCGCGAGACGGCGCTCAGGATGTGGACGGAAAAGGTCACCTGGTTCTCCAACGAGGAAGGCAAGAAGGGCCGTATCGAAAAGGGCCAGTTCGCTGACCTGATCGTGCCGGATAAGGACTTCTTCTCCTGCGCCGAGGACGAGATCTCCTTCCTGACTTCGGAACTCACCATGGTCGGCGGCCGGATCGTTTATGGTGCCGGCGACTTCAAGGCGCTCGACGAGAACGACCTGCCGCCTGCCATGCCGGACTGGTCGCCGGTGCGCAAGTTCGGCGGATATGCGGCCTGGGGCGAGCCGGAAGGCGCTGGCCGCAATTCGCTGCGCCGGACTGCCATCGCGTCGTGCAGTTGCGCCAGCAATTGCGGCGTTCATGGTCACGATCATGCCGGCGCCTGGACGTCCAAGCTGCCGATCGCGGACCTCAAGGGCTTCTTCGGCGCACTCGGCTGCTCATGCTGGGCAGTTTGAGTTCGGCTGGTCATTAACGACGACACCGGATGGGCAGCGTCTATCAGTCCCCATCCGGTTTCACGCCTACATCCTATCTATTGCGAAAAGCGCAATTAAATCAAAACAATTGATGCAATTGTTGGCGTGAATGGTTCCCGCCAATATCGCTCCATCAGAAAACGCAGCGCCGCCCTTACAGCGGCCAAGATTGTCGGAGCCAACAATGACTGATCAGTGTCCTTCCACAGCGCGCCGCAAGACATTTCTTGCAGAAATCGTCGCGGCGCCCGTCACTCGGACTGCAGCACTTCTTGCACTCTGCGCCGCCTACATCCAAGGGCCGCTCACCAAGATCTTCGATTTCAACGGAGCACTGGCCGAGATGGAGCATTTCGGCCTTCATCCGGCAGCCGCATTTGCTGTTGTTGTCATCGTATTTGAGCTCACGGCCTCCGCGATGGTGGTCTCCGGCTTCCTGCGCTGGGTTGGCGCTCTGGGGCTCGCTGGTTTCACTCTCCTGGCGACGCTCATTGCCCTTCGTTTCTGGGAGCTTCCGCCCGGCATGGACCGCATGATGGCGACCAACGCTTTCTTTGAACATCTGGGCCTCGCCGGTGCATTCGTCATTGTTGCCGCAATCGATCTAACGAAGGGAGAAGGCAAATGAGCACCGCAAAAACGCCAGCGAGCAGCTTCGCTCCCCTTGCGCAGCCGGTCTTCGCAGTCCTCTGGGCCGCCACGGTTCTCGGCAATACCGGCAGTTTCATGCGCGATGTCGCGAGCGCGTGGCTGATGACGGACCTGTCCGCTTCGCCGGCAGCCGTCGCCATGGTTCAGGCTGCAGGGACGCTGCCGATCTTCCTGCTCGCCATCCCGGCCGGGGTGCTGACCGATATCCTCGATCGCCGCAAATTCCTGATCGCGGTCCAGCTTCTGCTTGCGTCCGTCAGCATCAGTCTGATGGTTCTGGCGCATACGGGAATGCTTTCCGTCAGCGCCCTGATTGGACTGACTTTCCTCGGGGGCATCGGCGCTGCACTGATGGGGCCGACCTGGCAGGCAATCGTGCCTGAACTGGTCAAACGCGAGGATGTCAAAAGCGCCGTCGCACTCAACTCGCTCGGCATCAACATCGCCCGATCGATCGGCCCGGCGGCTGGTGGTTTACTACTTGCTGCCTTCGGCGCGGCCCTCACCTACGGCGCGGACGTTGCCAGCTATATCGTCGTTATTGCGGCGCTGATCTGGTGGCCGCGTGCCAAGAACGCCAACGATGCACTCGCAGAAGGCTTCTTCGGGGCCTTCCGGGCCGGCCTTCGCTACACCCGGGCCAGCCGTCCGCTGCATGTCGTCCTGCTGCGTGCTGCCATCTTCTTCGCGTTTGCGAGTGCTGTCTGGGCACTCCTGCCACTCGTCGCGCGTCAATTGCTCGGCGGAGATGCGAGCTTCTATGGCATCCTGCTTGGTTCGGTCGGGGCAGGGGCTATCGGCGGTGCATTGGTCATGCCGAAGCTGCGTGAACGTTTCGATGCAGATGGTTTGCTTCTGGGTGCGGCTGTCGTCACCGCCCTTGTAATGGGAGCCTTGTCGTTTGCCCCGCCAAAATGGTTTGCCATTGTCGTCTTGCTGTTCCTCGGCGGCGCCTGGATTACCGCGCTGACTACACTCAACGGTACAGCTCAGGCTGTGTTGCCAAACTGGGTGCGCGGCCGTGGTCTTGCCGTCTACCTGACTGTTTTCAATGGCGCGATGACGGCCGGCAGCATCGGCTGGGGCGCCGTCGGCGAAGCGGCAGGCGTACCGGGTACCTTGCTGATCGGCGCCGCCGGGTTGCTCGCCGCAGGTTTCATCATGCATCGCCTGAAACTGCCTGCAGGCGACGCGGATATGGTACCGTCAAATCATTGGCCCGAGCCGCTCGTGGCAGAACCGGTGGCCCATGACCGCGGCCCGGTCCTGATACTCATCGAGTACCGTGTCGAAAAGCATCACCGCACCGCTTTCCTGCATGCATTAGACGAACTCTCCCAGGAACGTCGGCGCGACGGAGCGTATGGCTGGGGCGTGACCGAGGACTCTGCTGATCCGGAAAGAATGGTCGAATGGTTCATGGTGGAATCTTGGGCGGAGCATCTTCGTCAGCACAAACGGGTCTCCAATGCAGATGCAGACCTGCAAGGCAAGGTACTGGCCTATCATACAGGCCCGGAGAAGCCGGTGGTTAGGCACTTCCTGACGATCAACAGGCCCGGCAAAGCTTGATCGAAGACCGCAATCCGCAGCACGGAGAGGGGCGCAAATGCCCCTCGGGCCAGGCAAAGCAAGCCAGGCCCTTGTTGGTCGACCGAAGGCCAACAGTTCGCTTGATCGCTCTACTGTTGTTTCATTCCCCCGCGATGGCGGCTCTCGCTACACTATGGTTCCTCCATACCAGCCAGACGAGGGCGAGTGCCAGATCCTTCGGCGCGCGCGCCTCGTTGAGACGGCGCGGCAAATACGTCCTCTGCAGCCTGACGAACGAGGCGGAGGTGGTGGGGCTCATCAAGACGCTGGGGCGCAACTTGCCGGCCTCCTGCTGGAATTGCCCTAGAACCGCAAGGCGAGGCTCAAGATGGGGCCCTGCTGGACGACGTCGAAAACGAACCCGTCATCGCTATAGTCCACACCTGCCGCCCGATATCCGGCGATCACCGAGAGTCTCTCGTTGAAATTGTAGCCGAGGGCCAATGCGACGTCCCAATCGAGATCGGCTCCGCCCCCTCCAACAAGGCCCCAGCCGGTTATGTAGACTTCTGGCGTTATCGAATAGCGTCCGCGAATGCCGGCCAGTCCATCCACCCAGGTTGCGCTATCACTGCGCTCCACGCCGTCAAGGAGGCCGCCACTAAACGAAATCGTGGTATCGACGGACCATACCTTGATACCGGCCACAATGTCGAGATAACCGGATGAATCCGCCAGAACGGAATAACCCGCGCCCACCAATCCGGTAAACATCTCCGTCGCAACCTCGACGTCCGAAGCCAATATGCCCAACGGAGTTGACGCCCCCACAGAGAGCGTCGCGTATTCGATATCTCCAATAATGCTGAAGCGATCGTATCGCGCTTCACCCGCCGCCATGGCGGCGAAATCAAGATGATCGAGGATGTCGCCAAAATCGGCGTCGATATGAACGCTTGGCAGGCTGAACTGTGCAGTGTCGCCGGAAATACTCGTGCCCCAGAAATAAGGTGCGAAAGTGAACGTCCAGCCATCCTGCGCCTCGACCATGTTGGGATCCTGCGCCAGGAGCGGCGTGACGTCGGCCGCTCGGCCCGCCGTGCCAGCCATCAGATAGCAAGCGAGAGATATTCCGAATACAAAGTAGTTTGGCAAGCTTATCTCCTTTGTTCGCGGTGATCTCCCCGGGTAAGCTACTTATCTTAATTGCGAAGCGCGAATGTTTAAATACTAATGATGATTTTTGTCGGTATCAATTGATTTTTACACGAAAAAACAGCTAATTTGCGTATAATACATCAAGATGAACCTGTATGATACATTGCGATATCGCCGATAAATTTGTAGGGAATTGGTGCCGCGATTTTTCTGGGAAAGAATAGCCGCATAGAAAAGCCTGTTTCAGGCGAGGAAGTCATGAGGGACACCCGGATATGTTGCGGTCGTTCGAATGGGCGAAACCATGCAAGGCCTCATCTTCTTGTTCTTGCAACGTTGCTTGCCTTGGGGCTGTCCTGTTCCCAGGCGTCGAGCCAAAGCGCGATCGACGAGGATGCCGACAGACTGTTGCGCGCGATGTCGTCTTATCTCAGCGGGTTGAAGACGCTGAGCTTCGACTACGATACCGACCAGGAGATCATTGATCGATGGGGGCAGAAGCTGCAGTACAGCGCCTCGGGTGCGGTGATGGCATCGCGGCCCGACAAGCTGCATGTAACGCGGAAAGGTCCTTATGCCGACGTTGAAGCAACGCTGAATGGAAAGCTCATTTTTCTCTACGGCCGCGGGCTCAACATATTCGCCCAGATGGAAAATCCAGGAACGACCATCGATACGGGACTTGAGGAATTCCGCATGTCGACAGGCCTGGACGCCGCGGGTGCCGATCTGCTGTCGGCTGATCCCTACGCAGTCCTCACCGAAACAGTCGATGAAGGAAACTTCGTCGGCACGGCTTTTGTTGGTGGCGTGGAATGCGACCATCTCGCTTTCCGCACGGAAATAGTCGATTGGCAGATCTGGATACGCAAAGGCGAGCAGCCGGTGCCGGTCAAATATGTGATCACCTCCAAATGGGTGACCGGAGCGCCGCAATACTCGGTGCGGCTGACCAACTGGAATGTCGAGCCCAAACTCGACGAGTCGATATTCACGTTCTCTCCGCCCGCTGGTGCGAAGAAAATCGAGCAGATCGGTTCCGATGTCATCGGCGATATCACTCTGGAGGATGCGCAATGAAATCGGTAGGTCGGTGCCTGTCGGTGGCAACACTCATCTGCGGCCTGGTGACGGCGGATTACTGGACGAACGGCGCCGTAATCCCAGCGGATTTCGTGGTCTCCGATGCACAGGCGAGAGTGGGCAGGCCGGCCACGCCCGGCAGCGTTGCGGGCGTGGCGCGCCGAACAACACGTCGCGTCGTGCGTCGCTCCACCATCTATGTTGCGACGCTGCCAAGAGGTTGCTCAAACGTCGTTATCAACGGCGTTTCCATGTGGTCTTGCGGTGGAGCGTACTATCAATCCTATGGTGGGCGTTATGTCGTCGTCTATGTCGACTGATGCGGGATGGTTTGCGCGAAACCAAGAGATCGAGCGTCTCCTCGACGCTGTTTCGAAAGGAAGCGTTCCCGGCTTTCGCGTTGACGGCAGGAAAAGCAGTTTCGGAAGTCTGCTGTGCAGCATTTTCACTTTCCGGACGGTTTTCTATGAATTTACTTTATAAAAATAGATCGTTTTATCTAAATAATAGTATTGTGAGGAAACAATATTCGACTAGGTGATTTAATCACGATTATTTTATGATAAAATTACTAAGTCCTGTGTGGCAATGGAGGAAGACATGGTGGAAATATCAACGATCAGGGTTCTCTTGACCGCTGTCGCGTGCTCCTGTCTTGGCCTGCCCGCTCTTGCGGTGGATGCCCGCAGCGACGTCGGCACCCTCGATCAGGCGAAGGCGGAGAAGGTCTTCCCCGACAAAAGGCCTTACTCACCCTATGCCGATCGCAGTTTCCCGACCCGCCCCCTGTTCGGAGATACCCATCTGCACACGGCTGCATCCTTCGACGCTGGCGCATTCGGCGCGCGATTGACGCCGCGCGATGCCTATCGCTTTGCGCGAGGTGAGCAGATCATTGCATCTGGCGGAGAGCCGGCCAGGCTGTCGCGGCCGCTCGACTTCCTGGTTGTAGCTGACCATTCCGACAATATGGGCATGTTTCCGGACCTGTTTGCCGGCAAGGCCGAGGTGCTTTCCGATCCGCAGGCCAAGACCTGGTACGATATGATCAAATCCGGGCGGGGAGGAGAGGCTGCACTGCAGATCATCATGAGTTTCAGCGCCGGGACGCTGCCGAAGAGCATGATCTATGGTCCCGAAACGCGGCCCTACAAGTCGGCATGGCAGGATACGGTCAAGGCGGCGGAAGAATACAACGATCCAGGCCGGTTCACGGCCCTCATTGGTTATGAGTGGACTTCGAACACGGGCGGCAACAACCTGCACCGCAATGTGATCTTGCGCGACAATGGCGATAAGGCCGAGCAGATCGTGCCTTACACGACGATGAAACCGCTCGGCAGCGACAACCCGCGCGACCTCTGGAAATGGATGCAGGCCTATGAGGACAAAACGGGAGGGAGCGTGCTCGCCATTGCCCATAACGGCAACCTCTCCAACGGCATCATGTTTCCGATGATCGAATCCTTCACCGGCAAGCCGGTGGACAAGGAATATGTGGAAGAGCGCGCAAGGTGGGAGCGCCTCTACGAAGCGACCCAGACAAAGGGCGATGGGGAAACCCATCCCAGGCTTTCCCCCAATGACGAGTTTGCCGATTTCGAGACCTGGGATTTTGGCAATCTGGACGCGAGCGTGGCCAAGAAGCCGGAGATGATCGAGTTCGAATATGCACGGTCGGCGCTTCGGAACGGTCTCAAGCTCGAGGCCGAACTTGGCACCAACCCCTACAAGTTCGGCATGATCGGCAGTTCCGACGCCCATACCGGGCTTGCCGCGATGGAAGAAGACAATTTCTTCGGCAAGACAACGCCGCAGGAACCGAGCCCCGAGCGGCTTACGGCCACTTTCGTCAGTAATCCGCAGACCAATATCAAGGTCATGGATTGGCAGGTGAGTGCCTCCGGCTATGCCGCCGTATGGGCAGCCGACAACACTCGTGAAGCGATCTGGGACGCGATGCAGCGTAAGGAGACCTACGCCACCACCGGGTCGCGCATGATGGTTCGTTTCTTCGGCGGTTTTGATTTCGAGCCGGCAGACGCTTCAAACCGCAATCCGGGCGCCATCGGTTATGGCAAGGGTGTGCCGATGGGAGGCGATCTCGGGCCGGCCCCGGAGAATAAGGCGCCCAGCTTTCTCGTCGCAGCCTTGAAAGACCCCATAGGGGCCAATCTCGACCGGTATCAGATCGTCAAGGGATGGCTTGATGACAAGGGTGAAACCCATGAGCACGTCTATAATGTGGCATGGGGTGGCGACCGCAAACCCGATGCCGACGGCAAGCTGCCATCGGTTGGCAGCACTGTCGACGTCGGGAACGCGACCTGGACCAACACGATCGGTGCACCGGAACTGATTGCGGTCTGGACTGACCCGGATTTCGATCCGACGCAAAAGGCCTTCTATTATGGCCGCGTGATAGAGATTCCGACACCGCGCTGGACTGCCTATGACGCCAAGCGTTTCGGCACGAAACCGCTGGAAGGAACTACGATGACGATGACGGAGCGCGCCTACACGTCGCCCATCTGGTACACGCCCTGAGGGTGAGGTGCTTCTGTGTGGCTTAAGCGGGGAGTGTCGGTATTGCGGATCCTGACAACTCGTTTCGGCGGGGCAAGCGAGCCGCGGTTCCTTGCCGGAGCCTTGCCCGCGGGCGACGCGGTCATACTCGGCCGGCAGGCCCCCATGGGTGCAATTGTTCCGGCGGCAGCTATTGCCGGTCTGGCGATCGGTCTCGATTCCGCCCCGATGGATGCGAGCGACCGGGACGGACTGGTCGCCTTTGCAGGTCTGGCTTGCGGTGTCTTCTGTGTCGCGACGATTGTCATAGGCCTGACGATTGGTCAGACGAAAGAATGGCGACGCATCGGCGTACGTATCGCTGGTTCATGGATTTCCGCCGTTTCAGCCCTGGTGCCTACACTGTCTCTCGTCGCACATGCACCGCATGAAGCATGCGCGATTGCCTCGGTGCGCGGAAGTGCTGCGTCATGGTAAAGCGACTTCTGAAGGAACCGCTCGTTCATTTTTTTCTGATTGCCCTTGCCATCTTCGCGATGCATGGCGTTGTCGGCGACAAGAGTGTGCCGGCGCCGGACGTGATCGTTGTCACGGCCTCGAAGGTCGAGCAGATGGGCTCGGTCTTCACCAAGACCTGGCAGCGGCCGCCGACGGGGCGTGAACTGAAGGGCTTGATCGACGATCATGTCAGGGAAGAGATTCTTGTTCGTGAAGCGCTGGCACTCGGGCTCGACAAGGATGACACGGTCATCCGACGCCGGCTGCGTCAGAAAATGGAATTTCTCGTCATAGACGAAGCCGATGCGCCGGTGCCGACGGATGCGGAACTGAATGTCTATCTGAATGCGCATCCCGGCGCATTCGAGACCGATCCGATGCTGGCTTTCCAGCAGGTCTTCCTCAACCCCGAGCGGCAAGGCGACGCGATTGCCAGGAACGCCGCTTCCACCCTGGAGGCGTTGGCGACGATTCCTTCAACGGATCCGGCTTCGCTCGGCGATGTCACGCAGCTTCCGCCGGTGGTGGAATTGACCGGCAAGACAGCAATCGCCCAGATGTTTGGCGGCGAATTCGCCGAAGCGCTCGACAAAGTGCCCGTGGGCCAATGGATCGGTCCTGTCGCCTCCGGCTTCGGCCTTCACCTGGTTCGGGTGACGGAACGCAAGCCGGGTCGTTTGCCGGCACTCGGCGACGTTCGCGCCGCGGTGATGCGCGAATGGGCGAATGACAGACGCGTCGCGCTCGAAGACCGTCGCTTCGCTGAGGCCCTCAAGCGCTATGACGTGACCATCGAGAACCTTGCCGTAGCGAGGACGGTCCCATGATGCGATTCTGCACCCTGCTGGCAATCCTCTCGCTGGCATTTGTAGCGTCACCGGCGGCTGCTCACGAGATGCGGCCGGCCTATCTCGACATGCGGGAAACCGCACCCGACGAATTCGCCCTGGTCTGGAAAGTGCCGGCGCAGGGCGAGATGCGCCTGGGGCTTTATGTGCGTTTGCCGGACACTTGCAGGGCGAACGCCAAGCCCCGCAGATCGATCGAGGGCGGCGCCTACATCGAGCGCTGGAGCGCTACTTGCGAGGGTGGGCTGAAAGGCAAGGAAATCGCCATCGATGGCCTGCGCTCGACGATGACCGATGCCCTGGCGCGCATCGCCCACCGGGACGGTACGACGGAGATCTCGCGCCTCAAGCCGGAGGCGCCCACCTTCATCGTCGCGGACGCGCAGACCAGCCTCGAGGTGGCGTCGACCTATTTCCGTTTGGGCGTCGATCACATCCTCTCCGGCTTCGACCATCTGCTGTTCGTTTTCGCCCTCTTTCTGCTGATCCGCGATCCCGTGATCCTGATCAAGACGGTAACGGCTTTCACCATCGCCCACAGCATTACGCTGGCCGGAGCGTCACTGGGATATTTCAGTCTGCCGCAGAAGCCGGTGGAAGCGACGATCGCACTCAGCATCGCTTTCGTCGCCAGCGAACTGGTCAAGATGAAGCCGGACAGCAAGCGCCTTTCCGAGAGCTATCCATGGCTGGTCGCTTTCGCTTTCGGACTGCTTCACGGATTTGGATTTGCCGGTGCACTTAAGGAGATCGGCCTGCCGCAATCCGATGTACCGCTCGCCCTTTTGACATTCAATGTGGGGGTAGAGGTGGGCCAGCTATTGTTCCTGACCCTGGCTTTCGTCCTGTTGCGGGCGGTCATCGGCTTGTTCAGCATCTCGTTCGCTTTGCTGCGCACAGCTTCCGGCTATCTGCTCGGCGCGATTTCAACATTCTGGCTGGTGGGGAGGCTGGCCAGCTTCTGACCATGAAATGCGACCGCCGGCCGCTCGTTTTAAAAACTGAGGAACGCACACGCAACAGCAGCAAAAAACGAACCAGGCCCTGGAGGGGAGCCATGCGACTTGCATTAGAAATTTCAATCGCAGCCTGCGCATCCGTCATGATTGCGGCTTTGGCCTTCGCCGGCCACGCGGCGGCTCAGGAGGGAACTCAGGAACTGGCCAAGCAACTTTCCAATCCGATCGCGTCGTTGATAAGCGTGCCCTTTCAGTTCAATTATGATCACGGTTACGGACCTGATGATGGTGACAGGGGCTTCGTCAATGTGCAGCCTGTCATACCGTTCTCCATCAATGACGAGTGGAAAAAACGGGATCGCAGGACGGCTCATTCCCTTTTGGCATCGAGTATTCGAGAGGAGAAATCGTTTGGTCGAGAGTTCTGTCGGTCGTCGTAATTGTACCCCACGGCGCGCCGGTCCTGGATATATCGCACTGCCTGCAAGCGATCGGAGGTGCCGCGAAGCCGTCGGCTCCATGCGGAAGCGTGCGAACCGGGCCGTCGCTCTTCTGGTCGGCCTGGCTGTTGCCGGGTGTGCCGGGCGTCCCGAGGGTGTTCTTACCCCGATCGCCGCCGGCCAGCAGTCGGCATCGGCATCGACCGTGACGATGCTAGTTGCCACCAGTCGAAAGCCATCAGGCGATTCCGCGACCCTGTTTTCAGGGGAACGCAGCCTGACGCTATCGTTGACCGACATCACCATTTCGATTCCACCGCATCGGTCCTCCGGTACGGTGCAATGGCCAAAGAAGTTGCCGCCTGATCCGGGCAAGGAGTTTGCGGTCGTCAGGGCGCAGAATGTGGAGCGAGGCACCGAGGCGCGCAAATGGTTTCAGAAGTATAACAAGACGGGACACGTTCTTGTCTTCGTCCACGGGTTCAATAATCGCTACGAGGATTCGGTTTTTCGCTTTGCCCAGATCGTGCACGATGCCGATGCGGAGGTCGTTCCTCTGCTCTTCGCCTGGCCGTCCCGTGCAAACTTGCTCGACTACAACTATGACAAAGAAAGCACGAATTTCTCGCGCACGGCATTGGAGGAGGGGCTCGGGATCATCGCGGAAGACCCTACGGTCAAGGAGGTAACCGTCATGGCCCATTCGATGGGCACATGGCTGGCGATGGAATCGCTGAGGCAGATGGCTTTGCGTGACGGAAGGGTCGCCGCCAAGATAAAGAATGTCATCCTCGCCTCGCCGGATCTCGACGTCGACGTCTTTGGGCGCCAATGGTGGGAACTTGGGGAAAACAAGCCGAAGATCACCATTTTTGTGTCGCAAGACGACCGGGCGCTCAAAGTGTCGCGGCGGATCTCGGGCGGAGTCGACCGGGTAGGACTGATCAATCCTGCAGCCGAACCATACCGCACCAAGCTGGAAACTGCCGGAGTTACGGTGGTGGACCTCACCAGGCTCAAGACCGACGATTGGCTCAACCACGGCAAATTCGCGGAAAGCCCTGAGATTGTGCAGTTGATCGGCTCACGGCTGGTAACGGGACAGACCCTCACGGACTCGGATGTCGGTATCGGCGAGACTGTCTACAGCGCGGTCGATACGGTGGGCAGGGTTGCGGCGACCACAGTGGCCGCTCCGATCACTCTTGTAGATCGCGGGAGACGCTAAAGAATCTTCGACCTGATTAGTTGCGGCCTGAATCAAGATTTATAGTATAATGTGAATGTTATATATGTTGAATACAGGATATATTATCTGCCGGTTGACTTCCGCGTCGAGCGGCAAGCAGGCCTTGTTCGGGCGAAGAAGGCATTTAACATGGAATGCGCTCATTGGCCTGCCGAGGCAAGCGATGCGCTTCGAAACGACAGGCCGGCCTTGCGAATACCATCCAGGAAGTGCGCTTTGTCGCTGTCGGAGAAGTTTCGCTTTTTCAATTCGGCGTCGATCTTGTCCAGAAAGTTTGATTTCGTGGCGTAGAAGCGGCCCGCGCTTGTTTGCGCTTCTTTCATCATTCCACTCTGAGCATAGGTTGCCGCGGCGATCAGGTGCGGCAATGGATTGTCGACGTTTTCGACACGACGAATGAGATCCGCCGCAATGGCATAGTGTCCGAGCAGATAATTAATCATCGCCAGGGACGTCAGGTAGTAGTTGGCGTTGCTGGGATTGTCTGCGAGCGCCTTCTCGATCAGGGCCGCTCCCTCTGCCAGGGAGCCTGATGCGGCCAGACGAATGCCGAACTCGCCGGTGAGTTCCATGTCGTTCGGATTAAGGGCCAATGCCTCGCGCCCCGTCTTTAAACCCATCTCGACATTGTTCATCAGGAAATAGATTGTCATCAAGGCTTGTTGAGCCCGAATATTGTTCGGATCAAGGGAGATTGCGGTACGTGACGCCGCAAACGCGCGTTCCAGAGAGGTCGGGTCTTTGGGGACATCGCTGGGGCCAAAGCGCTCCTCATCCAGGAGAACTGCGGCCAGCAAAGCCCAGGCCGTGGCATACTCGGGAAACCTCTCCACCGATTTCTCAAGACAGCTTAGAATATCAGCGCGTGGGCTCCAATCGAGCTGTTGCCTGTAGCCGTAGTAGGACATCAGGCAGGTATAGGCCTCGGTGTCGCTGCGGGAAGTGGACTTCAGGCTCACGAAATTTTCACGAGCGATGACCCCATACGCTTGGCCGATTTCCGTTGCGACCTTGTCGGCGACATATTTCTGGAAGTTGGCCGGGTTCCCGACGTCGACCTCGCCATCATAGGTTCGAGTCCACAGAACTTCTCCACTTGATCCATCCAAAAGGTTCACTATCAGGTGGAGATGGGTTCCCGAGGTATGTATGGACCCACCCAGGTCAAAAATCCCGCCGCTGGCCGGAACTTGTTCATAAGTCTCCTTTGTAGGCGCGGTGATTACGATTATATCCTTGAATCTGGCGAGCCGGCTTGCAATTTCAGCAGACACTCCGCGGGCATATACCGTCGAATGATCATTGGTGCCGAGATCTTCGAAATCTCTGATAAACACCCGCGGCGCATATTCGACATAGCTGGCCGGCTGGTCCGATGCATTCCAGTTGTAATAACCTGTTGCACCCACGGTCAGGGAAGCGGCCAGCGCTCCAAGTATCATCATCTTCCGGTTCAGGTGGTGAACTTCAGCGTGCGCGTCAGGTCGTTGTCCGGACTCATTGGTTGCCCGTGAGCCGCCCGTGTTCTGTGTCAAGCGCCGAGCGAAGCGCGGTATATAGCAGCCTTTTGGAACGCTGATGAGAATGGGATCCGCCTGGCCAGCGATCAGATAATAACGCTCAAGTGCGCGGCGGATTCGACCCGCCTCAATGCGGACAACCGGATCGTTCTGAGCATCGAATGATTGACTGCGGCCAAATACCTCGATTGCAATGGAGTAGGCCTTTATTCGGTCTGACCTGCCTGCAAGCGTCTCATCCACCAGATATTTAAGGAACTTCTTTGCACGGTCGGGAACGGCAAGTTCTTCGCTTGCCAGGATGCGATCCAGTTGATCCTTTACATCAAGAACGAAGCGCTCCGGCTCCAGCGTATCCTCCGGAACGAAACCAGCCAACGGCGCAGCGCCGAGTAAACGGACTGAGGGACCGTGCTCCACCATGTTCGCTGCCCTCCCTCGAATAGCCAATTCACGTCGGCTATGATAGGCAGCACCATCTTACGAAAGTGCGGCCTTTATCCTCCTGCCGTTTCTGATGCCTTACTTTAGCAATCTATGCAATTAGGAAATATCCCTACTGCCCGATGTCTGCGCATTAGGGGGCGAGTCTTTCCGCACCTGTTTCGGCACGCCATGGCTGCAAAAATGCTGTAGCTCGACTTGGATATCAGCGACGTGCAGCGCCGGCTGAAGGAACGGGTTCCCGCTATGATAAGTTTGGCGCAATTTAGGCTCGTACGGCTGACTGCCTCCATTCGCGGCATCCATCACCAACCAGTACGGTTCCGGCGGCGAATCCTCCAGTTCAACCCCCTCATCAAAGGCGGCCAAGGAAGCATAGGCAAGGCCCCGCAGTTCCGACAGCACCGCCAAGCCTTCGGCTCCCGGATGAGGCCGTGCCGCTAATTTTCGAAGGCGTAGACCTTCTTCCAGTCAGCTTTCATGTCGACCACCAGCCAGTTGCGACGCTCGGCTTCGTTCAATGCCTTGTCTAGACGCCCGAAAGCAGAGTTCCGGTCGTATGCGTATTCGCGTTCGCCATCCGTGTGATGGATGATCATCGCAAAGCCATGCTGTTTTCCGCCGGTCACCCATCGCAGCATCTCGTAATCGCCGTCGGAATTGCCGGCGACGAAGACTGGGCGACGACCGATGAACTGGTTGATGCCCACAGGCTTGCCGGGGCCGTCGTCAATGAAATCGATCGCCGGCAGCCGCCGCAGGACCGGGACGTTTCCGACAAGGGCGAACTCCGTCCTGATCGTGCTGCCGATCACCTGCTCGGGCGGAATGCCATAGGCTTTTTCCGTAATCGGACGCATGAATTCGATGCCACCGCCGGAGACGATGAAGGTCCGGAAGCCATTGGCGCGGAGATATTCGAGCAGTTCCCGCATCGGCAGAAACGTCATCTCGTCAAAAGGTTTGCCCGTTTTCGGGTGCCGCGCGGTTGCAAACCAGTCGGTGACGATCTTGTTGAACTCGTCGGTGGTCATGCCGGCATGGGTCGCCATGCCAAGATCGACGAGTTCCTTTTCGCCGTTCCTCGCCACGCCGGCGAGGTCGTTGGCGAGAACGGATTTATAAGGCTCTTTTTCCTTCCACTCCGGATGCTGCGGGGCAAGCCTCTGCACCCGGTCAAGGACGAAGCCGAGCTGGAAATAGTAGGGTTGCTCCGACCACAACGTGCCATCGTTGTCGAATACGGCGATCCTGTCTACGGGGGCCACGTATCCCTCGCCGCCCTCGGTGACGCTGCGTTGAACGAACTCCATGATCCGCGTTTTGGCAGACGTATCGTTCCAGGAGGGAAGAGGCTCCTGGGCGAGAGCGGGCCGCAATAGTCCCAGGAGCAACAGAACGAAAGCGACGAGAAGCGAGGCAAGGACCGCATCTATGTTTCGAGACTGCCTGATCATGGACTTCTCCTATGCAGGTACGCGTTTCACACAGCGGAAGCCCACATGGCTTGTGGAGGTGTCCTCCGGTTCGGCATGGCGGGCGGCGGGTCGGTAGCGGCGGCAGTAGTTCGGGGCGCAGAGATGCGAACCGCCTTTCAGGACACGCCGGGCGATCCTTATCGACGGCTGGCTGGGATCGTAGCTTGCATCTTCCGGGCCGCCCCGCGGGTTCTTCGGGATGCAGCAGGACTTCGCCGCGGGCTCGGGGTGGCGGGCGGACCAGTAGTCGCAGGTCCACTCCCAGACATTGCCGATCATGTCATAAAGACCGTATCCGTTCGGCGGGAACGCTTTGACGGGTGTGGTGCGTTCCTGTCCCTTGGGCTTTACGGTGCTGACCGGAAAGATGCCCTGCCAGGTGTTCGCGCGTGGAACTCCCCCCGGCATCAACTCTTCGCCCCAGGCGTATTCTGCATCGTCGAGACCGCCGCGTGCCGCCAACTCCCATTCAGCTTCCGTCGGCAGATCGAGGCCGGCCCAATCGGCATAGGCTTTCGCGTCGGCATAGGCGACATGCACGACCGGGTGATCGAGTTTGCCGCGCAGGTCACTCAGCCCACCCAGCGGCCGCCGCCAGTTCGCCCCGAACTTGAATATCCACCATTGCGAAATGTCGGCGCCTCTGACCTGTTTGGGCTGGACGAAGACCAGCGAACCGGCCTTCAACATCTCGGGCAGCGCGCCGGGATAGTCTTCGGCGTCGGGGATCTTTTCTGCGACCGTCACATGGCCCGTCGCCTTCACAAATTCCATGAACTTGCGATTGGTGACAGGCGTCTCCTCGATAAAGAATCCGTCGACATCGACGGAGTGAGCCGGCGCCTCCTCCGGATAGTGGTGGTTCGAGCCCATCGTGAATGTCTGGCCCGATATCCAGACCATTCCATCCGTAGGCGTCGACAGCTTTGGTATCCTCTCGACCGCAAGTGTCATGCCTGCCTCCGATTCACCAGAGCGCAGCATCGCTGCGCGCGATGTAAACAGGAAGTACGTAACGGTAAATGCCCGTCGATTTACGTGCCCTCTGCACGCCCGAAGAGCAGTTGGCGGAAGTCTAACACGAGTGGCAGCGGTTTCCTCCCACGGACGTAAATGCCGGGGTATTTACTGTAACGTACTTCCATCCGCCCGTCCGACATGGGCACCTTTTCGCCGGCAGATATCCCGAAACCGTGAACCGGAGACAGGGGCTGGATCAGGAGGAGGGAAAGGAGTCGTGATGACAAGGCCATCAGCATCGGGCTCCTTGGCAGCGTGGTCGATTGTTTTCGGATCTCTGTCGGACCCTGCCTTCGCACAGGATGCCGACACCGATCTTGCCAAGAAACTCAGCAATCCGGTGGCGTCGCTCATCAGCGTGCCTTTCCAGTTCAATTACGACCGCGGCTTCGGCCCGGACGACGGCCATCGCCAGATCCTCAACATCCAGCCGGTCATTCCCATCTCCCTCAACGAAAACTGGAACGTCATCTCCCGTACAATCCTGCCGGTGATCTGGCAGGATGATGTTGCCGGCCCGTCCGGCAGCCAGTTCGGCCTCGGCGATATCACTCAGAGCTTCTTCTTCTCTCCCAAGGAGCCGACGGCGGGCGGGATCATCTGGGGTGCCGGGCCAGTCTTCCTTCTGCCGACCGCGACCGACGATCTGCTGGGCAGCGGCAAGTTCGGCCTCGGTCCGACGGCCGTCGTCCTGAAACAGGAGGGATCGTGGACCGTGGGCGCGCTTGCAAACCACATCTGGTCGGTCGCAGGCGATGGTGACCGGCGCGATGTCAGTTCCACTTTCCTCCAGCCCTTCGTGTCCCTTACGACGCCCGACGCCTGGACCTTCACGCTGAACATCGAAAGCACCTACGACTGGGAAAGCGACGACTGGTCGGTGCCGCTCAATTTTCAGGTTTCCAAACTGGTCAAGTTCGGCGAACAGCCTGTCAGCTTGACCGCAGGCGCGCGCTACTGGGCGACGGCGCCCGACAATGGGCCGGAAGGCTGGGGGTTCAGGCTCGCGATGACCTTCCTGTTTCCGAAGTAGTGTGGCCGCACGCTTCGGCGACAAGAGATGAACGACACTCAAAGAGGCACGTCATGCTAATGAAAGTCTCAGGCCGTGACGATGGTAGCAAAACACAGCCGGTATCGGGTGCCGACGGGCGTCGCCGGCTGCGTGCAGCTATTCTTTCCATCCTGCTCGCAGGCGTTTCAGCTTCGGCGAATGCCGCCGACCTTTCGATCGCAATGCCAAACTGGCCCTCGGGACAGGCCACCGCCAACATCCTGAAGGTCGCCATCGACAAGAAGTTCGGCCTGCAGTCGGAGGTGCGCGAAATGGGTGCGCTCATTGCCTTTGCCGGGCTGGAAACCGGCGACGTCGACATCCACCCCGAGGTCTGGCGGCCAAACCTGGACGCGGCGATCGCCAAATACGTGGACGAGAAGAAGGTGGTCGTCCTCGCGAAGCGTTCCGTCGCCGCATGGGAAGGCCTTTGCGCCACCGAAGACGCCATCAAGGCCGGAATACGAAGCGTCACCGATCTGACGGATGCCGACAAGAGCGCTCTGCTCGATACGGATGGCGACGGCCGCGGAGAGTTATGGATCGGCGCTCAGACCTGGACGTCGACCGGCATCGAACGGGTGCGCGCCAATAGCTACGGATATTCCAAAAACCTCGCGCTTGT
Organism: Neorhizobium phenanthreniclasticum; assembly: GCF_040066075.1. Lineage (NCBI taxonomy): Bacteria > Pseudomonadati > Pseudomonadota > Alphaproteobacteria > Hyphomicrobiales > Rhizobiaceae > Neorhizobium > Neorhizobium phenanthreniclasticum. The sequence continues at coordinate 27,710 of NZ_JBEAAL010000047.1, forward strand.
GGAAGCGGAGGAGGACGTCGGCATGGCGGCGGTGGATGCTGCCGTCGCGACGGGCCGCCCCATGGTCTTCGCCTGTTATGCGCCGCACAATGTCTTCGAGCTCCATCGGGTAACGCGTCTGGAGGAGCCCGGCCACGATCCCGCGAAATGGAAAATCGCCCTGGGGGACGATCCGCTCTGGATCACGCATTCAAGCGCCCCCGTCGCCTGGCCGCCCTCCGAATTCCATATCGCCTATTCGAAGTCCTTCGCTTCGAAGCACCCGGACGTGGCTGCCTTTCTCGAGAAAATCGACTTCACACCGCAGGAAGTGACCAGCATGACCTATGCACTGCAGGTGGAGCGCCAGCCAGCTCCCGACTACGCCGAAAATTGGGTCAGGCAAAACGCCACTCGCATCGATGGGTGGGCGAAGCCATGAAGAAGGCATTTAGAACCATCGCATTGTCATCTGCCGTCCTCTGGCTGGCCGCGTTCGTCGCGCTGGCCGCGCAGACGCAGATTTTTGATCCAAAGACCCGAAAATGGGTCGACTACGACAAGAAAACCGCGCGCCAGTATTTCGCCCGCAACCAACAACTCCCAGACGCATTCCGCATGCAGCGCGTCACCTTCCGCACGGCGGAGCAGCCCGGCACGATCATCATCGACGGCAACCAGCATTTCCTTTACCTCGTGCAGCCCGGCGGCCAGGCCATTCGCTACGGTATCGGAGTGGGGCGGGAAGGGTTCGGCTGGGCCGGAATCGTGCGCGTCGGACGGACCGCGGAATGGCCGACCTGGACACCTCCCGCAGAGATGGTTGCCCGCGACCCCAATGCCGTCAAATGGGCCTCCGGGATGCCGGGCGGTCCGGAGAACCCCCTCGGCGCACGCGCTCTCTATCTCTACGAAGGCGGCGCCGACACCATCTACCGCATTCACGGGACGCCGGAAACCTGGACGATAGGTCTCGACGTCTCTTCCGGATGCATCCGCATGAATAACGACGACATCATCGACCTTCACTCGCGGGTGAACATCGGGGCGAAGGTCATTGTCCTGATGCAGGGCGCAGCCCTGTATAAGGGCGTCTGAAAAGGGGGACGGGAATTGCTCAGTTTCTTACAGCGCCGATCATCACCGGCAATCTTTATCGCGGCGATAGCGACCATTGCTGCCTGCCAGTCGGCGCCGCCGCCCGAGCAGATGTCGCGGACGGCGGTGCAGACAGCACCCGCCGACCTCCAGCTCCTTTGCGCCGATGCGGTGGCGAAACAGAGCGGTCTCGATCGGGCGAAGATCCTGCCGACCGGATCGCGCCCGCTCGAGACCGGGGCCTACGGCGTCGACATTGATGCCGTAGGCCGCAAGTTCAACTGCGTGATAGACAGCACGGGCATTGTGAAGAGCGTACAGCCCGCATGAGCCTGGGAACGTTGTCCAGAGAAATGGGAGGCCGACATGAACATCAACCCATCCTCCATCGTCAAACGGTCGACGTTCGCGGCGACGGTCGTCCTGGCGGCTGCGTCCATAGCCGTGCCCCAGTGGCCGAGCACTGTGTCCGCCCAGTCCACCACGACCGCGGCTCAATCCTCGCCGGCAGACCAGCCCGATCCATTGAGCGAAGACGAACTCGAAGTTCTGGTTGCGCGTATCGCCCTTTACCCAGACGAGCTTCTTGCGCTGATCAGTTCGGCCTCGCTCTACCCGCTGCAGATCGTGGAGGCGTCGCGGTTTCTCGAAAATCACGCCAAGGATTCGAACCTAAAGCCGAAGGAGAGCTGGGACGGCAGCATCGTCTCGCTGTTGAACTATCCCGAAATCGTCAGGATCATGGCGGACGACCTCGACTGGACGCAGAGCTTCGGCGACGCCGTCGCTTACCAGCAGAAGGACGTGCTCGTCGCCATTCAGGCGCTACGCGACAAGGCCGTCGCCGCCGATATCATCAAGACCGACGACAAGATCAAGGTCGTTCAGGAGAACGACAATGTCGTCATCCAGGCTGCTGATCCGGAAAAGATCTACGTTCCGCAGTACGAACCTGCGATGCTCTATGAGCCCGACTATCAGCCGGTGCCGCTGTCCTACTATCCGGACCCCTATCCGAACTACTGGTATCCGACGGCGACCTTTTTTGCGGGCGCCGTAACCGGGGCGATCTTCGCTTCCGTAGTCGACTGGGACAATTGGGGTGTATGGGGCGGCCGCTTCGACGGTGGCGACATCGACATCGACTGCAACAGATGCATGAACGATATCGACGTTAACCGCAGGCTCAACTTCAACGATATCGACTGGAAGAACGTCGACCGGAGCAAGATCAATTTCGACAAGAACCAGTTCGCCAATCTCGACCGCACCAGCATCAAGAACGGAATCGAGGCAAATGGCGGCAAGAACCTTCGTGACAGAGCAAAGGACGTTCGGCAGGGTTCCGCAACGAACCTGCGCGAGCGGAAGACGGCGCTCAAGGATATCCGAGCAAACAAGATCGATAGCTCGAGGCGGCCTGGCGGCGGCGCTGTGGCGAACCGAAACCCGCCCCGCCCTGTGGCGCGGCCAGATACCAGGCGGGCCGATGCCGGTCGATCCGCAGGAAAGATCGAACGCAAGGTCGGCAAACCCCGTCCGGCAGCCAAACGCGACAATCGGCCGAGACACCCATCCGGTCTGGGCGAAGTCAGGCATGGCAAGGTGGCGAAGGTTCACTCGCAGCGCGGCGGGCAGGCACTCGGCGGAGGTCTGCACGGCGGCGGACGCCCGCACAGGGAGTTCCATGCGGGTGGAGGCTCCAGGCCGGCAATGCACCGCGGCGGTGGCGGCCACCGGCGCCGTTGATGATCCGCGAAAGGAACATGTCATGACCAGATTGATAAAAATCGCTTTTGCGGCGCTCGCACCCGCACTGCTTTATTTTCCTGCCAGTGACGTCGGCGCCCAGGAGAATCCCGCTGGGCTCGGACAATACGTGTCGACCACAGAACCCGAGGAGTTCGACGATCCGGACGAGGCCCTGACCGCGTTGAGGGAGGCGCTTGCGGCAAATGATGTCGACCGGGTCGCAACCCTGCTCGGGCTCGACGCGGCCAAGCTCAAGGCGGGCGAGGACGTGATGGACGCCTTCTCGATGATTCGAGAGGGCGCCGCAAGACGGCTGGCTCTCGAAAGCGAAGGCGAGCGCCGGATCGTCGAGGTGGGCGACATGCTCTGGCCGCTGCCGTTTCCGCTTGTGAAAACACCCGGCAACAAGTGGGCATTCGACACCGAGGCCGGTATCGAGGAGATCGCCAACCGCCGCGTCGGAGAAAACGAACTTGAGACGATCGCAACGCTGCGGGCGTATGTGGATGCGCAGGAGGATTATGCTCTCGACGACCACGACGGCGATGGCGTCCTCGAGTACGCGCAGAAGTTCATCAGCGCGCCGGGGGGCACGGACGGCCTTTACTGGCCGGACGATCAAGGCGACGGCCCAAGTCCTGCAGGTGACCTTCGCCAGTCGGAAATCGACAGGGCTGCGGAGGGCAAGGGTTACTTCGGATACCGCTTCAAGATCCTTACCCGTCAGGGAAGCAACATCGCCGGCGGCGCATACGACTACGTGATCAACGGCAACATGATCGCAGGCTTCGCCGTGGTCGCCTGGCCCGTCGTTTATGGCGAGACGGGGATTCACACCTTCGTCGTCAATCGCAATGGCATCGTCTATCAGGCGGATCTCGGGCAGGACACCGAAAGGCTTGCAGCCGATATCCGGCAGTTCAACCCGAACGACAATTGGGTCGTGACGGGAGACTGACGTCATGGGGGCGAAGGGAGAGGCCGCTGAAAACGCTGCCCCAACCCCAACGGCAGCTTCCGGTGAGACATCATTCGAATTCCTCGCTTTTCGGGGCGGCCCGTTCTATGATCTTCAAAAGCGCTTCGCCCTGCTCGAGGACCACGCGCTTAGGGCCGGACCGCGGGCGCTGATCTTCACCGCTCTCGCATGGCTGGTGCCGCTGGTTCTCTCCATCACCGATCCTCGTTCGTATCTTGCCGATCCGGGCGTCTGGGCCAAGTTTTTGATCGCGGTAGGCGCTTTTCTTCTGGCCGAGCAACAGGTCGAGTGCGGCTTGCGCATGAAGCTCGGGCAGTTCGTCCGTGCGCCCCTGATCGCTCCGCACTCATTGCCTGCCGCTGGGGATGCGGTCGCTATGGCGCTACGGCGCAGGGATTCGGCTCTGGCGGAGGCGGTCTGTCTGGGATTCGGTATCATGCTTTCGGTCGTCGCCTTCACCGGCATTTCGCCTGCGGCCTCCTGGGCCGTCGATCCGGCGCCTGACGGGCCACGCATAACCCCGGCGGGATGGTGGGCACTGTTCGTCAGTTTGCCGCTTTTCGGTTTCCTGTTTCTGCGCGGGCTATGGAGGCATCTGGTCTGGGCACTGCTGTTACGCAAGATCGCCACCCTCGACCTTCGGCTCGTTGCTACCCATCCCGACGGAAATGGAGGGCTCGCCTTTCTTGCCGATTACCCGAATGCCTACATGCTGTCCGTGCTCGGTGCGAGTTCAGCCGTGGCAGCTGCGGTCGCCAAGCACCTTGCGCACGAGACGATCAGCATGACCACCTTCACCAGCATCACGGGGGGATGGCTGGCGATCGTGCTGGCGCTCTTCGTCCTTCCGCTCGCGGCGTTCTCAAGTCCGTTGGTGCGGCTCAAGGAGAGCGGCGTCCTCGTCTGCGGTGCGCAAGCGACGCGGTTCCAGCGCGCGGCCGAGCGGAAGGCGCTCGGCGCAAATGTCGTGGCGGACTCGCCGGAGGAGCGGGACGAAAAGGAGGAAACATCCGACGTGTCCAAACAGTTTGATGCTTTCCGCAAGCTGTCGGGGGTGCTCGTAAACCGTTTCGCGGTTTTGCCCGTGGCTGCCGCGGCTTTGCTGCCGTTCGCAATCGCGGGAGCGATGAAGCTGCCGTTCAAGGAGGTATTTTCCGTTCTCAAGAAGCTGCTGCTTCTCTGATAGCCAATCCTTCTTAGCCTGGGCACGCTCGTCAGTTGCAATCAACGCGCCTGCGACATCCTCCTCGCACAGTCCGCATCTGCATTTACTGTAACGTACTTCCAATGCGCCCGGCCTCGGAGGAGGCTCGGGAGCAAAAACTGACGAGGGGTCTCCGATGCCCATTGACGACTATACCGACGAAACCGGCGAGAAGGTCAGGTCGCGTCGAGGCCTTTGGCGTCTCATGCTGAGGCTGCCCACGATGCGAGGCGATCTCCAGATCCTGGCTGCCAAGTCCCACCGCCTGGATGCGCTCTGCGCAGCCTACGAGGACGCCAGCGTCACGCTCGCACGGCTCCGCAAGGAACGACACAACGCCGACCAGACGCTCCTCGCCGAGTACCGCATGATCTGTGAGGAAATCGAATCAGACGTCATCCAATATTGTCTCACCCACGACTCCAGTGTGTCAGAATAGCATGTACAAAATCGCAGTTCTCTAAAACTTAAAGTTTAATTAGCAATCGATGTTGAAACTTCTTGTCAATTACGCGATAGTGGCTCTGGGTTGTACTTAAGTCGGACCATTCGTTGCGAGGGGCGTTCATGGGCGCTGAAGAGCACGACACCGGGACCTCGGAAGTATCGGAACCGGAGGCACGGACGGAGCTGACGCGGCTGAGTTCCGATGAACGGTTTCATGCGACCGGACGACAGAAAGCCATTCTGATCTACCTCTCCGAACGGAAGTTCGCCGGTTGTGAAGAAGGAACGAAGGCGTTCGCGATCGCCGTCGATGTCCTCGGAAGAACATCGAGTTTCGAATCATCCGTCGACCCCATCGTTCGCATCGAGATGAGCAGGCTTAGAGCGGGATGAATTTAGGCGGAATCGGCATGGGGATTCCCTTTTGTGAGCAAATCAGATTCACTATTCAGGCCGGTGCAGGAGGCCGGCCAGGATGGCGAGACCCTTTTCGGATGACCTTAGGGACCGTGTTGTTGGTGCAGTGACGCGCGATGGGCTGTCCTGTCGGGCGGCGGCGAAGCGCTTCGGCAT
>NZ_JBEAAL010000048.1:0-31749 GCF_040066075.1 Neorhizobium phenanthreniclasticum
TCATTGTTGTCCGTCACCAAAACACCCGTGTCCATGGTCTCAGTCGCACCTTACTCGTAGCGGCACCTTCCGCGCTCGGATCCGATTGGCATTCAACATTCACCTCGGACTATCCCCGCCGTCAAGGTCAGAAGAGCGGTAGGCAGCCGATCAACGCGGGCTTTGACCGTCGCGAGAGCCATGTCGCCCGCAAAATGTCCCACATTCACCGGAGCCGAAATTCCGATGAGACAAATCGAGAAAGAAAGATGGAAAACAACGGCCGAAGACAAAATAGTAGGCCCTTGGAGTCTCTAAAGGAAGGCTCATCTTCGTCCTACGGCCTGACTGCACGGATATGCAGGAAGATCGGCGCGACGCGGGTGTCGGCCACCACCGGTTCGGCCGCGGCCACCTCCTCTGAGGCCATCGGCTCGCCAAAGGCCTCGATGACAAGCCCGGCGCCGACGATCATCGATACCCAGGTTGACAGCGTGCGGTGGAAGCGGGGGATCGAAAATGGCGTCAGCCTCGCCCGCTCCTCGGCCGGAATGTCAGAAAACAGCCAGCGCTCTATGCGTCCCTCGGTCTCGTCGAAGTAATCGGCCACCTGAACGGCCACCGCCTCGCCCCGTTCGTCGCGGATATTCCTGCGTGTCGGCGGCACGAAACAGGGATGCAGGATCGAAAACTGCAGGAATCCGCCGGGTTTGAGCACCCGCGCCACCTCCTTCAGCACACCCTGCTGGTCGGCCATGTCCATCATCGACATGAAGGCGGTGACGAAATCGAAACTTGCATCCGGAAAACCGATCGTCTGGCCGTCGCCGAGCACATAATCGATACCGAGTGGATCCTGCTCCTCGGTCTCGCGACCGTAACGCAGAAAGGTCGGCGCAATGTCGAGGCCGGTCATCCTTGCGCCGAGCCTTGCGACGGCGCGGGTGTTCGTCCCCTCCCCGCAGCCGAGATCGAGCCCCTTCAGGCCTGCGACCGGCGGCAGCATTTCCAGAAAGGCCGGCGTGTTTAGCGCATCCCGGTACTTGTCGTGGCCTGCCCGCGAATAGATCGTCCAGGTCTCGGCATTGCCTTCCCAGTGGGCAGCGACAGTTTTCGCGTCCATGCTCGTGCTCCTCGCGCTGATGAAATGGGCGGCGAGCTATATCCGCGGTCGATGACAATGAAAAGACGAAAACACCTTCCGAAGGCAAAACCTCCGGAAGGTGCTGGTCGAAACGGCTCGGCGGGCCTAAAAACCCGGACGGCGGCTGCGGTGGAATCTGGAGACCTCTTCGCGGAAGCCTATATCGCGAAGAAGATGCTCGTCAAACAGGAAGCGGTTGCGGAGTTTTGCCCGGGCGTGCTCACCATCGGTGGCATCCGTGTCATAGGGCGGATTCAGCCAGCGGCCGGAAACACCGAAGATTGCCGCCATTAAACCTCTCCTCAACATCGGCGCCCCTCCCCTTCAGGCCGCCGCGGCCGGAAGGCAGGCGTCGCATATCGCCTGGAGATGCCGGTGATCCGTGCCGCAGCAGCCTCCGAGCACCCGCATTCCCGGATAATTCTTCCGAAGCGTCCGGTAGCGGGCACCGAGGTCAAGCGGATCGCCGATGTCGAGTTCCGGCGCTTCATCGAGCTCCTGATGGCTTTTCACCGACGCGTTGGCGCGGATGCCGGCGATCCGCTTCACCCAGGCTTCACCGCGGGAAAGCGCATCTTCGAAATGGCTCGGATGGGCGCAGTTGACCATGTAATAGGCCGCATATCCGTCAGTTGCCGCGTCCGTCTCCTCGATCGCCGCCTGCAGCGTCTTGCCGTTGACGAGCCTGCCGTCCGTCTCCACGGTGAAGGAGACGACACAGGGCATTCCGACGCGTTTCGCGGCGCGGGTGATACCGACCGCCTCGCCGATATTGTTCATCGTAATCGCCGAGATCATGTCCGCCTGGCTTGCGGCAAAGGCCTCCGCCTGGAAGGCGTGATAGTCCTCGGCCGCCAGCGGGTCCATGTTGCCGTCCCTGTAGCCATCGCCGCGCGGACCGATGACACCGTTCAGGACGACCGGGGCGCCCGGCTTTTCCCAGGCCTTGCGCAGTTCCGCGATGAAGTCGACCGAGCGGATGTTGATCTCTCGGAGCGTCTCGATATCGTAGCCGAGCTGCGGTCCCCAGTCGGCATTCGCCCGCCAGGTGGGCGTATCGAGGATGAAGCCGAGGCCTCGCTCGCGGGCGATCGCAAGATAAGTCTCATAGTATTCCGTCAGTTCCTCACGGCCCTTTCTGTCATCCAGAAGTGGAAAGGCGGCGAATGCCGGAAGATCGATGCCGCGATGAAAGACAAGTGTCGTTTCAAGACCGCCATCGGTAAGGAAATCGCCGCTTTTTAGCTGCGGCAGGTTATGGCGATATTTGGCCATTGTCCGCCTCCTGTGGTAAAAGAAGATCATGGGCGGCCGAATATTGCTCCTGGCCTCCCGGGTAATGGCCGATTTTTCGCAGAAGAACGGGCATCTGCTCTAGTGAGCGCGTGGTACAGCCGCGCGATATTTCGGAAATGCCAAGCGATATCGGGAGGTTAGCATGTCTCCGAGAGAAGAGATGCTTGAGGAACCCGTTTCAGGACGGGGAGAAACTGTACCGGTGGTCAAGTTTTCTGAACCACGGGACACCCGCAAGGGAGCTGCGACCCGTGACCGCATCATGGAGATCGCCCAGGCCGCGGTCCTTGCCAAAGGTTTTGCCGCGACTTCGATCGAGGAAGTCATTGCCGAAGCCGGTATCACCAAGAGCGGTTTCTTCTACCATTTCCGGGACAAGAACGAGCTCGCGCGCGAAATGCTGCGCCGCTACGTGGCCGAAAACGACCGGATTTTCGACGAGATTTTCGGCCGCGCGCGGGAACTCAACGACGACCCGCTGCAAGCTTTCCTGCTGGGACTAAAGCTGCTCAGCGAACTGGCGCGCGACCTGCCGGGCGGGCATCCGGGCTGCCTCATCGCCTCGATCTGCTATCAGGAACGGCTCTTCGATCGCGACATCCATGAAACGAACGCCAATTCGGTCAAGGCCTGGAACGCCCGTTTCCTCGGCTATATCGAAGAGATCGTCGCCGTTTATCCACCACGCGATCCGGTCAACCTCGAAGACGTGGCGAACATGCTCTCCTGCATCTTTGACGGCTCGATCATCATGTCGAAGGCGCTCAAGGATCCGGCGCAAATGGAGCGGCAGATTCTGGCCTACCGCTCCTACATCAAGCTGCTGTTTTCGAACTAGCCGGGCCGCCTATTGCAGGGTGCGGTAGGCCGCCTGCGTGCCGGCCGGAACCTCCGGGGCGGCCGCGATCTCGCCGCCGTCGAGGCCGGTCGCCACGACCGAGACGCGGAACTTGCCGTCGAGATTGCGGTCGAAGATCGCGCCGACGACGATATCGGCATCATCCATGACCTCGTCGCGGATGCGGCTTGCCGCCTCGTCCACCTCGAACAGCGTCATGTCGGAGCCGCCGGAGATCGAGATCAGCACGCCTCTGGCGCCCTTCATGGAAATCTCGTCGAGCAGCGGATTGGCGATCGCCGCCTCCGCGGCGGTCAGCGCCCGCTGGTCGCCGGAAGCTTCGCCGGTGCCCATCATCGCCCGTCCCATGCCCTTCATCACCGATTTCACGTCGGCGAAATCGAGGTTGATCAAACCTTCCTTGACGATCAGGTCGGTAATGCAGCCGACACCGGAAAACAGAACCCGGTCAGCGGTCATGAAGGCGTCGGCGAACGTGGTTTTTGCGTCGGCGATGCGGAAGAGGTTCTGGTTCGGAATGACGATCACGGTATCGGCCGCCCGGCGCAGCTCCTCGATGCCGGTTTCGGCCGTCTTCATGCGGCGGTTGCCCTCGAAGGTGAAGGGCTTCGTCACCACGCCGACCGTCAGGATGCCGGCGTTGCGGGCAGCCTGGGCGATGATCGGCGCAGCACCCGTTCCCGTGCCACCGCCCATGCCTGCGGTCACGAAGCACATGTGCGAGCCGGAAAGATGGTCCATGATCTCGTCGATCGATTCCTCTGCCGCCGCGCGGCCGATCTCCGGCAGCGAACCGGCACCGAGGCCTTCCGTCACATGCGCTCCGAGCTGGATGCGGCGCGAGGCCTTCGATGTCGCGAGCACCTGCGCATCCGTATTGGCGGCGATGAAATCGACGCCTTCCAGGTTTTCGGCAATCATGTTGTTGATGGCGTTGCCGCCGCCGCCGCCAACGCCGATCACGGTGATCTTCGGCCGCATTTCGGTAATCTGGTGTCTATTGCCGTCCGTCATCGCAATCTCCTTGGCATCGGCTGTGCCGGCGGGGTCGCCCCATCGGCCCCCGAATCAGTTTGTATTTTAGCTGCGCAAGAAGGCAGAGGCTTGGCGAAAGAACAAGCTCCGCGCGGGTGTGGATCGGCAGGCGAGATTTTCCACAAGTAGCGAGGAACTTTTTTCGGGCACCACAATTGTAAAGAATCGATCAAAAAAGAGAGAGGAGCACTGCGTCCCATGCCCACGTCTGCCGCATCCACGTCCGTCGCATCGCCGGATGACCACATCCTCACGGCGCAGGAGGCACTCGAGCCGCTTTTCCTGGCGCTTGAAGAAGAAGCTGAAGTCAAGATGGTTGCCGCTGCGCTGCGTGCCGGATGGTCCGCCGAGGCCGCGGTCGCCGCCATCGACGAGCTGCGCCGTGCGGAGCTCGTGCCAGGCAACCGTGCCCGCCATTGATTCATCACAAAAACTCGTTCGCCTCATAGCGCCGGATGGCCTAAGTCTACCGCATTGCACAAAGCGCAGACGAGGAAGGTCATGACGATCAGGAATATTTGCATCTACGGCGCGGGCGCGCTTGGTGGAGCGTTTGCTGCAAGGATCGCAAGCGGGCTCGGTGAAGAGGTGAACGTGTCCGTCGTGGCACGCGGCGCGCATCTGGCGGCCATCCGTGAAAAGGGTTTGACCGTTGCGAAGGGCGGCAGCGACGCCCCACCGCTTCATGTGCGGGTCGCCGCCACCAGCGATCCTTCGGAGCTGCCCAAGCAGGACCTCGTCATTACCGGTCTCAAGGGCCATCAGCTTGCCGAAGCGGCGGAAGGCCTTGCCGGCCTGACCAAGGACGGCACGCGCGTGATCATGATTCTCAACGGCATTCCGTGGTGGTATTTTCACCGGGACGAGGAAAGCGGTCATGCGGAACGCCAGCTTCCCGAGCTCGATCCGGACGGCGAGCTCTGGCGGCTCGTCGGGCCGGAGCGGGTGCTCGGCTGTGTCGCCTATCAGGGCGCAGAAGTGATCGCGCCCGGCACCGTCCGGCTCAACGGCGACGGCCGCTTCTTCCTCGGAGAGCCCTCCGGCGATCTTTCCAGGGACCTCGTGACGATTGCCGACCTCCTCGGCCGCGCAGGCCTCACCATCATCCCGACCCAGCGCATCCGCGATGCGATCTGGACGAAGCTGATGGGCAATGCCGCCTACAACCCGATCAGCGCGCTCACCCGCGGCCTTATGAACTCCATCATGGAAAATCCGCCGCTGGTCGAACAGATCGGCAAGGTCATGGCGGAAACCAAGGCAGTCGGCGAAGCTCTCGGCGCGGTCTTCAGCAGTGGCGTTCAGGAGGAATTGGGGCGGTCGGGAGGGTTCGGCCCGGTCCGGACTTCAATGCTTCAGGACCTCATCGCCGGCAAGCCGCTGGAAATCGTGCCTCTCACCGGCATGGTGGTCGCGCTCGGTAAGCTCGCAGGCGTTCCAACTCCGACCTGCGAGACCGTGCTGGCGCTCACCGTCCAGCTCGATCGCGAAAACCTCAAAAAATGAATCAACCTCCTCTAATTTAGGATAAGGAAATTGGTGTAAGCATTTGAAGAATAACCAATGCCGATTTCCAACCGGCATTGGTTCCGATGAGGATCTTCACTTTTTCACCTGTTCCGCCCAGTTCGGCGCATTGCTCTTGCCATCCAGGAAGGGCAGCACGGTCGGAACCATAACCGGAGATGCGAAGGCCTCGTAGTGGGTGAGATCGGGCAGTATCGCCAGCCGGTTCTTCGACATGTTCTCGCGCATCCAGCCGGCGTCCTTCAACCCGCCGCCAAGTTTCTGGTAGAACTCGACGATATGTTCGGGACGGATCATGTCGCTGTCGCCATAGACCAGCATGACCGGCATGGTCAGCTTGGCAACCGCTTCCGAAAAGTCGTAGTCGCGACGCATCAGGTCACCCATGGCGTCGAGCAGCCGCGGGAACTCCGAAACGTCCGGCGCCACGGCCTTGTAGGAGAGGAACATCGGCGTGTTCTTCATCATCTCGGCCATTGCGGCGCTGACAGATTCCTGCTGCGGGATCATTTCCGGAAAGAAACCGTTTTTGGCGAAGGGAGCCGAAGCGATGACGAGCCGCCGCACCTTCTCCGGCGCCTGTGCCGCCATTTGCAGAGCGACACCACCGCCCATGGAATAGCCCAGCACATCGACCCGGCTGTAGCCGAGTTCTGAGACAATCTTGCCCATATCGGCGCCGATCGCTTCCAGCGTGATCGGCCGCTTGCCCAGAGGCGTGCGGCCATGACCCTGAAGGTCGACGCCGATCACCTGCCGGTGTTCGGTGAGCGCCGGCATGATCGGCGCAAACATGTCGATCGAGCCAAGACCGCCATGCAGCAGCAGCAGCGGTTCTCCCTCGCCACGGACCTCGTAATAGTAGCTGATGCCGCCTGCCTCGATATGTCCTTTCTTCGATGGCTCAACGACAATGGCCTGGGGCGCGGCAGGCTTGGATTCCTGCGCTATGGCAATAGCGGGAATCATCGATGCAGCAGCGACAGCGATAAGGGTCGCAAACATTCTGATTGGCATGACTTCCTCCTCAAAGGATCGGTTCGTGATGCCCCAAGGACGGTGAACCGGGAGTAAGGCCGACAAAGCCATCCAAAAATTCTTTTCACGAAAGAAAAATCCCGCCGCGAGAGACGGCGGGATATCAAGTCAGGAGGTCAAATATTATTATTGCTCGGCGGCTGCAGGGGACGAAAGCCGCCTGATTGAACTCCGGCACAGCACCTCTTTCGTGCCAGCGCAGAATTCGAAGTTCACAGGAACTAACCCTCAGGTAACCGTAAGGTTCCACCATTCGTTAACGACGTACCGCTAGCATTAATGAACTTCGATGCAGGCATGAATGAGGCAGGGATGGCCGCCCCGAATTTCCGCTTTACCCACTACGATCTGAAACCGCAGCGCGCGGGCACGACGATCGAGGTGACGCTGAGTGCGGTCAACAACGTGCGCCTGATGACGGCCACCAATTTCCAGCGCTTCACCGAACGGCTCGATTTCAAATATGTCGGCGGCGTCGCCAAGCGGTCACCGATCCGGCTGGTCATTCCGGAAAACGGCCATTGGCATCTGATCGTCGATATGGAAGGCCATAACGGACTTGCGGAATCCTCCGTCAAGCTGATTGCCGCCCCCGCCAATGCACTGAGCCAGAAGCAGGCATCGTGAGCGTTCCAAGCCGCGGCCGTGCGCGCACCCCTATTCCGCGTTCCGCTCCTTTCGCAGCTTGACCCACCAGTCGAGCCGCTTCCTGATCTCACGCTCGAAACCGCGTTCCGGCGGATCATAGAAGGTCTTCCGCCCCATCTTTTCGGGGAAATAATCCTGACCGGAGAAGGCGTCCGGCTCGTCATGGTCATAGCGATAGCCTTCGCCGTAGCCCTCGCCCTTCATCAACTTGGTCGGTGCGTTGAGAATGTGCTTCGGCGGCAGAAGCGAGCCGTTTTCCTTGGCGGCCCGTGTCGCTGCCTTGAAAGCGGTGTAAACCGCATTCGATTTCGGCGCGGTCGCCAGATAGACGCAGGCCTCGGCGAATGCCAGCTCACCCTCGGGTGATCCGAGATAATCGTAAGCATCCTTGGCGGCGTTGGCGATGACGAGCGCCTGCGGATCGGCAAGCCCGATATCCTCCACCGCCATGCGCACCAGCCGCCGGCCGAGATAAAGAGGATCCTCCCCGGCATCGAACATGCGCGCAAGGTAATACAGCGCCGCATCCGGATCGGAACCGCGCACCGACTTGTGCAGCGCGGAGATGAGATTGTAATGGCCGTCCTGCGCCTTGTCGTACACCGGCGCGCGGCGTTGGACGATCTCCGTGAGACCTGCCGTATCGAAGATTTCCCCTTCCCTCGCCGCACGCCAGACTTCTTCGGCAAGCGTCAGCACGGCGCGTCCGTCGCCATCCGCCATGCGGATCAAGCTCGCGCGTGCATCGCCATCAAGCGGCAGCGGCTTGCCCTCGGCATGCTCGGCACGCTTCAACAGCTCTTCCAGGCTCTCCTCGTCATGCGAGCGGAAGGTGAGCACCCGGGCGCGGGACAGAAGTGCGGCATTGAGTTCGAAGCTCGGATTTTCGGTCGTCGCACCGACCAGGATGACCGTCCCGTCCTCCATGACCGGCAGAAAGCTGTCCTGCTGGGCGCGGTTGAAGCGGTGGATCTCATCGACGAAAAGCAGCGTCTGGCGGCCGTCCATGCGGCGCATGCGAGCTGCCTCGAAGACCTTCTTCAGGTCCGCGACGCCGGAAAAGATCGCCGAGATCTGCTCGAAGGCAAGCCCCGCTTCGCCCGACAGGAGCCGCGCCACCGTGGTCTTGCCGGTGCCGGGCGGTCCCCAGAAGATCATCGATCCGAGCGAACCGGAAGCGATCATGCGCCGCAGAACGCCGTCCTCGCCGGTCAGATGCGGCTGGCCGGTGACGTCGGCGAGCGTCTTCGGGCGCAGCCGATCGGCGAGCGGCCGCCGGTTGGCGACCTCTTCCGGAACCTTTGGCGCGAAGAGATCACTGCTCATCGAAAAAATTGCCTTATACGCTGTCCGTCGCGTTCAATCTCGACCCGCCAGAAACCCGGATCATCATCCAGCATGGTTTCCAGTGCCTTCGTCGTCGTGACGGTCGTGCCGTTCAGAGAGATGACAATATCCCTCGGCGCAAAGCCGTAGCGGGCGGCCGGAGAGCCGCGCATCACATCCGTCACCACCACGCCCGCCTTTTCCGCCGGGATATGCAGTTCCGTTGCAAGCCTCGGCGAAAGATTGGCAACTCTCAGGCCGGCAAACGGATTGCGACCTTCGAGCAGCCGCTCATCCCTGGGGATCGTCTCCGGCGCCGTGTTGAGCGCAAGATCGATCTGCCGTTCGCCGTCGCTCGTCTGGACCGTCAGGGCGGCCTGCTTGCCGAGACCCGCAGTCGTCAGGCGGTAACCGAGCGCATCCGGGTGCTCGACCTGGACGCCGTTGACCGCCGTCACCACTTCCCCCGGCTTCAGCCCAGCCCTGTCGGCAGGCCCGCCTTCGACCACCCGGACGACCAGCGCGCCACGGGCAGCCTTGAGGCCCAGGGCCTCGGCAACGTCGGAGGTCACCGCATCGAACGTCGCCCCGACATACGGCCGTTCGAATGTCGTCCTGCCTTCGGCAGCCGCAGCCAGGAATACCTTTACCAGGTTCGCCGGAATGGCAAAACCAACACCGTTCGAACCGCCGCCGCGTGAGAAGATCGCGGTATTGATGCCGATCAGCTCGCCATTCATATTCATCAGCGCACCGCCGGAATTGCCAGGGTTGATCGATGCGTCGGTCTGGATGAAGAAACCGAAATCCCCGGTGGTTACCTGATTGCGGGCAAGTGCGGAGACGATGCCGCTTGTCACCGTCTGACCGACACCGAACGGGTTGCCGATCGCGAGCACCAGGTCGCCCACCTCGACCGCGTCGGAATCGCCGATGGTCAGGACCGGAAAATGCTCTTTCGCCTTGATCCGCAGCACCGCGAGGTCGACGCTTTCATCCTTCAAGACGACATCGCAGGGGAATTCGCGGCCGTCGGCCAACGCGATCTTGATGTCATCAGCGCCCTGGACGACATGATTGTTGGTGACCACCAATCCATCTTGCGAAAGGATGACGCCAGACCCCAGCGAAGACTGCTTTTCCGTGCGGTTCGGCATGCGCTGGCCGAAGAACTGCTCGAAGAAGGGATCACCCGCAAATGGATTGAGTCGCTGCACGACGCGCTCGGCATAGACATTCACGACCGCGCCCGCCGTCTGCTTGACCAGCGGCGCAAAGGAGAGCTGCATCTCCTGCCGGCTCTGCGGTACCGTCTTCTGCTCCTGGCCAAGGGCCGTGACGGGCATTACGAGAGTGAGGGCGAGAAGACCTGTCGACACGCGTTTCAGCACGCTCAGCATATGATTCCTCTTTGCTAAATCCGGAACGATTTGTAGCGCGGGACGCTAGAAAGGAAAGGTGGCGGAACCGCGGAAACTACGGCGAAAACCATCAGGATCACCGTGCTATATAGGTGCGATACGGGGAGTAAGCTATGGGATTTGTGGCAAAGGCGAAGGGCTGGGCGAAAAGCCTGAAGCGCGACATCGTGGCGCTGTGGCTTGCTGCCCGCGACGAGCGCGTTCCGCTCCGTGCCAAGCTCGTCGCGGGCGCGGTGGCAGCTTATGCGCTTTCGCCGATCGACCTCATCCCGGACTTCGTCCCAGTGCTCGGCTATCTCGACGACCTGCTGATCGTGCCAGTCGGCATCCTGCTGGCAATCCGGTTGGTTCCCGAAGAACTGATGGCGGAGTTCCGTGTGAAGGCGGCCCACCGGGTGGAGTGCCCCGTCAGTCGTGGCGGTCTCGCCTTCATCCTTGCCATCTGGCTGTTCTGCCTCATCTTGCTCCTTTGGAGCCTCCAAAGGCTGATCTGACCTGCCGGCTCCGCGCATCGAAATCGAGGATAAGCTGGCATGAAACATATCGTCACAACAGTCGCATTGAGCGGATTTCTGTTCGCAATGGCACTCCCGACGCTCCCCCGGAATGCTTCCGCCGCGAGTTTCGATTGCGATCGTCCGGACCTAGCCGCGGACGAAAAGGTCATCTGCGATACACGCGCGCTCAACGATGACGACGTGAAAATGGTGACCACTTTCGAGCTGCTTTCGGGCCTTCTTGCGATGGGATCGAGGGGCGCGATGCAGGACGAACAGGTGGAGTGGCTGAAAAGGCGCCATGCCTGCGGCGGGGATGCGGATTGCATCCGCGCTGCATATCAGGAGCGGTTAAAGCAGTTCGATGAGGTTTATAATAACCTTAACCGGCCGCTTTGAACAAAACCGTTACGGTGGGTTAAGCAGGCCGTCCTCTTCAAGAGCGCGTAATGCCTCCGACAGGGTCAATCCCTCATGGCGCTTCCACCACTGACCCGTATGCCTGTACCAATGCAGGTCAAAGCGATCTGGCCCCATACGATCGAGCCTCGCGAAAGGCGCGTCGAACTCTTCGCCCTTGTTGTGCTGCATGCCCGAGCGATAGCGCTGCACGAACCGGTAGCGGCCGCCCGACCAGCGGCCGGCAATGTCGACGACATAGTTCCATTGCGTCGGCCTGATCTCCGGCAGGAAACGCGGCTTCAAAAAAGTGTCGATAAAGTCTTCACATGCCGCGTCGATCCGCCGCTTTTCGGCGGCTTCGGGCTTTACGGGTCGGTCGGGACTTCGCACCCATATGCCTTTTCTACCCGCCATGATATCTCCCAACCAACAGTGCTCGCGAGTCCAGCGCATGAAACTGCAGCAACATCATATAAGCACTCTCTTCGATCAGCGGTATATCGATCGCGGCAAGGCCTATTTCGAGGAGGGCCTGGTCGAGATCATCTCGTTCCAGGCAGACAAGGTCACCTCGCGCTGCGCCGGAACGAGACTGTACAGGGTCGAGCTCGTCATGAAGGACAGCCAGTTGACCGGCCAATGTACCTGCCCCGCCTTTTCCGACTTCGGCCCCTGCAAGCATATGGCTGCGACCGCATTCGCGGCGACGGTCCATACCCGGGATACCTATCGCCCGAGCGCCGTTTATATCGCGCGCCGGGACAAGTTCGAGGCCCTAAAGCGACAGCTTCGACGCATGACCAAGGCTGAACTGATCGACATCATTGCCCAACATCTCGGTGATGACGAGGAACTGACGAATTCCATTCTCGCTTCCGAAGAGGAACGGGAGTAATCGCCGCCGCGTCTATTCCGGCAAAATCCTCACCGCGCCCTTGTCGGCACTGGCGGCGAAGGCTGCGTAGGCCTTCAGGGCTGTCGTGACGTTGCGCTTGCGGGGCTTTTCCGGCTTCCAGCCGAGCTTGTCCTGCTCAGCGCGACGCTCAGCCAGTTCGGCATCGGAGACCTTCAGGTTGATCGTGCGGTTCGGGATGTCGATCTCGATCGTATCGCCCTGGCGCACCAGGCCGATTGCGCCGCCCTGGGCCGCTTCCGGCGAGGCATGGCCGATCGACAGGCCCGACGTGCCGCCGGAGAAGCGGCCATCGGTGATGAGCGCGCAGGCCTTGCCGAGGCCCTTCGATTTCAGATAGCTGGTCGGATAGAGCATTTCTTGCATGCCCGGCCCGCCTTTCGGACCCTCGTAGCGGATGACGACGACATCGCCGGCCTTGACCTCATTGTTGAGGATGCCCTTCACGGCGGCGTCCTGGCTTTCGAAGACGACGGCGGGGCCGGAAAACTTCAGGATGGATTCGTCAACGCCGGCAGTCTTCACGATGCAGCCGTCGAGCGCGATATTGCCGTAGAGCACGGCAAGACCGCCATCCTTGGAGAATGGGTGGTCGACCGAGCGAATGATGCCCTTCTCGCCGTCGATGTCGAGTTCGTCCCAACGCGACGACTGGCTGAAGGCGACCTGGGTCGGCACGCCGCCGGGCGCCGCCTTGAAGAATTCGCGCACGGTCTCGGAATTGGTCCGGGTGATGTCCCAGCGGTCGATGGCATCGCCAAGCGTCGCCTCGTGCACCGTGTAGCAATCGCGGTTGATCAGGCCGCCGCGATCGAACTCGCCGAGAATGCGCATGATGCCGCCGGCGCGGTGGACGTCCTCCATGTGCACGTCGCTCTTGGCCGGCGCGACCTTGGAGAGGCACGGGACCCTGCGCGACAGGCGATCGATATCGTCCATGGTGAAATCGACGCCGCCCTCATAGGCCGCCGCCAGGATGTGCAGCACGGTATTGGTGGAGCCGCCCATGGCAATATCGAGCGCCATGGCGTTTTCGAAAGCCTGCTTGGTGGCGATCGAACGCGGCAGGACGCTTTCGTCCTCCTGCTCGTAATAGCGGCGGGCGAGATCGACGATCAGGTGGCCGGCCTCGACAAACAGCCGCCTGCGGTCGGCATGGGTGGCGAGCGTCGACCCGTTGCCGGGCAGCGACAGGCCGAGCGCTTCCGTCAGACAGTTCATCGAATTGGCGGTAAACATGCCCGAGCACGAGCCGCAGGTCGGACAAGCGGAGCGCTCGATGACCTTGACGTCCTCGTCGGAAACCTGATCGTCGGCGGCCGCGACCATGGCGTCAACCAGGTCGAGTGCAACCTTCTTTCCGTGCAGGACGACCTTGCCGGCCTCCATCGGGCCACCGGAGACGAAGACGGCCGGAATGTTGAGCCGCATCGCCGCATTCAGCATGCCGGGAGTGATCTTGTCGCAATTGGAGATGCAGACCATGGCATCGGCGCAATGGGCATTGACCATATACTCGACGCTATCGGCGATGATCTCGCGCGAGGGCAGCGAATAGAGCATGCCGTCATGGCCCATGGCAATGCCGTCGTCGACCGCGATCGTGTTGAACTCCTTGGCGACGCCGCCGGCCGCTTCGATCTCGCGGGCGACAAGCTGGCCGAGATCCTTCAGATGCACGTGGCCGGGCACGAACTGCGTAAACGAATTGACGACGGCGATGATCGGCTTTCCGAAATCACCGTCCTTCATGCCGGTGGCACGCCACAGCCCGCGTGCGCCGGCCATGTTGCGGCCATGGGTCGTGGTTCTGGAGCGATAAGCAGGCATGGTGTCGTCCTCGATGTCC
The DNA here is from genome assembly GCF_040066075.1 of Neorhizobium phenanthreniclasticum. Taxonomy (NCBI): domain Bacteria; kingdom Pseudomonadati; phylum Pseudomonadota; class Alphaproteobacteria; order Hyphomicrobiales; family Rhizobiaceae; genus Neorhizobium; species Neorhizobium phenanthreniclasticum. The sequence continues at coordinate 13,935 of NZ_JBEAAL010000048.1, forward strand.
TTCGGGCCTGCAACAGTCTACCGCTTTCTCGGAGGCCGCGCAAAAAGCCCTTGTTTTGCGGCCTTCCTACCGCAAACGGCAGAGGGTGTCACTATCACGACAGGTCAAAGCGGTACGGTTGAACAGCTATCGCTCACGCAACTCGTCCGGATGAACACCAAAATGGTCAAGGATGATCTGCAGGTTCCGCCGGTGAGATTTGAAGAACAGGTCGAAGACGTCGCCTGCCAACGGGACGCTGCCGAGAACGGAGTCGACGGCGATATTGCCAAGCATCGGCACCAGCTTTGCCGACGGCAGACCGAGCCGGCGGGCTTCATTGACGATGTAAAGGCCGACCAGAGCACCGCCCGCATCGCCTATGACCGGAATCAGGCCGAAAACCGAATCTGCGCCGAACCGGATGCCGGTGCCCGGAATTCGCACCGCCGTATCCATCAGCCGCGCGATCGCCGCAAGACGGCGCAGGCGCCGCAACGCCTCAACCTTCTCGATCGGATCTGCAAAACGTTTATCCATCCATTCATTCCATATTCCTGCCGCATCCCCACGCCTGCGGCAGGGTTAAGCATTCCAGCCACGAAGAAATGTGTAGAGGGAAGTAGAGTTCCCCCTGCCGATTTATTCCATCAAGAGGACACACGATTTTTCACGCAAACGTGGCTTGCGGTAATCTTTGCGCCGCTGTGAAACCTTTTCGATCGGCATTACGTATAAAGAGGAGAGGCACATCTTGCCTCAGAGGAGATTTCGCCATGGCCGCCTATCGTCCGCTGCATATTCCCACGTCCGAAATCACACCGCGGGAGATCTATATGTCGCGCCGCAGCTTCCTGGGGACGGCGGCCGCGGGACTGATGCTCGCCGGCTCCGGCAACGCACTGGCAGCGCCGCTCACGGCCTCGCCCAGCGCCTTCAAGGTGGACGAGCCTCTGACGCCGAAGGAGGCGGTGACCACCTACAACAATTTCTACGAATTCGGCGTCAACAAGGAAGATCCGTCGCAAAATGCCGGAGCCTTCAAGCCGACACCGTGGTCAGTCAAGGTCGAGGGCATGGTCGGCAAGCCGAAAGAGTTCGGCCTTGACGAACTCATGAAGATGCAGCTTGAGGAGCGTACCTACCGGCTGCGCTGCGTCGAAGGCTGGTCCATGGTGATACCGTGGATCGGCTTTCCGCTCTCGGCCCTTTTGGATCAGGTCGAGCCGCTCGGCAGCGCCAAATACGTGGCCTTCGAAACGGTCGTGCGACCGGAGGAAATGCCGGGGCAAAGCGGCTTTTTCCAGCCGCTTTCCTGGCCCTATATCGAAGGGCTTCGCCTCGACGAGGCCCGGCATCCGCTGACCATTCTTGCCGTCGGTCTCTACGGGGAAACGCTGCCGAACCAGAACGGCGCACCGATCCGTCTCGTCGTTCCGTGGAAGTACGGCTTCAAGAGCATCAAGTCGATCGTGAAGATCTCGCTCGTAGAAAAACAGCCCGAAACCACGTGGAAGAATGCCAATGCCCGCGAATACGGCTTCTATTCCAACGTCAATCCCGCGGTCGATCACCCGCGCTGGAGCCAGGCGACGGAACAGCGGATCGGCGAAGGCGGCTTCTTCGGTGCGGCCAGGCGCCCCACATTGCCCTTCAACGGCTACGCGGACCAGGTGGCCAGCCTCTATTCCGGCATGGACCTGAAGGCGAATTATTGACCATGGTCGGTATTCCCACCCTGCCCCGCCGCTACCATTCAGCCAGCATCTGGGCGCTCTATGGGATCGGCCTGTGCCCGGCTGTCTGGTATTTCTATCTGGCCGCGACCGGCGGGCTCGGGTTCAACCCGGTCAAGGAGTTCGAGCATCTTCTCGGCATCTGGGCGCTTCGCTTCATCATCGCGACGCTTGCCATTACCCCGTTGCGCGATCTGCTGGGCGTCAACTGGATCCGCTATCGCCGAGCGCTTGGGCTTCTCGCCTTCTATTACGTGCTGATGCACTTTACGGTCTATGCGCTGCTCGACCTCAGACTCGATCTCGGCGCGGTCGGAGGCGACATCGCCAAGCGGCCCTATATCACGATCGGCTTTGCCTGCCTGCTGCTGCTCATCCCCCTCGCGGTCACCTCCAACAACTGGTCGATCCGCAAGCTGCAGCAGGGATGGAACAGGCTCCACAAGCTCATCTATCTGATCGCCGCCGGCGGCGCATTCCACTATGTCCTTGCGGTCAAATCGGTCACCTTCGTACCGTTCATCCATGTGGCATTGATTGCGCTGCTCATTGCCTATCGCCCGCTACGCCGGCCGATCCTCAGCTGGAAACGCGGCAAACCTAAAATGGCGCAAGCAACACGCTGAAATCGGGCAAGATATGGAAAGACCGGGCACAAGGCCCGGTCTTCGTTGGACCGCGGGAAATCGGTCCTTCTGCGCCCTTGGGGAGGAAGCGCAGGTAGCTTGAGCGGCCGAAGCCGCACAGGAAACGACGTCAGCAGACCGCATTCCCTGAAAATCGTCGTTGATCCAAATCAAACAGTCCGGACCTTGCCGGGAGGCAAACGCAAAAAAGCCGGGCTCTTCCACCCGGCTTTCCGATCCGACGGCGCGGATGATCTTCAAGCGGCTTCGGCAGCTTCCGCTTCGGCGGCAACGCGAGCCTTGTCGGCTGCGCCCTTCGCGTCGACATCACGCTCGACGAACTCGATGACCGCCATGGCGGCGTTGTCACCCTGGCGGAAGCCAGCCTTCATGATACGCAGGTAGCCGCCATTGCGGTTGGCGTAACGCGAAGCGATCGAGTCGAACAGCTTGCGAACGGCATCCTGGTCCTGGATCTGCGAGATCGCCTGGCGACGAGCATGCAGGTCACCGCGCTTGCCGAGGGTGACGAGCTTCTCGACGATCGGACGGATTTCCTTCGCCTTCGGGAGCGTGGTTACGATCTGCTCATGGGTGATGAGCGAAGCAGCCATATTGGCAAACATTGCCTTGCGATGGCTTGCGGTGCGGTTGAGCTTGCGGCCGGCTTTTCCGTGGCGCATGTCTGGTCTCCTTCACTTGCAGGCATTCGCCTGCAGTCTGATTAGTTAGTATTGGTCTTCGTAGCGCTTGGCGAGGTCTTCGATATTTTCCGGCGGCCAGGCGGGAACTTCCATACCCAGATGGAGGCCCATGGATGCCAGAACTTCCTTGATCTCGTTCAGCGACTTGCGACCGAAATTCGGAGTGCGCAGCATTTCCGCCTCGGTCTTCTGGATAAGGTCGCCGATATAGACGATGTTGTCGTTCTTCAGGCAGTTGGCCGAACGGACGGAAAGTTCCAGTTCGTCCACCTTCTTGAGGAGCGCCGGGTTGAACGCCAGTTCGGTGACCGATTCCTCTTCGGTTTCCTTCTGCGGCTCGTCGAAGTTGACGAAAACGCCGAGCTGATCCTGAAGGATACGCGCTGCGAATGCGACCGCATCCTCGCCGGAAATGGAACCGTCGGTCTCGATCGTCATCGTCAGCTTGTCGTAATCGAGAACCTGTCCTTCACGGGTGTTCTCCACCTTGTAGGACACTTTCTTGACCGGCGAATACAGGCTGTCGACCGGAATCAGGCCGATCGGCGCGTCTTCTGCACGGTTACGCTCGGCAGGCACATAGCCCTTGCCGTTGTTGACCGTGAATTCCATGCGGATCTCCGCACCCTCATCGAGCGTGCAGATCACGTGGTCGGGGTTCAGGATCTCGATGTCGCCAACCGTCTGGATGTCGCCAGCGGTGACCGAACCCGGACCCTGCTTGCGCACGACCATGCGCTTGGCATCGTCGCCATCCATCTTGATGGCGATTTCCTTGATGTTGAGCACGATATCCGTCACATCTTCCCGAACACCGGGGATGGAGGAGAACTCGTGCAGCACGCCGTCGATCTGCACGGCGGTGACGGCTGCACCCCGCAAAGACGACAGAAGCACGCGGCGAAGCGCGTTGCCGAGCGTCAGGCCAAAGCCGCGCTCAAGCGGTTCGGCAACCAGGGTTGCCTTGGTACGGCCGGAAGAGGTGAATTCCACCTTGTTCGGCTTGATCAGTTCCTGCCAGTTCTTCTGGATCATGTTCAAATACCTTCCGTTCGTTACCACCATCCAATCGTGGTAACCGAGCATGAGGAGCGCCGAGCGGATCATCCATTCCCATCGGGGACTGATGGCCATCGGCGATACGGGTAAAGCCGCCGAACCCCCATGGGAGGATCAGGCGGCCATGCCCGAGTTCACGACAGAGGCCGCCTTGCGGCAGCCTCCTGAATTCCGACGATCAGACGCGGCGCTTCTTGCGCGGGCGGCAACCATTGTGCGGGATCGGGGTCACGTCGCGGATCGAGGTGATCATGAAGCCGGCAGCCTGCAGCGCGCGCAGAGCCGATTCACGGCCGGAACCCGGACCGCAAACTTCGACTTCCAGCGACTTCATGCCGTGCTCCTGCGCCTTCTTGGCGCAGTCTTCAGCAGCGATCTGAGCGGCGAACGGGGTCGACTTGCGCGAACCCTTGAAACCCTTCGCACCGGCCGACGACCAGGCAATCGCATTGCCCTGCGCGTCGGTGATGGTGATCATCGTGTTATTGAAGGTAGAATTGACGTGGGCAACGCCCGACGTAATATTCTTGCGCTCGCGACGGCGAACGCGGGTGGCTTCCTTGGCCATATTGTCCCTTTCGTTGATCTCTGCACCGCCGTAATTCCAGCGGCTCCACCTTGGAGTGGGCGACCCCAGCAGCGAGCAGAGCTACCCCTACTCAACCGCCATCACCCACCCAAAATTACTTCTTCTTACCGGCGATCGCCTTGGCCGGACCCTTGCGGGTGCGGGCATTGGTATGCGTGCGCTGACCGCGGACCGGCAGGCCGCGACGATGACGCAGACCGCGGTAGCAGCCGAGGTCCATCAGGCGCTTGATGTTCATCGCGGTTTCGCGACGAAGATCACCCTCGACCTGATAGTCACGGTCGATGGTTTCGCGGATCTGAAGGATCTCGGAGTCCGTCAGCTGATGGACGCGCTTGTCAGCCGGGAGACCGACCTTGTCCATGATCTCCTGAGCGAATTTCGAGCCGATCCCGTGAATGTAGGTCAGCGCGATGACAACGCGCTTCGCAGTCGGGATGTTGACGCCAGCGATACGTGCCACGCCTATTCTCCTTGGTTCCAGTTGCCATCCGGCAAGTGGTACTTTCTTCCATGAAAGCGGCTCACCAGCCGCCAGTTCAAACGTCATCCGGAACAGGTCAAAACGACCGGTCCCGGATGTCCTTTCGGGAAATCCGCGCCGATCGCTTAAAGCTGTCGCGAGTTGGCGCGGTGTTTAGCGGAATCGGCGCTGAAATGCAACCGCTCCGCCCAAGATTCTTTAACAGATCGATGACGGTCTGCTTTTGCGCATGTCTTTGTCCCAAAACCGGTTCCCGCTTTTGGGAGACATGCGCTAGAGCGCCGCCAGGATTTCTTCGATATCGGCAGTGACCTTGTCCATCTCTGCCATTCCGTCCACCACCTTGAGCTTGCCCTTGGCGTAGTAATAGCCGATCAGCGGCGAGGTTTCCTTGTAGTAGACCTCGAGGCGCTTGGTCATGGTCTCGGCATTGTCGTCCGGACGGCGCTTGAAATGCGTCGATCCGCACTTGTCACAGACGCCTTCCTTGGCCGGCTTCTTGTCCGTGTCGTGATAGACCGTCCCGCACTGGGCACAGGAATAGCGGCCCGAGACACGCCGGATGAGTTCCTGGTCGTCGACACGAAGTTCAACGACGACCGAGAGATCCAGCCCCTTGGCCGCCAGCATCTGCTCGGTCGCATCCGCCTGAACCAGGGTGCGCGGAAAACCGTCAAGGATAAATCCGTTCGCGGCATCCGGCTGGTCGATACGCTCGGAAACGATCGCGTTGACGATTTCGTCGGAGACGAGGTTGCCGGCATCCATGACGGCCTTGGCGCGCTTGCCGACTTCCGTCTGGGCGGCCACCGCCGCGCGCAACATGTCTCCGGTGGAGAGCTGCGGTATGCCGTGCTTCTCCACGATCCGCTGGGCCTGGGTCCCCTTGCCCGCACCCGGCGGCCCCAAAAGAATCAATCTCATCGTCCCCTCTTTCCTCCGCGCAATTTCGACTTCTTGATCAGGCCCTCATACTGCTGTGCGATGAGGTGTCCCTGAATCTGTGCAACCGTATCGAGGGTTACACTGACAACGATCAAAAGCGAAGTACCACCAAGGGCTAATGGAACGCCTGTACGAGCCACCAGGAATTCCGGCAGGATGCAGACGAAAACCAGGTAAATCGCGCCGATGACCGTGATGCGGGTCAGCACATAATCGATGTATTCGGCAGTCCGCTCACCCGGACGGATGCCCGGGATGAAGCCGCCATGCTTCTTCAGATTGTCGGCGGTGTCCTTCGGATTGAAGACGATCGCCGTGTAGAAGAAGGCGAAGAACGCGATCAGCAGGCCGTAAAACAGCATGAACAGCGGCTGGCCATGGCCGAGCGACGAGATGATCATGGTCGCCCAGTTCGGAAGCTCGCTCGTGCCGGCAAAGCCTGCGGCCGTCGCCGGCAGAAGCAGGAGCGACGAGGCAAAGATCGCAGGAATGACGCCGGAGGTGTTGAGCTTCAGCGGCAGGTGCGACGTATCGCCCTGGAACATGCGGTTGCCGACCTGACGCTTCGGATACTGGATCAGCAGCCGACGCTGTGCCCGCTCGACGAAGACGATCAGGGTAATGACTGCGATCGCCACGACGATGACGGTCAGGATCAGCGCCGTCGGAAGCGCACCGGTGCGGCCAAGTTCGAGCGTGCCGGCGAGCGCGGTCGGCAGACCGGCGGCGATGCCCGAGAAGATGATCAGCGAAATGCCGTTGCCGATGCCGCGCGACGTGATCTGCTCACCGAGCCACATCAGGAACATGGTGCCGCCAAGCAGCGTCACGACGGTGGACAGGCGGAAGAACCAGCCTGGCTCGGTCACGATCCCCTGCCCGCTTTCAAGACCGGCGGCAATGCCATAGGCCTGCAGCGCGCCGAGGATCACGGTGCCGTAGCGGGTGTACTGGTTGATGATCTTGCGGCCCTGCTCGCCTTCCTTCTTCAAGGCTTCCAGCGAAGGCACGACCGAGGTCATGAGCTGCACGATGATCGATGCGGAGATATAGGGCATGATGCCGAGCGCGAAGATCGCCATGCGCTCCACGGCGCCGCCCGAAAACATGTTAAAGAGGCCGAGGATGCCGCCAGATTGGCCGCGGAAGGCCTGCGCATAGGCTTCGGGGTTGAGGCCCGGAAGCGGAATATGGGTGCCGAGGCGATAAACGAGCAATGCTGCGAGGGTGAACCACAGCCGCTTCTTGAGGTCCTCCGCCTTGGCGAAGGTGGAAAAATTCAGATTGGAGGCAAGTTGTTCCGCTGCAGAAGCCATGCAATTCTCCGCCTGACCAATTCTCCGGCGGCGGGAAGAGTGCCGGACCCGGAAAGCAGTCTCTCAAATTCTGGTTCAAAAAACCGGGCGCGGAGATTGCGGGCGCAATCAGATGCCTCACCCTGTTTTCCGTGTGATCCCGGCCCAGCGACCGGCAGATCGCATCGGGATCGTGAGGCTCACATATGGAGATAAAATCGCCCGGTGTGAAGCTCAAACCGGGCGATTCTCAAACGATTTATTCCGCGGCAGCTTCGACTGCGGCGAGCAGCTTCACAGAACCGCCAGCCTTCTCGATCTTCTCGACGGCAGCCTTGGAAGCACCGGCGACTTCGATCGAAACCTTGGCCTTCAGTTCACCGTCCGCGAGGATGCGAACGCCATCCTTCGGGCGGCGGATGACGCCGGCAGCCTTGAGCGCTGCGGCATCGATCGTTGCCTTGGGATCAAGCTTCTTGGCATCGATCGCGGTCTGGATACGACCGAGCGAAACGGTGACGTATTCGGAAGCGAAGATGTTGGTGAAGCCGCGCTTCGGCAGGCGACGATAGATCGGCATCTGGCCGCCTTCGAAGCCCTTGATCGCAACGCCGGAACGGGCCTTCTGACCCTTCACGCCGCGGCCGCCGGTCTTGCCCTTGCCGGAGCCGATGCCGCGACCAACGCGGATACGCTCCTTGGAGGCGCCTTCGTTGTCCTTGATCTCATTCAGTTTCATGGTCAATTCCTCCGTCTCACTTCTCGTCGACAATGCGGACGAGATGCTGGACAGCCCGGATCATGCCACGAACGGAAGGCGTATCTTCCAGGGTGCGGGTCCGGTGCATCTTGTTGAGGCCGAGCCCGATCAGCGTCTTGCGCTGGACTTCCGGGCGGCGGATAGGCGAACCGATCTGCTCGATCGTGATCGTCTTGTTGGCGGCTTCTGCCTTCTTGGCCATAATCCGCTCTCCTTATTCTTCCGAGGTGACACCGGAAGAAGCACGGCGGGCCTGAAGCGTTGCATACTTGATGCCGCGCTGGGCTGCGATGTCCTTCGGGTGAACCTGGTGCTTCAGGGCGTCGAACGTGGCGCGAACCATGTTGTACGGGTTCGACGAACCGGTCGACTTGGCGACGACGTCATGAACGCCGAGGGTCTCGAAAACGGCGCGCATCGGACCGCCGGCGATGATACCGGTACCGGCCTTGGCCGCACGCAGCAGAACTTTGCCGGCGCCGTGACGACCATTGACGTCATGATGCAGCGTACGGCCGTCACGCAGCGGTACGAAGATGAGATCACGCTTCGCGCTTTCGGTCGCCTTGCGGATGGCTTCCGGCACTTCGCGCGCCTTGCCATGGCCGAAGCCGACGCGGCCCTTCTGGTCGCCGACGACGACGAGAGCTGCAAAACCGAAACGACGGCCGCCCTTGACGACCTTGGCGACGCGGTTGATCGCGACCAGCTTGTCGACGAATTCGCTATCGCGCTCTTCACGGCTCTGGCGATCGTCGCGCGAGCCTCTTCTTTCCTGTGCCATTGTCCTTTTCCTTTTTCTTTTCCGGGTGCAATCGGCAGATTACAATTTACGTCCACGCAATTCGGGACGGAAAGCCGCCTGGCGCCTTTCCTGGAATTGCCCTGGATCCGGAAGGATATTCCGGAGGTTGCGGCAAACCGCATTTCGCCCGGCCCCCCTTGTTCCGGGAGACCGGGCGAAAACTCTTAGAAGCTCAGACCGCCTTCGCGGGCAGCATCGGCAAGCGCCTTGATGCGACCGTGATAAATGAAGGCGCCGCGATCGAACACGACTTCCTTCACGCCGGCCTCGGAGGCGCGCGCGGCCACCAGCTTGCCGACAGCGGCGGCCGCCGCAACGTCAGCGCCGGTCTTCAAAGACGAGCGCAAACCCGCATCGAGCGTGGACGCGGCAGCAAGCGTGCGGCCGGCCACATCATCGATGACCTGAGCGTAGATGTTCTTCGACGAGCGATGAACCGACAGGCGCGGACGGCCGTTGGCGACCGCCTTGAGCTGGCGGCGCACGCGGCTCGCGCGCTTTGCAAGTGCTTCTTTCCTGCTAGCCATATCGCGTGATCCTTACTTCTTCTTGCCTTCCTTGCGGACGATCCGTTCCTCAGCGTACTTGACGCCTTTGCCCTTGTAGGGCTCCGGACCGCGGTATTCGCGGATTTCCGCGGCAACCTGACCGACCTGCTGCTTATTGATGCCCGAGACGACGATTTCCGTCGGCTTCGGCACGGCAATGGTAATGCCCTGCGGCGGCTCGTAGACAACGTCGTGGGAAAAGCCGAGCGCGAGCTGCAGGTTCTTGCCCTGCATCGACGCACGGTAACCAACGCCGTTGATTTCGAGCTTGCGCTCGTAGCCGTCCTTAACACCCTTGAAGATGTTCTCGATCATCGTGCGGGACATGCCCCACTTCGAACGAGCATCCTTGGTTTCGTTGACCGGGGTCACTGAAACCGCATTGTCTTCGAGCTTCAGCTTGATCTCGTCGTTCGCGACAAAGAACAGCTCGCCCTTCGGGCCCTTCGCAGTCACCTTCTGGCCATCAACAGAGGCCGTAACACCTGCAGGAACCTGAACGGGCTTTTTACCGATACGAGACATTTTTCAATCCTGTCTGTTCGTTATGGAGTTCCCCTGCTTAGGCCTTAGAAGACCGAGCAGAGAACCTCGCCACCAACGTTCTGTTCGCGAGCCTGGTGATCGGCCATCACGCCCTTCGGGGTCGAAAGGATGGTGATGCCGAGGCCGTTCGCGACCTGCGGAATGGACTTTACCGAGACATAGACCCGGCGGCCCGGCTTAGATACGCGGCCGATCTCACGGATCACCGACGCGCCTTCGTAATACTTCAGCTCGATTTCAAGCTCGGACTTGCCGTTGCCGTAATCGATTTCCGAATAACCGCGGATGTAACCTTCGGCCTGCAGGACGTCCAAAACGCGGGCGCGCAGCTTGGAAGCAGGCGTCGTCACGGTCGACTTGCGGCGGGAAGCGCCGTTGCGGATACGGGTGAGCATATCGCCCAAGGGATCAGTCATGGTCATCTAACGATCTCCTTACCAGCTCGACTTGACGATGCCCGGCACCTTGCCGAGGTTACCCAGCTCACGAAGCGCGATACGCGACATCTTGAGCTTGCGATAGAAAGCGCGCGGGCGACCGGTGACTTCGCAACGGTTGCGGATACGCGTCTTCGAGCCATCGCGCGGCAGTTCCGCCAGCTTCAGAGTGGCCTTGAACCGCTCTTCGATCGGCAGTTCCTGGTTCATGATGGTCGCCTTCAGGACAGCGCGCTTGGCGGCGTGCTGGGCAACGGTCTTGCGGCGGCGCTTGTTCTTTTCAACTGCGCTGGTTTTCGCCATATCGGAGTTCCTTTTTAACGCTCGTCGTTACGGTTACTGACGGAACGGGAAGTTGAACTCTTTCAGAAGAGCCCGCGCTTCGTCGTCGTTGGTCGCCGTCGTGCAAACGATGATGTCCATGCCCCACATCTGATCAACCTTGTCGTAGTTGATCTCCGGGAACACAATGTGTTCCTTGAGGCCCATGGCGAAGTTGCCACGGCCGTCAAAGCTCTTCGGGTTCAGGCCGCGGAAGTCGCGAACGCGCGGCAGCGCGATGTTGATCAGGCGGTCCATGAATTCGTACATGCGGGCGCCGCGCAGGGTGACCTTCGCGCCGATCGGCATGTTCTCGCGCACCTTGAAGCCTGCGATCGAATTGCGTGCCTTGGTGATGACCGGCTTCTGGCCGGCGATCGCCGCCAGGTCGGCAGCAGCCACCGTGGGCTTCTTCGAATCAGCGGTCGCCTCGCCCACACCCATGTTGATGACGATCTTGTCCAGCCTGGGGATCATCATGTCGTTCTTGTAGGAGAACTGTTCCTTCATCGCGGCACGGATGCGGGAAACGTATTCCTTCTTGAGCCGCGGCTCGTACTTTGCCTCAGCCATCGATCACATCTCCCGTACGCTTGGCCACACGCACCTTCTTGCCGTCGACGACCTGGAAACCGACGCGGGTCGGCTTGCCGTCCTTGGCGACGATCGCAATGTTCGACAGGTGAATGGATGCTTCCTTGTTGATGATGCCGGCTTCCTGCGTCTGGGTCTGGCGCTGGTGGCGCTTCACCATGTTGACGCCACGCACAACGGCACGATCTTCCTTCGGCAGGACCTGGACAACTTCGCCCGTGCGACCCTTGTCCTTGCCGGTCAATACGACGACGTTGTCGCCCTTCTTAATCTTCTGCATGTGTCCCGCTCCCTCTTACAGAACTTCCGGAGCCAGCGAGATGATCTTCATATGGTTCTTGGCGCGAAGTTCGCGCGGAACCGGTCCGAAGATACGGGTGCCGATCGGCTCTTTCTTGTTGTCGATAAGGACCGCTGCGTTGTTGTCGAAGCGGATGACGCTGCCGTCCGGACGACGGATATCCTTGGCGGTACGCACAACAACCGCCTTCATCACATCACCCTTCTTGACGCGGCCGCGCGGGATCGCTTCCTTGATCGAAACGACGATGATGTCGCCGATCGAAGCGTACTTGCGCTTGGAGCCGCCCAGCACCTTGATGCACATGACACGACGTGCGCCGGAATTATCCGCCACGTCGAGGTTTGTTTGCATCTGAATCATGTCAGGTCGCCTTTTTCTAATGACCGAACCAAAGGACGCAAAGACGCCCTGTTTCGGCTTATGGACAGAATTTCGATGTGCGCGGGATGGGTCTTGCCAAGGTGGTTTCCCTGAAAGGGACCTTCCCTGCGCTCAAAGCAAAAGAACGCCCGTTGCCGAGCGTCCTGCGCCAATGCGCTGCTTCATACAGATATTTCAGCCAGACGCAAGGGCCTGGCTGCATTCTCTGCAAATTAAGCCTGGGCGGAAACGACCGTCCAGCGCTTGTCCTTGGAGATCGGCGCGCATTCCTCGATGGAAACCACGTCGCCAACCTTGTACTGGTTGTTCTCGTCATGCGCTTTGTACTTCTTGGAACGGCGGACCGTCTTTTGAAGCAACGGATGCGCGAATCGGCGCTCTACCCGGACAACAACGGTCTTCTCGTTCTTGTCGGAAACGACTACGCCCTGCAGAATGCGTTTCGGCATATTGTTCTTCCTTAAGCCTTGGCTTCTGCCGCCTTCTGGCGGGCAATGGTTTTCACGCGGGCGATATCCTTGCGGACTTCGTTGATGCGCGAGGACTTTTCGAGCTGACCGGTCGCCTTCTGGAAGCGCAGGTTGAACTGCTCCTTCTTGAGGTCGGCAAGCTTGTCCTTGAGCTGGTCGGCCGTGAGGCCGCGTACGTCTTCGGCTTTCATCGTGCCTTCTCCTTACTCTGCGATGCGCTGTACGAAGCGCGTCTTGACCGAGAGCTTGGCGGCGCCGAGGCGAAGCGCTTCACGCGCCGTGTCTTCCGGAACACCATCGATCTCGAACATGATACGGCCGGGCTTGACCTTGCAGGCCCAGTATTCGACCGAACCCTTGCCCTTACCCATACGCACTTCGGTCGGCTTGGCTGTGACCGGAACATCCGGGAACACGCGGATCCAGACGCGGCCGGCGCGCTTCATGTGACGGGTGATCGCGCGGCGGGCCGCTTCGATCTCGCGGGCATTGACGCGGTTGGGCTCCTGTGACTTCAGGCCGAATTCGCCGAAGGCCAGATCGAAGCCGCCCTTGGCCACACCCTTGATGCGCCCCTTGAACTGCTTGCGGTACTTGGTACGCTTTGGCTGCAACATTTTCTTACTTCTCCGAGCTTATCTTTCGCCAGCGCTTATCAAGCGTTTTCGCGTTCGCGGCGACGATCGCCACGATCGCGGTCACGGCTTGCCGGACCCTGCGCATCGCCTTCCAGCGCGCGACGTTCGGAAGCCATCGGGTCGTGCTCAAGGATTTCACCCTTGAAGATCCAGACCTTGATGCCGCAAATACCGAATGCGGTTTCGGCTTCAGCCGTACCGTAATCGATGTCGGCGCGCAGCGTGTGCAGCGGAACGCGACCTTCGCGATACCATTCGGTACGGGCGATTTCCGCACCACCGAGACGGCCGGCGCAGGTGATCTTGATGCCTTCGGCGCCGAGACGCATGGCCGACTGAACGGCACGCTTCATCGCACGGCGGAAAGCCACGCGGCGCTCGAGCTGCTGGGCGATCGACTGAGCGACCAGCGTCGAGTCGATTTCCGGCTTGCGCACTTCGACGATGTTGAGGTGCGTTTCCGAGTTGGTCATCGTGGAAAGCTTCTTGCGGAGCTTCTCGATGTCTGCACCCTTCTTGCCGATGATCAGGCCCGGACGAGCCGAGTGGATCGTGACGCGGCACTTCTTGTGCGGACGCTCGATGACAACCTTTGCGATGCCGGCCTGCTTCAGCTCCTGCATCAGGTAGGCGCGGATCTTCAGGTCCTCGTGGAGGAGCTGGCCGTATTCGGCGTTATCGGCGAACCAGCGGCTGTCCCAGGTACGGTTGATGCCGAGGCGGAAACCGATCGGATTGATTTTCTGGCCCATTATGCGGCCTCCCCTTTTTCCTCGACTTCGCGAACGACGATCGTCAGATGCGCAAACGGCTTCTCGATCCGCGAGGCGCGACCGCGGCCACGGGCGTGGAAGCGCTTCATCACGATCGACTTGCCGACATAGGCTTCGGAGACGATCAGCGAGTCGACGTCGAGGTCATGGTTGTTTTCGGCATTGGCGATCGCAGACTCGAGCGTCTTCTTCACCGTGCCGGCAATACGCTTGCGCGAGAACTCAAGCTCGGCGAGCGCGCGATCGACCTTCTTGCCGCGGATCATGGCGGCAACGAGGTTCAGCTTCTGGGGGCTGACACGGAGCGTGCGCGCAACTGCCTGCGCCTCGTTATCCTTCAGCCGGCGTTCGGTCTTAGCCTTCGCCATGATTACTTCCTCTTCGCCTTCTTGTCCGCGCCGTGACCATAATAGGTCCGGGTGGGAGCGAATTCACCGAACTTGTGTCCGACCATGTCTTCGTTGACGCTGACCGGGATGTGCTTCGAGCCATTGTAGACGCCAAAGGTCAAACCAACGAACTGCGGCAGGATGGTGGAACGACGGCTCCACATCTTGATCACTTCACTGCGTCCGCCTTCACGTACCTTCTCAGCCTTCTTGAGAAGATAGCCGTCAACAAACGGACCTTTCCAAACTGAACGAGCCATTGAACGACTTCCTCTCTTACTTCTTCACGTGGCGCGAGCGCATGATGAACTTGTCTGTCGACTTGTTCGAACGGGTGCGCTTGCCCTTCGTCGGCTTGCCCCACGGGGTCACCGGGTGGCGACCACCCGAGGTACGGCCTTCACCACCGCCGTGCGGGTGGTCGACCGGGTTCATGACGACGCCGCGGTTATGCGGACGCTTGCCCCGCCAGACGGTACGACCGGCCTTGCCGTCATTGATGTTGCCGTGATCGGGGTTCGATACAGCACCGATCGATGCAAGGCAAGAGCCGTGCACCAGGCGCTGCTCGCCGGAGTTGAGGCGCAGGATCGCCATGCCCTGGTCGCGGCCGACGAGCTGAACATAGGTGCCTGCAGAGCGGGCGATCTGACCACCCTTACCCGGCTTCATCTCGACGTTGTGAACGATGGAGCCGACCGGGATGTACTGCAGGGGCATGGTATTGCCCGGCTTGACATCGACCGCCTTGTTGGAAGCGATCACCTTGTCGCCGGCAGCCAGACGCTGCGGAGCGAGAATGTAGGCCTGCTCGCCGTCCGTATAGGTCACGAGCGCGATGAATGCCGTGCGGTTCGGGTCGTATTCCAAACGCTCGACCGTGCCCTCGACGTCGAACTTACGACGCTTGAAGTCGATCAGGCGATAGGTCCGCTTGTGACCGCCGCCGATAAAGCGAGCGGTGATGCGACCGTTGTTGTTGCGACCGCCGCTCTTGGAGAGACCTTCCGTCAGCGTCTTGACCGGCTTGCCCTTCCAGAGGCCCGAGCGGTCGACGATGACCAGCTGGCGCTGGCTCGGGGTCGTCGGATTGTAGCTTTTCAATGCCATTGTCTTATACCTCAGAGACCGGTGGAGACGTCGATCGTCTGACCTTCGGCCAGGGTGACGACAGCCTTCTTGACGTCCTTCTGCTTGCCGATGAAGCCGCGGAACCGCTTCACCTTGCCCTTGCGGACAAGCGTGTTGACGGCCGTGACCTTCACGCCGAACAGCGCCTCGACGGCAGCCTTGATCTCCGGCTTGGAAGCAGTCTTGGCAACGTTGAAGACGACCTGGTTCTGCTCGGATGCCAGCGTCGACTTTTCGGTGATCGCAGGAGAAACGATCACATCATAGTGGCGAAGATCGGTCACTTGAAACGCTCCTCTAGAGCTTCCACAGCAGCCTTGGAAAGCACGAGCTTGCCGCGGCGCAGGATGTCGTAAACATTGATGCCCTGAACCGGCAGAACATCGACATTCGGGATGTTCTGGGCAGCGAGCTTGAAGTTGCTGTCGAGTTCGGCACCGCCGATGAACAGTGCATTGGTCAGGCCGAGCGTCTCGAAGGAGCCGGCAAGAGCCTTGGTCTTGGCTTCAGCGGCGACCAGGTTGTCGACGATGATCAGATCTTCAGCCTTCATCTTGGCAGAGAGAGCGTGACGCAGAGCCAGCGCACGGACCTTCTTCGGAAGATCATGTTCGTGGCTGCGGACGACCGGACCATGGGCCTTGCCGCCACCGCGGAACTGCGGAGCGCGAGCGGAATGGTGACGAGCGCGGCCCGTACCCTTCTGCTTGTACATCTTCGAACCGGTGCGGGCGATTTCCGAACGGCCCTTCGACTTGTGAGTGCCCTGCTGCTTCTTGGCGAGCTGCCAACGAATCATGCGGGCCAGAATGTCTTCGCGAGGATCGAGTCCGAAAATCTCATCCGACAGGGAGACCTTGCCGGCGTCTCTTCCCTCGAGGGTCTTGACGTTATATTCCATTGTAGCTGGCTCCCTTACTTCGCGGCCGACTTGACGGCGTCGCGAACGACGATCCACGAGCCCTTGGAGCCGGGAACGGCACCCTTGACGAGGATCAGGCCACGGTTTTCGTCGGTGGAGACGATTTCGAGGTTCTGGGTGGTGACGCGCGTCTGGCCCATGTGACCAGCCATGCGCTTGCCCTTCCAGACCTTGCCCGGATCCTGGTTATTGCCGGTCGAACCATGCGAGCGGTGCGAAACGGACACACCGTGCGTGGCGCGCAGACCGCCGAAATTGTGGCGCTTCATGGCACCGGCAAAACCCTTACCGATCGAGGTGCCGGTGACGTCCACCAGCTGGCCGGCCTGGAAATGGGCGGCCGTCAGCTCGGTGCCGACATCAATCATGTTGTCTTCGGAAACGCGAAACTCGACGAGCTTCGCCTTCGGCTCGACATTGGCGACGGCAAAGTTGCCGCGCATCGCCTTGGACGTGTTCTTCACCTTGGCCGTGCCGGCGCCCAGCTGAACAGCCGTATAGCCATTCTTCTCGACGGTGCGCTGCGCGACGACCTGGCAGTTGTCCAGCCGCAATACGGTTACCGGGATATGCTCGCCGGCGTCGTTATAGACGCGGGTCATTCCCACCTTCTGTGCAATTACACCCGAACGCATCGGTTCAATCCTTCTCACTCAGTCTGAAACCCTGGCCGAAACCAAGGTCTCAGAGCTTGATCTCAACATCGACACCGGCGGCGAGGTCGAGCTTCATCAGCGCGTCCACCGTCTGCGGCGTCGGGTCAACGATATCGAGAAGGCGCTTGTGGGTGCGCATCTCGAACTGCTCGCGGCTCTTCTTGTCGATGTGGGGGGACCGGTTAACCGTAAACTTCTCGATGCGGGTCGGAAGCGGAACGGGGCCCCGGACGCTAGCACCGGTGCGCTTCGCCGTCGACACGATCTCGCGCGTGGAAGCATCGAGAATCCGGTGATCGAACGCCTTCAGGCGAATGCGGATATTTTGGCCGTTCATTCGACGTTATCCTTGTTGTCTGTTATCCACGTGCCCAAACGAAACGGCACGGGTTGTTCTTCTTCCTAAGGCGGACCACCGGTTTCAAAGATCGAAGGGGACGCCGCAACCGGCATCCCTTTCCAGTCTCCAGGCCCTTAAGGCCCACCTTATGTGTTTGATTTCTGCCTCTAGGCGAAGCAGGAGCAAATCGCGCTGGCGCGCCATTTGCTACATTTTTATGTCATAAGCAAGCGGCTATCCGCCGCTTGCTTAAAAAGATCACTCGACGATGGATGCGACGATGCCGGCGCCGACGGTGCGGCCGCCTTCGCGGATGGCGAAGCGCAGCTTCTCTTCCATCGCGATCGGCACGATCAGCTCGACGTCGACCGTCACGTTGTCGC
>NZ_JBEAAL010000049.1:0-31507 GCF_040066075.1 Neorhizobium phenanthreniclasticum
ACTGGGTGCTGGACATGGTCTTCCGCGACGACGAATGCCGCGTCCGAACCGAAAACGCCCCGGCCAACTTCACCACCATCAAACATATCGCAACCAATCTGCTGCGATTGCCGACCACCAGAGATTCTCATGTCCGTTTTCAAGAGCTTGGGCATGGGTTTTTCGCGTCGCTTTTTCAGCGTCGACGAGGGACAAATATGCTGCCTATTGCAGGACGCGGCGGCATTGAGACGACGGTTGATCAGCAGTTCATTTGCATTGATCATACCACCCAGCCTAGCGCCCCATCCGCACTGATGCTCGCAGAAGATACCTCTGCCTCACGACATCGGCATGGCCCTAAGGCCCGGCTACATTGTCCCGGCAGCTTCACACCGGACCGTTACCAGTCCCGCATGTGCCGGTAGGCTACTGATGACGGAACATCAGGTTTGTCCCGGAATATAAATCCCGTACAAACAATTACTTAGGCGACTTTCACGTCGCACTGATTTTGAACTTGCCGAACGACGGGATGGACGTCTCAGCGCCCGCCTGGGCCGCGTCGGCGATCTGCTTGAAGACACTTTCGACGATCGTCTTGGCCTGCGCCTTGGTCAGGTTCTGCTCGGACGCGATCTTGTCGGCGATTTCGTTGGTGGTGGTCATGGAAGGACGGTCTCCTTAGTTGTTGCCCTTCCGGTATGACGATGAAGATGCGGCAACGATAGGGACCTCAAAGCAGCATTTCCTCTGAAGCCTAAGAAAACCACAGGAAATCGCGGATCACGTGCCGTCGGCGACGACTATCCGGAGCGCTGGACGTCACGGTAGCCCCGCCGCCTTTTCGTGCGTTCGAGCCGCGACAGCGCCCCATCCGCATCCACTTGAGCGTCGAAGCTCTCCATCTTCATCTGGCCGGTCGACCCGATCCGGCGTCATTGATTCACGGCCGTTATGGATTTGCGCCGGGACAGAAGGCTCGGGGCGAGACGGCTCAGCCGCACGGGTCTATGCGCAAGCGCACCGAAACCTTGAAGCGGTTTCGTTCCCTTTCGATTGCGATCGTCTCGCATGGCTGCGGCCGTTTCGGCCGGGCTTCTTCGGCAAGCCTCACGCTAGAACTGACGTGCTCCACGATGATTTATTGTCCCGGCGGCGATCAAGTGTACAATCGGCGTGTCGGAACAGGAGGCTCGCTCTCATGGCAAACACTCTGGAGACCAAAGTCCTGCGAAACATGGCGTTGGCCATGGAGCGGGAGAGAGAAAAGCGGGGAATGACCGTGACCGAATTGGCGCGACTATGCGAACTGACCGAATCCGACTATCTCGGCATTTTGGATGGCTCCGTGAACCTGCGCTTGAGCGCGATCGATCGCATCAGCAACAATCTTCGCATCCACCTGGATGAACTGATTGGCGGCCAATCCCGGAAGCTCAGTCTGAGCTGAGCGTGGCCGAGACCTGGCCGCACGATCGATCATGCAATAGGCGACACACTTGACGCGGTGTCAGACGTTTCTTCTTCCTTGGCTGTTCGCCGGCCAATCGTTGATCGTATCCGGTTCAGGACCAGCAGCAGGAAAGGGACATCCTCCCAGCCAACGTCGACCTCGAATAGCATGTCGCTGTTGCGGTTGCGCCAGCGAACCTCCTCCCTTGTCACGAAAGGTGTGGCAATTTCGGCGAGGGCGGCGAGCGGCGTGAAGATGAGAACGCAGAACAGGCTTGCGGTCTTCATTTGCATGTTCAAGGATGCCTTCGCGTGGCGGGCGTCCAGACGGATGATCGGCAATCCTTCCGCCTTGAGCGCGTGCCAATGCCAGGTGAAAGCGGACCGCTCTCCAGTCCTATCCGGATCGCGTTCAGCGCCTTGGCCTTGATCGCTTCTGAAATTCCCTCCGGGGCCGAAGGACGTGTGCCCTGCCAAACGATCTTGCCATCGCTGCCAATAACACACACACTGACCCGCAATTATCCCATGTCGGCCCGGGCTTTCTCTTCGGGCCGCTATGCTGACCCTCTTGCGGCTGCCCTTCTTCTGCTCCTGCGCGACGAGAATTCCCGAAATCCGGCCTGCGCTCTTCAAATCGCTGGACTGACGTCAACTGCCCTCGCCATTTTTCTGACATTCGCGAGTGATTTATGCCCTAGCCAAGATGTATCGGATTTGATACAGTTTGCCCATGAAGGCAATTGAATGGCTTGGAAGCAGCCGCGCGGATGTTCGGTCGTTTCCCGACGATGCGCGTGTAGAGGCGGGCTGGCAGCTCGAACTTGTCCAGCGCGGCGACGACCCCGATGACTGGAAACCTATGCAGGCCGTGGGGCCAGGCGTCAGAGAAATCAGGATTCGTGAGGCATCGGGAGCGTTCCGCGTCATCTATCTGGCAACAGTAGAGGATCGCGTTCTGGTACTGCATGCGTTCCAGAAGAAGACGCAGGCCCCCTCAAAGAAAGACCTTGATTTGGCGGCCCAACGGCTGAAACGATGGAAGGCAGAACGATGAACGTAGAAATCTATGAAAACGTCTGGGATGCTCTGGCGGACACGGAACAGGAGGCCGCGAACCTGAAGGCGCGCTCGGCGCTGCTCTACGAAATCCGTAAGGCAGTCCACCGCTGGGACGTTCCGCAGGAGGAGGCCGCCAAGCGGCTTGGTCTGACGCGCCCCCGCACCAATGATCTGCTGCGCGGCAAACTCGCCAAGTTCTCGCTTGACGCGCTGGTCAACATCGCTGCATCAGCGCATCTGGATATTGAAATCCGAGTAAAAGAGGCAGCGTGATCGTCCGGGTGTCGCGAGCTTCGGGCAGCCCGTCCGAAAACTCGAACAGTGATTCCGAAGGTTAGCTTGCGCCTGGGTTTTTGGACGGTCTGCCCGAAATCTGCTACCTACCGAATCCCGGCGAGTTCGCCGACGATACCGGATTTTCCGGTCTGAAGAGCTTCGATCGCACC
This sequence comes from Neorhizobium phenanthreniclasticum, assembly GCF_040066075.1. Classification (NCBI taxonomy): domain Bacteria; kingdom Pseudomonadati; phylum Pseudomonadota; class Alphaproteobacteria; order Hyphomicrobiales; family Rhizobiaceae; genus Neorhizobium; species Neorhizobium phenanthreniclasticum. The sequence goes on from NZ_JBEAAL010000049.1 coordinate 2,943, forward strand.
TGCGCTGATCTCAGCATTCGTCAACCAGCGCCGCCCGCTTGCTGTGGGCATACCTCCGAGGCGCACCGTAGCAACATTGCCCGCAGACTCGATCAGCTCGGGACTACCATCCATGCTGCCGAGAACGAGAACCACGCGCGCCTTGGAAAGCAACGGCATAAGCCAAGCTAAAACCGGCTCCGGATCATGAATCCAAAGCAAAGCGTTGGCGATCTCACTACCGTCTTCTATGGCGGCCCGGACCTTTGCAGAGAACCTGGGATCATTCCAGTCGGCATCAATCGCATGGACGATCCCGTTTGCTCGGAACTGGCCGGCTCTCCTGGAAACCAGTACTGTCTTTCGAGAACGGGCGATCAGCCACAGCGTGGCCCCCCGAAGCATTCCGGTTCCACCTATGATGAGCGCAGTTTCCACTGTGTCGTCCATAATCATGCCCCTTGTTCGACGGCCGCGCCGGCGAACATTTCTCGCCGCGGCGAGGGCGATGCCCTCGTCCCGACACCGTCAGGATGCCGTAGCGCGCAGCGCCGGCCATAAGGTGGCCTCGGCCGGGACCGGAGCCACGCGCAGCGGCTCCGCCGCGAGCATGGCGAGGACCCACCCGTTGGGTGGCACGAGCGCTATGGCAGCAACCTGGGTGAGAAAAATATCATCCATCCTTAGAAAATCAGGATGGTAATTCGTCTTTATCGCTGAACGTTTTTTCCGCCCCATCTGAAGCGACCAAACGTCGAACCCCATGCGGTCGTAAAACGCTCGGGCAGCTTCGTTCCTGGCGGCGACATTCAAGCTGACCATATCGATTTTCTCGGTTTCAGCCCAATGCGACATATGATCGACCAGAGCCGCGCCGAACCCCTGCCGTCGCTTCGTTTCATCCACGCCGATCGCCATTATGAAGGCAGCTTTCTGAAAAGTCGCGCCCTCATGCCCCGTGGCATCGAGAACCCTAATCGCGTTCATTCCGACAACCTGGCCGTCTTGCTCAACAAGGAAAATCGTGCAGCCATTGACGATCCTGCGCAAATAATCGTCGGTCGGCTCGGCCTGCTCTGGTTCGGGCTGCCCATTCGCCCACCAGATCTGACGCAATAGCTTTGTTACAGCCCCCTCATCGTCTTCCGTCGCAATCCTGATTTGGCGGCCTGAAAACTTGCCCATGCTCTGACTTTTCACTGCGCAGGTGCCGCCACGGTGATGGTGCAACCCTGCTCCTTCTTCGCCTCCGGCCGGTGCTATGCCGATTTCTCGAACGCCTTCATCTTCCGGACTGCGCCTGTCGTTGCAGGTCCGTCGGCGCGGCCAGCAAGCTAATGGCACTTAGTGGAAGAACCGGCGATCGAACCGATGCCCATCGCCAAGCAAATGCTTGTAGCCGGTATGCGTCATCCATTCGGCTCGTTGCATATGGGATTCCCAACACAGGAAGCTGCGCTCGCGGTCGGCCTCCGTATCCCGGTGCAGAATGATCCGAGCCGCCTCTTCCCAATCGGCACCATCGGCCTTGGCATCCAGCAGCCGGATATAGGCGACCCGATGTTGCCAGTCGTAGTCCGTGAAATCCTCAGACCACGGAACCTCGTCCGCGAACTCAACATCCCGTTCGCTCATATGTTCGGCCTCGCACCTTGAGAAACATCACGATCGTCGCTCTTTTTTCTCGTTGATGCAATCTCGCTGCTCGAGACCGGCGTTCAATTCCTTCAGCGGTGCCATGGCGACCGGCATCAGGCCGCCGCGGTGTGGCTGCGGCGCGGTTCCATCAACATCGGATTGCTGCTGATGGGAATAGGGCCACCGCCCGTTCCGGCCGGCCGCGCTCTATGCCGATGGCCCGGAGCCGGCTTTAGGCCGTCTCCGCCGATCCCGGTGACGATCGCTTGTCCAGCGGGCGCTCACGCACCCGGCATTGAGGCCCGTTTCGGGCCGCACTTCTTGTTTCCGCCCCATGACATCGCCGCCCAGGCCAGTCAAGCGGCCCGTGAAGGCGGGGAATCTTCCGCTCCAGTCCGCAAGCGGACCCGAGAAGATTCTCCGCCTTCCGCTCCACGCCGCTTGACAGCCCCGTTCGCCGCCGTGGGGCGGGCTTTCGCCCTCCCCCCTCTTTCCGGGGGAATGTCAGAGGCCATTCCCCCGGAAAGACCGGGAAGGCTTCGCCCGAGGGGGCTTGCCCTTCGGGAAACGGCAAATCCAGGAGACAGACAATGACCAACAACCAAGCAGCAACCGAAACCTTTTTCGCGCCACTGAACAAGCTGGACCGCGATCCAAAGAACGTCCGCAAAACCTACAGCAAGGAAGGCATCGCCGAGATGGCCGCGACCATTCGGGCCGATGGCTACCGGCTCCTGCATAACCTCATCGTCCGCAAGGGCGACAAGAGGGGTCGGTTCTTCGTGACCGCCGGCGGTCGCCGGCTTGCCGCCCTCTCCCTCTTGGCCGAGGCGGGAGAAATCGCCAAGGACTACCTCGTCGAATGCAAGGAACGTAACGAGGCCGAGGCGACCGAAATCAGCTTGATCGAAAACACGAGCGTCGAGGCCATGCATCCGGCCGATGAATATGAGGCTTTCCGGGTCATGGCTGATGGTGGGAAGACCGTCGAGGACATTGCCGCCCGCTTCGGAACGTCCGAAACCAAGGTCCGCAAACGTCTGGCGCTGGCGCGGGTCTCGCCCGTCTTGCTCGACCTCTATCGCAACGAGGAAATGAGCTTCGAGCAGCTCTCCGCCTTCACCGTCTCCGACGACCACGCAAAACAGGTTGAGGTCTGGAACAGCCTTCCGTCCTGGAACCGCGATCGCCGGTCGATCAGGTCCGCATTGCAATCGGACGCCATCACGGCCAGCGACAAGCGTATCAAGTTCATTGGTGGGATTGACGTCTATGAAGCCGCAGGCGGAACCGTCAAACGTGACCTTTTCGATGAACGGAACAGCGGCTATGCCCTCGACGTCGGCCTTGTCGAAAAGCTGATGGCGGACAAGCTTGAGGCCGAGGCCGAAAAGATCCGCGCCGAAGGGTGGAAATGGGTGGAGTGCGTGAGCGAGCTTCCGCGAGAGGCGCACTACATGTCGCGCCTCTATCCCGCCAGTGTGCCGATTACCGATGAACAGCAGGCGGAACTGGACCGGCTTGAAGAAGAATATGCCGAAATCGAGGAAATGATCGAGGCAGGCGTTGCCGACGACGAGGCCGAGCCCCGCGCCGAGGCCATTCAGGCGAGAATGGCAGCCCTCATGGAGCCGTCAGAGGCTTATGACCCCGACGGCCTGGCCATGGCCGGATGCTATGTCCTCATGGACTATTACGGAAATCTCTCCGTCGAGCGCGGGCTGATCCGGATAGAAGATGAACCGGACGAGGCGGACGACGAAGCCGAGGGTGCGGACAGCATCGATGAGCCCGTCACACGGCAGGATGAGGAGAAGCAGGAACCTGTCTTCTCGCTTTCGGCCGCGATGGTGCAGGAATTGACAGCGCAGAAGACCGCGATCATCCGCGCAGAGCTCGCCCACAATCCCGAGGTCGCGCTTGCCGCAGTGGTGCATGCGATGCTGACGGACCTGTTCAACAGCTATGGCAGCAATGACGAGACATGCCTTGAGGTGAAGGTGAAGAGCGAACGGCTCGAAACCAGCATCAAGGATCCCGCTGCTTGCAAGGGCATCGCGGCGATGGACGATCTCAAAGAAAACTACGGCCACACCGTTCCCGGCAATCCCCGCCATCTCTGGGATTGGTGCCTTGAGCAGCCGACCGCGACGCTTCTCGACTTGCTTGCCTATGCAGCCGCAAGATCGGTCAATGCCCTGCAACTCCCGCACTTTGAACGCAAGGTGCAGCGGGCGCACGCCGAACGGCTGGCACGGGCGCTCAAGATCGACATGACGCTATGGTTCGAGCCGACCGCCGACAATTATTTCGGGCGGATCAGCAAGACCGGAATGGTGCAGGCCGTGACCGAAGCCAAGGGCGCGGATTTTGCGTCCGGAATATCCGGCATGAAGAAGGCGGACGCAGCCGCTTTTGCCGAACGGCAGGTAGCCGGAACCGGCTGGCTGCCTGCGCTTCTGAGGATCGAGCCGGTTTCGGAAAGTGGTGAGGTCGGTCTCTCCTACCCGGAGGGCGACGATTGCCCGTTCGATGTGGATGAACAGCCGGACATCGAAAACGACGATTTTTCCGACGCAGCCGAATAATCGGTCGCCGCAGGTCGCGCCAGTCTTCGGCGCGGCCTGCTTCACCCACTCTCCCCGATGATCGTGCCGCAAACAGATCGGCCGCCTTATCCACTGCCGACGGCGAAGCGCGCCTTGCGGCCCCCTTCCGTTTCAGGTGATCCCATGACCTCCGCCCGCCTCAACTCCATCGTCAATTTGTTCGAAAGCTGCCGCTACAAGCACGACCTCTACACCGTCTTCGGTGACTGGTGCGAATGCGCCGCGATCTCGATGAGCAACGCCGTCGATCTCGCCCATTTTGAAAAACGCGAAGCTCGCTATCTCGAAATCGCCAACAGATATGATGCCCGAACGATGAGCGATTTCTCCAAGATCATGGGCGAAGTGGTCATGGCGCTGGAAGAGAAGCCGCATGACATTCTGGGTGCGACGTTCCATGCGCTGGAATTGCACAACAAGGCACGCGGCCAGTTTTTCACGCCTTATCCGATTTGCCAGATGATGGCGCGAATGGTGGCCGGAAGTCCCGAGGACATGAGAAAGTCGATCGAGAGAAGAGGCTTTCTCATTGCTCACGAGCCAGCGGTGGGCAGCGGCGCCATGATTATCGCTCTTGCCGAGGCCGTTCTCGATGCAGGATTCAACTATCAGCAGCTTCTTCATGTGACCGCCGTCGATATCGACCCACGCGCTGTCCACATGGCCTATATCCAGTTCTCGCTTCTCCACATCCCGGCAACCGTCATCATCGGAGACACTCTGGCTATGCGGTTCTGCGAGGACTGGCACACGATGGCGCACGTCATGGGCGGCTGGTCGTCGAGGCTTGCGGCAGCCCTGCAGGACGGTGGGACGGACGCGACATCCGGTTCCCTTCCCACGGGTGCCGCGACGGTCGCCGTCAAACCGCCGCTGCCGACCCGGGAGCCGCAGACACCCACCGTCGAGAAGAACGGTCAGCTGCGGCTATTCTAGCGGCCCACACCACATCAGGAAGTCGTCGCAAGGGCTGGTTCGCACCGGCCCTTTTTACGGTTGAGGGGAGGCCCCATAGCCCCCCTCCCCTCAAGCACCCCTCCCCGCCCTCTCAATCAGAAATAATCGTGATCTCGCGCCAAATTGCTCTGATCAGAACGATGCCGACGGACATCGAAGACGCAAGGGCAGCTTGATACGTCCTGAGATTACTTGAAATACGCAGGTGGTCCCGTTGGCAATTTGGGATGAGTTGCCGATTGTTGCGCCAATTTGGCTGCGAAGGTATGGTTTCGAGATTGGTAGAATCGGAGCGTGATTCCACCATAGCTATTTTAACAAGTTTACGGAGAAGAGAAACCCGGCCCAGAAAAGAGAAACCGCTCCCGAACAAGTCCGGAAGCGGGAATCTGCAAGATAACAATAAGCCAATCCGTTTCTTGCAGATCCTCTCTTCCATGTCAACGATAAATGCACCTTTTCGGTGAACGGCGAAGCTTTGCCTGGTCCCTGAACAGGAGACGAGAACGATGGGCAACGCCATCGATGATCTGCGACCGGCCGGTCGCAGAATAACCCCTTTGCGCGCCGAATTCAGCCGGCGTGCGCGGTCAACCGAAGTAGGGTCCGTGACGCGCGCGCAGCTGTCCATGCTTGCCCAGACCCTGACCTGCACAGGACTGATCAACGGGAGTGAGAGTCATCTTCTCGTGGCACTCATCAATACGGCGCCGGCGGAAGCTTTCGACAAGTCAGGAATCCCGATCGTGTTCAAGTCGAACCGGCAGCTCGCCTTCGAGATCGGCCGCTCGGCCGGCCGGGTAAGCCGAATGCTGTCGAGGCTATTCGACGTCGGTCTGATCACCATGCAGGACAGCGGCAACTACAAGCGCTATCCGGTGCGAAACGGAGAAGGTGAAATCACGGATGGATGCGGGATCGATCTGCGTATCCTGATCGCGCGATATGCGGAACTGGACCAGTGGGTGAAAAAGGCGCGGGTCGAGAAAAAGGCGGTCGACGCCGCGTTGCGGCGGTACCGGGGGGCGCTGCGCACCGCCCGCCACGCGATTGTTGCCGCGACCGGTCTTCCTGAGATGGTTCTTCAAACGATAGGACGCCGGATCGAACGCCTCACCAAATTCGTCGGGCTCGCTCCGAAAGCCACGAGCGAAACGCTACGCCGAGCAACCGTGCTGCTGGATTGGCTCGTCGACCGCCTGATGAGGATCCCACGTCGAGTGTTGGATCCAGCTTCCGAGCCGGGAAAAATGACATGCCCGAATGCCGTAAACGACATGCACAGACAGAATACAACCCCTCATCAATCTGCATTTAGTAACGAGAAACGGCGTTCGGCTTCCGCCGAACAACCTCGTTTGCAAGATGCCGGCTCCGCCGACGAATGGGCTTTTGAAGAAAGCCTGAAGCAGCCGTCCGACCAGGTCAACGATCTGCGGAACCAGCCGCAAGACGCCGTCGCATTGCGGGACCTTCTGGCGGCGGCGCCGACGCTGAGGGAGTTCGGCTATAGCCCGACACGCTGGGCCGAACTCACGCGGCTGACGCCAATTCTCTGCCGGTTCGCGGGGATCTCCGATGATGCCCGACGCCGCGCCGTCGAAAGCATGGGCGAGCGGCAGGCCGCGGTCGCGGTGGCGATCACCCTCGAAAAGACAAACCGCCACGAAGTCACCTCGCCCGGGGGTTATCTGCGGGCGATGACCGCACGCGCCGCCACCGGCCGGTTGCACCTGGCCCGATCTGTGTTCGGTCTTGCTGCCCGCCATCGGAGCTGGTCGAGCCCTTGATCAACCCGTCTGCTGAACTAAGACCAACTGGCGCGCCAATATGCTTCGCGATTAGTCCTTAAATGGCTGAAAAATCGTTGCGCGATGAAAAATCGTGATTAATATTGGCGCGCCATCGGAGGTAGCATCGTTGAAGGGCACGTATGATGATGCCGACAAGCCTGGTCAGATCCCCCTCCCCGATCGTTGGAACGGGCATCGGTGGCCCGTCCCTCGCCGCGACATTAGACGGGGGCTCCTGAAATTTCAGTGCCTTGCACCGACGCGCACCAGACATCGCGCTGCTCCGGGCCGTAGGCTGCCTTCAGCCGCGACGCCGCTCTGACCGCGCAACGACCATCGCAACCAGCACGGAGGAATGATAGACATGACCACGACCAACTTCATCCAGTTCGATTCCGACGACTTTGACGTGGCAAATGGCAAGGGCCTCATTTCGACAATCGACCGCGATATCGACATCAAAGTCGTTCCCTTCGCTTCCGAACACCCCGATGCGCCAACGCACCGCGTCTATGCGCGGTCGCCTCGCGGGCATGACATAGACATCGGCGGCATTTGGAAGAAGAAGAATGCAGCCGGCAAGCCATACAGGACGTTGTCACTCAAGCGCATTGGCTACAACGCCAATCTGGGCCGGTTCCCGGGCCAGGACGATCCAACCCTGCAGGCGATCATCGAATGGGATCCGCGCGATTGATCGAGCGCGCTCCCTCTGGTCGGGGCCAACCTTCATGCGCGAGGACGAGATTCTCTCGGCGCGCCGGACTTCGCTTGCTTTATCCCCGGTCACTCCCGTGGTCTGATTTGGACGCGGATTTTTCGACGTCTTCGGGCGCGAGCTTCGTGAGGATGCGAATAAGGTCGCGAAGCGTGTCGGTGGGTATGTTGCGCAGGAGATGGGCAATTGTCAGGCGGTCCCTCGCCTCCTCCTCCGTCCGGCCCCAAAGATGCGGCGCCGCGTCGAAGATCATGTCCATCGGCGTGAAGCCCAGGAGTTCGCATAGGTGGATCATCCGCGTGACGGTCATTTTTGAGAACGCCCGCTCGTATCGTCCGTAGACCGACTCCGATAGGCCAAGCATCGGCGCGAGCTCACCGCGGGTCAGACCCTCGCGTTCCCTCGCCCGTTTTAGAAAGGCCGAGATCCTCTCCTCCATTTCACCAAGGCTTGTGATGCCGTCGAAGCCCGGTCGCCGACAGATCGGCTTGTTTTCAAGTTCGGGATCGGTCGTCTCCACCAGACCACGTGAAATTTTGTAGCTCGTCAGATCCTTCGTCACCGACCCTCCTTTAGACTCAATCGCTCGCGGCATTATGCTCACATCACAATCTGCTGGCATCACCCGCTTGGGTGCCAATTTGGATAGAAGCCAATACAGATTGCGCGGTTTTATGCTGATGTGCTGGTTTTGACCAGAGCCAATTTGGTTCAGCAAACGCTCACAGAGCGGGCTTTTGTTAAGACAACCTCCGGCTCTCGCAGATCGGAAGGTTCGCGTTCATGAATTCGCGATAAACCCGTTCGCGCTCTGCGAAAATTGCCGGATCAGAACGTGTGGTCGGTTGCGGAAGAGACAACCTCGATTGTCTGATCGCGACGGTTCGTGGTACAGAAGCGGCGCGTAGTCAGTTTCAATTTCTATGGCATTTTCGGGGTGAATTCATCGAGCTGAGCGCTGGGATAGTCGACCCCAAGCCATCCGGTGTCATGCGCAAAAAGGTGTGATTCCCCCGACGATGAAGCTCGCTGTGGGATAACTCCGCAGCGATATCTCGTCCCCTTCTCAAAATCTTACCTGCCCGTTAACCTTAAATTCCTTGCGCGATGGAGAGAATCGCGGATAATGACGGCATTCGGGCCAATTCTGGCCAAATGCCGTTATTTGGGGAAAGTTGATGAACGCGGTGGCCGCCCAGACGAAGGTTGGGTTTGACGACACGATCCTTGCACAGGGCCGAGAGATCTCCCGAAGGCTGAATCAGCTGCGGATCGAAAACTTCCCACCGGACGCAAAGAAGACCCTGCGTCAATTCTCGTTGGCTGAGGCAGCATACTTTCTTGGTGTCTCCACGAGCAATCTAAAGAAACTGCACCTGGAAGGCAAAGGTGTAGAGCCGACTGTGCATGCAGGAGGTCGGCGAAGCTATTCGGCTGAACAGATCCGAGAGCTCCGGCGATGGCTCGATCAGAACGGGCGCTCCGAAGTGAAAAAATATGTTCCCTCCCGCCGCGGGAACGAGAAGCTCCAGGTCATTGCTGTCGTCAACTTCAAAGGTGGTTCTGGCAAGACGACTACAGCAGCGCATCTCGGCCAGCATCTCGCGTTAACGGGTCATCGGGTCCTATCGATTGATCTCGATCCCCAGGCATCCTTGTCGGCGCTATATGGCATCCAACCCGAACTCGATCATTATCTCTCGATCTATGAAGCCATCAGGTACGACGACAGTCGGGCTCCCATTTCCACCCTTATAAGACCGACGAACTTTCCGGACCTCGATATCGTTCCTGCGTCCCTGGAACTCCAGGAATATGAGTACGACACGCCTCTCGCGATGCAGAAAGGCAATGAGGGAAAGCTGTTCTTTAATCGGATTGTCAACGCGCTGGACGAGGTTGACGCGCGCTATGACGTCGTCGTGCTCGATTGCCCCCCGCAGCTTGGATACCTGACACTAACAGCATTGTCGGCCGCCACGTCCGTCTTGATCACCGTCCATCCGCAGATGCTGGATCTCATGTCGATGTCCCAGTTTCTGTTGATGCTCGGTGACATTATCAAGACCGTAAAGCAGGCGGGCGGCGATGTTGACCTCGATTGGTTTCGTTATCTGATTACTCGGTACGAGCCCACCGACCTGCCGCAGGCGCAGATGGTAGGGTTTATGCAGTCAATGCTGACCCCCCAGATGCTCAAAAACGAGATGCTGAAGTCGACCGCGATCTCGGACGCGGGGCTTACAAAACAGACCTTGTATGAGGTGGAGCGATCCGCGATGAACCGCGCCACATACGATCGGGCGATGGAATCGATGGAGGCTGTGAACAGCGAAATCCGCGAACTTATCCATGAGGCTTGGGGCAGGATAAAATAGACTGCAGTCTAAATCCCAAAAAAAGCGCTGTTATACAGATAGTTAGCTTCTTCTGAGGACGGGTAATGGCAAGAAAGAATATTTTCGACCGGGTGATGCAGGATATCTCGACAGAGGATGCCACCGCTGAGGTCTCCCCTGCCCCGCGCCGCTTCGGGGCCTCGAAATCCATTTCGAGCTCAATCGACGAGCTCGCGCGGCAGGCGGCGAAAGTGGCGGACGGCGAGGCCATTGTTGAACTCGACCCGGAGCTTCTCGACCGATCGTTCATCTCAGACCGCATGACCGATGAGGAGGATGATGATTATCGCGAACTCTTCGAAGCCATAAAGGCACAGGGTCAAGATACTCCAGTTCGGGTTCGACCAAACCCGAAGTCACCAGACCGCTATATGATCGTCTACGGGCATCGACGTGTTCGCGTCGCAAGGGAACTTGGCCGGAAAGTCCGCGCAATCGTCAAGGAGATTGACGACGAAAGCCACGTCATAAGCCAAGGCCAGGAAAATTCGGCGCGAGCGAACTTGAGTTTCATCGAGCGTGTCTCATTTGCGGATCGCCTGGAGAATCTTGGCTATCGTCGCGAGACGATCCAGGCGGCTTTGTCGCTGGACTATCAGACTCTGTCGAAAATGCTGACCATTCCCAAAGCAATCCCGCCTGAGGTGATATCGGCAGTTGGGCCTGCCAAGGGCGTTGGCCGCGACCGGTGGCTTCAGATGCGCAAGCTCGTCGAAATTCCAAAGAACAAGGCAGCGGCTGAGTCCTTTGTAAAGGAAGAAGAGTTCGCGACCGCGCCTTTGGAACAGAAATTCGACCTGCTTTTCGATCACCTTACCAAGGGGGCGAGGAAGCCCGTAAAAAAGGCTTCCAATGTCCAGCCGCGCAGGCTGTGGACGACCGAAGACAAATCAGTGACGGTCGCACAGAAAGCGACAGGCAAGTCTACGACTTTGGTTTTGTCAGCGCCGAAAGGGCCAGCGTTTGGTGCATGGATTACCGCTAATCTGGAGAGCCTCTACGAGGCGTTCCGATCATCAGAAATGAAACAAGGAGACTAGCGCGCAAAAGAAAAAGGCCCCCAAACGTCGCCGTCGTGGAAGCCTCTCTCGTTATCTGTGACAAGATCGAGAATCGCATTTCCCCGACTCACAGTCAAGAGTCCTTGAGCGTCATTTTGGCGAGCTGACTTCTTTTGCCTTAGCGAAGGTGAAGGAAAATGGAGAGTGGAAGTGTGACGACGCCCTTTGGGCGGCGGCCGATGACGCTTGGCATGTTTGCAAGTCAGGTCGCGTCGTGTGAGATCGAACCGGAAAAGTCGGTCGATAAATGGAAGCTCTATCGGGCGCTTTGTGAGGCCAGGCCTCTGCTCGGGGTTTCGGACAGAGCGCTCGCCGTGCTGAATGCGCTGTTGAGTTGCTATCCCCCCAGGGAGTTGGCTGAAGAGCGCGGACTCATCGTCTTTCCTTCGAACGCCGAGTTGTCGTTGCGCACGCACGGCATGGCGGAACAGACGATCCGGCGACACTTGACCGCTCTCATCGAAGCAGGCTTGATCATCCGGAAGGACAGCCCGAACGGCAAGCGCTATGCGCACAAGGATAGGGCCGGCGAGATCAATGAAGCTTTCGGCTTCTCCCTGGCACCTCTCTTGGCCCGATCGGAAGAGATCCAGCGGCTGGCGGCGGACGTGGTGGCTGAACGGCTGCTTTTGCTGCGGCTGAAGGAGCGGCTAACACTCTGCCGGCGTGATATAACAAAGCTGGTCGAGGCAGCGCTTGACGAAGGTGTGTCCGGTGACTGGGTGGCGATAAGCGAGGATCTTCGTAGCCTTGTGCAGCGTCTTCCGCGGCTTCCGACAGTAGATCAACTCCGCAGCTGCCTGGATGAGATGGAGTTTCTCCGCGAAAACGTGGTTAACAAACTGGAAAATCAGGTAAAAGCACAAAATCAAAGCGGCAATGCCTATCAAAATGAGCGGCATATACAGAATTCAAAACCCGACTCTAACTCTGAATCTGAACCAAGCTTCGAAACGAAGCAAGGCGCGAAATCCGAGGTCCACATCGACGACCAAGCCGAACCGCAAGGCCCGATAACCCGACGAAAACAATCGAGGACCGAGAGGGGAGGGACGGAAGAGCGCGGCAGCCTGAAATCGTTCCCGCTCGGCCTGGTGCTGCAAGCCTGCCCGCAAATTTCAGATTACCTGCCGGGGGGAGGGGCGATCAACAACTGGCGCGATCTGCAATCGGCCGCGGTTGTCGTTCGTTCGATGCTGGGGGTCAGTCCGTCGGCCTACGAGGAGGCCTGCGCGACTATGGGACCGGAAAATGCCGCGACGGTACTGGCCTGCATTCTCGAACGGGGAGGGCACATCAACTCGGCGGGTGGATATCTACGCGATCTCACACGGCGGGCCGAACGGGGGGAATTCGCGCTCGGCCCGATGCTGATGGCACTGCTGCGCGCTAACGGAGCGGTGGCCCGGCGTGTCAGCTGACGGTCCGGCCCATTGCGCTCGTGCCACCGAGAAGAGTCGCTCGAATCCTGTCGGTCTTGTTCGGAGGCGGAGGTGGTGCAGTTTCGGCATCGGCCGGGTGATCCTGGACGTCCCTCCGCTTCAGGCTGAGAAAGCGTTTTTGGGCGACCAGTCTGTCGGCGGCGGAGAGCGGCTCCACCGGGTTGCCGTCGATATCGTGTCGCATGGAATCGGGTTGGGCGCTCGCGAAATAATACCGTCTGGTGTGGACGAACGCACCGACGGCGCGGCGCAGCCGGGTGACACCCACGTCGGGTTTCAGAAGCGGACGTATCTCATCGAAGAGCCCGATGGCAAACGGCCGGATCGGATCGCCTGGCGCTGCCGGAAGAATACCGATCGGGCGGGTGAGGAGCGAGTTGATCACCTCCGCCTTCCGTATATCCGCGTCGGTTGCCGCAATCGGTCCGCAGCTGATCGTCCAGGGCTTATCCATTCCCTCTCCCACTTTTGCTGGAGCCTCTTTAAACTCCTATTGTGAACCGAATTTGTCCCCGCCCGGCCTCCGGTACCGGCGCCCCGGTCGTCTTCTGCCGCTCGGCGCTCAAGTCTGAGCGATGCGACGGGGACGTTAGGGACCCTATATGATAGCCGGGGAGGGAGATTTCCATGCGTCGATGCACGTTTGCAGCAGATCGGCCTGTGCTCTTTCCAAGGCAATGAAAGCCGTCGGCGTGCCGCAATATGAGCGTCGCCTGTGGAGGGCAAAGCCCAGTCGCGTCAGAGCGTGTAAGATGCCGTTCTCAGCGACGGTTCCTACGAAACATAGCAATCAGCCGATCCGCAGTCTCAAGATGGCAGTCCTCCAATCCGTTGATGAGGAGGACTTGGCCGAGAAAAAAGGTCAACTGCAGAGTGAAGATCGCAACGGCAATCGCAAGCCCGATGGTCGGCCAAGAAGCGGGAAACGCACCCCAGAAGATCGCGACCACAAGCCAGGAAAGGAGAATTTGTCCAATCAATGCCCCAGCTTCCACATATCGCCGGAGCATGAACGGGTCCGATTTCCGCTTCCATGGAAGCGTCATTTGTCGCCCTTCGATGCTTTGCCGCTCCCTGCGACCCGCGGCCTCCGCGGCGCGCTGTCTTTGACGCGCTTCGAACCGTTTCCTGAGATCAACTTTTGCTGATTTGTAGGCCATTCTCGATCCGCCATGCTCAATCTGACCGTTACGATTCGTAAGGTACAACGACGGGACTCCGCAAGGCAGCGGCGAATAATTACCCGTCGTCTTCGCTGTCGCTGATGTCCGAAGGATCGTCAGTGCCGCTAACAGGGAGGTCGTACCTCGGATTTTGCAGTCAATCAAATCAGCCGCGCCGCACGACCGCTGCGCCGGGTGGCGCTGTTGTAGTAGCTCGATGCCTGCTGGATGGAGCGATGACGGGATTGGTCCATCGCTTCGAGCAACGGAATGTCACGCAAGGCGGCTTCGGTGAGATAGCCGGATCTGAGGCCATGCGCCGAAAATTCGCGAGGCTCCAGCCCCGCCATTTTCGCCCGCCGCTTCACGATGTCGTTGACCGCCTTCGGATCCAACGCCCGCCGGCTGGCTGTGCCCCACCGGTCGATCGCCCGAAACACACTCCCCTTGGAGATCCGGGCGGCCGCCAGCCATTCGTTGAGGGCCTCGACCGGCTGCCCGGTCAGATAGACGACCTCCTCGCGGTCGCCATCGCTGGTCTTTGTCCGTCCGAGTTGGATCGACACCGCGGGAAGCTTCGTTCCATCCTGCAATTCCACCGGCTCCTCGACGGTAATCTGGTCGCGGCGTAATCCGGCAACCTCGCTTCGCCGCCGACCACCGGAGCCGAAGGCGACCATCAGCAGAGCACGGTCGCGCAGATCGCGCAGGCCATCGCCCTGGCAGGTGGCAAGGATGCGGTCGAGCACGTCGGCGGTCACGGCCTTGGCGCTCTTGCGTTTGCGCGGCCGTGCGGCGGCTCTTACCGCAAGCCGGATTGCCGACTTGAGGGGAGGGGCGGTGAAAGCGCCTTCGAGGCCTCGCCATTTGGTGATCGTCGACCAGCTCGCCAGCCGCCGGCGCACGGTGGACGGTGCGTGGGGTCCGCTTGATCGCAAGAAGCCCTGATCGCGAAGGCTCTGCTCGACGGCTGCCGGCATGCCATGGTCTGGCTCGACCTCACGTTGTTCGAGTCGCCAGAGGTGGTGGGCGACGAACTTCAGGAGAAGTGCTTCGGGGGCCGGCCAGGGGAGGGGGCTTCCGGTGGCGGCCAGCCCCCAGGCCTCCAGATAGGCGAGGTCCGAGGTCAGTGCCCGCAGCGTATTGTCGCCCATGCCCTCGTTGACGAGATGGCGAAGCGTTCCGATATCCTGATCGGTGAGCAGCTCGGCAAGTTCATCGCGGCGATCGGCCGGCAGGACAGCGGCGATGGTGTCGAGTTCCCCGGCACGGCGGTCGACGGCGGATGCGCGTCCGGCCTTCATCGCGACGTCTCACTCTGCGGCCGCCAGCGGGCGATGATCTTTTCGATCTCGCCGCGGTAATCATAGGGGTAGACGACATCCTCTTCGCGGGCGAGAAAGGTGAAGATCGTCGCCATGTCCTCGCCGATGTGAGGATCGACATTGGCGAGATCGGTCAGATCGAAGCCGCCATGCTCCTCGGCGTTCCACCAGGCGAGCAGGAAGTTGGCGACGCGCCGGCCCTGTCCGGTATCCTCATGGGCGACATTCAGCAGTTTTTCGAGGGCAAATCTCACTCGGTCTTCCATAACAATCCTCTCCCCGATCGTGTCGGGTTGCTGAGCGTGGCAATTCACAGCCCTCATTTGGGCAGGCCGTGCTCGTCATAGAGATCATCGTGGCTGGAGGTCGCATCGGAGGGGACCCCGGCCCTCGGCAGCCAGCCTCAGGAACGCGTCCATCGTCCCGTTTTCCCTGGCGATCGATGTCAGCGCCGCGATCGGCCGCCCCTTGCGGCAGATCAGGATCTCATCCTGCCGCACAGAGAGTTCAATCAATTCCTCGAGCCGCTCCGCGGCCTCGGTAGTTTCAACCAGGATCTTCATCTTCAGCGCATTTCACCAGACACGTTCATGGAGCACCGCGTCGAAGACCACATCCGTCGAGACAAAAGTGCAATGCTCCAGCCGGGCCTGGGCAGCGAGAATCCGGTCCCAGGGATCGCGGTGATCCCAGTCGAAGGAGGCCGCCAGCTCGGCATGAAGATCGCTGATGGCAAGCGCCTGCAGCCCGCTGGCCGTCACCGCGGCGCGCAATTCCTGCGGCTTCAAATCAAGTTTCTTCAGGCGCATCTTGTTGTCCAGCTCATAGAAGGACACGGCGCTGACCAGGATAATGTTGGCCTTGTCCTCGATCAGCATTCGGGCTTTTGACGAAAGCCGGTCGCTGCCGATCGTCCACCAGTAGACGGCGTGGCTGTCGAGAAGAACCTTCATGCCTTGGACTCGCGGCCGGCCGGTCCGCCCTTCCAGACGCCGGTATCGTCGTTGAAGTCGCCGGCGTCGATCGCCGCCTGCTCGACATCCTGATCATCGAACAGATCGTCGGGCAGGCCGCGCCGGCGCAACAGGCCGAAGGGACGTTTACCGGCAGGGTCGGCCGGGCCGATGCGGGCGTAAACATCGTTGCCGCGCATGATGACGATTTCTTCGCCCTGGTGGGCGCGTTCGAGGACCTCAGCGAAGTTCCTGCGCGCCTCGCTGATCTTGTAGCTGGTTTGCGGCATGATTGCCTCCGCCTGTTGCCGATCCGGCGAGACTAGCAGGTTTGTCAGGCGCGTACAATCCATATGTACACGTCACTTCCGATAAGGGGTACTTATCGATGGTTAGGACCTCGACCCATGAAACTATGCAGTGACGGACACAAATCCTTCACTAGTGTCCGTGTAGCAAATCATTTACCATGATTTCAATGTCTTACGATTTGGCCAAATTGCCCATCCAGAGCCTGCTGAGACCGATTTCAGACGCAGGCTCAGCTTTGTCCCGTCTGGACGAGCGCATTGCCCGTTCACCGGTCGGTGAGGGTTTTGTCGAACGCTCGCATTTCACCGACGCCTGCGCTTCGCTGTGGATCGACGGAGAACTCGTCCATCTCGAGGACCTCGTCCTGCACGACGCGACGAAGGATATCCGCACGCCGACCCATGAGCTGACAATCGCCCGCGACGTCCTGAAAACCCGCCGGCGCATCGCCGCGCAGACACCCGGCTGGGCGCTGTCGCCGGACGGTCTTCGCAGCCTCCGCGGCCAGACTACGTCTGGGGCGGCCGCTGACGAGCTTCCTCCCGGAAGTCCTGTTGAGGTGGATGGTCGAGAGCCGGACATGGCGTCGGCCGGAGAAGGGGAGGGGGAGGACGGCGATGGTAGCGGTATTCTACTCGACGCCGAGTTCGCTGCCATCGATGCGGTGCTCGCCCGCTCGGACGCTGCTATCGAACAAGCAAAACGGACCGGCCGCGTCGGCGGCCGCGAAAAGGATCCGATGGTCTACGATCTCGACTGGGATGAGGACGAGCGGCTCGACGAGTGGCGCGGCGTGCTGCGGCAGATGCAAGACCTGCCGGCGGCGTTGCAGGCGGTAGTCGCCCTCGATGCATGGAATGAATTATCGGTACTGCAGCATGCGGCCTGGCTCGGTCGGCTTCTCGCAGGATCGATCCTGCGTCAGGCTGGGCTGACGACTGCGACGCATCTGGCCGCCTTCAATTTTGGCCTCAAAACTGTGCCCGTCGATCGACGCCGGCATCGCGATCGCGAAACCAGGCTGCTGGCCATGCTCGCCGGTATCAGCGCCGCGGCGGAGCTCGGCCTGAAGGAACATGATCGCCTGGCGCTGGCGCGAAAAATGATGGAGCGAAAACTGGTCGGGAAGCGCACCTCGTCAAAACTCCCAGGGTTGATCGAGTTGGTTATCTCGCGGCCGCTCGTCTCCGCCGGTATGATCGCGAAGGAGCTTGCCGTCACGCCGCGGGCGGCGCTGCGGATTGTGGATGAATTGGGATTGCGAGAGATGACGGGGAGGGGGAGGTTTCGCGCATGGGGTGTCATTTAGACGTATCTTCACGGCAAGCCGCTCAGGCCAGCGTAGATTGACAGCGCTACGCGATAATCGATCAAGTGTTTTCCGTGTGGGTATGCGGTCACGAATTGCTTGATCTCCAATGGGGAGAATGAAAACTCCGAGGGAAGCTTTAGTTTTCGCTTAGCGGCTGCATCCGCAGAGTTGCATTGCTCACAGATGACGGTCGGTTCGAATCTCGGCGTGAACAAGCTAGGCGTCCCGCTCCAGAGGTATTTGTCGCCAGAATGATCATGATGCGAGTGATACCCACCTGCCCAACCGGGGCTCCGTGCCGCGGGGTTTTTCGGGAAAAGCGTGGTCCATCTAAGAACTTGGCACTTTGTGCGTAAACATCCTGGGCAAAGCCAGTGTTCAGGTAGGCTCCTATAGATATTCTTACAATGAGCTCCATCGAAAGCGAGATACTCGTCCAATGTCGGCCGTCGCACAACCCGATTGTGATCAAGGACCTTCTCTCTCGATTGATTTCGAATTCCGTGACCCTCGCACGCCTGGCAACGTCCCGCGCGGAAATAGCGGATGTCACCAGTCGCACATACACATGGACGAGGGGCGTTCGAAGGCATTGTTCCATCCATCCATTTCGGCTTCCGACTTGAACGCCAGTTCGGACTGCCATCGAAATCGCTAGTCAAAGGGCTACAAAGTTTGAGTGTCCAGCGGTGAAAAAAGGCGTTTACCTCGGCAATTCGCCCGCTAAAATACCTTCGAACTGGCGAGCCTCCGGAACGCCTGCTCGCACCAAGAGAGCAAGAAGGTTGTCGACCTCGTCTCGCACGGGTTGATCAGAGGCGAGAGCGTTGGGACTTGAGGTCAGGATCTCGCCGAGCCACGCGCAAATGCGTTGCCCCAACTTCCGTTCAATCCAAAGGTCAACATTATCGGGATAAGCGGTTAGCCATGCTCGGCTACCAGCTACGAGAAGTGGAAGCAAGCTCGCTTCTGGCATGGCTTCGAGCGTGTTCATCGTGAAAATCGCGGTGAAGAAGCTTGGGCTCCTGGCGAGAAAATCCTGAAGCTGAGGGATGATACGATTGAAGCGTGCCAGATCCTCATGTCTCAGATAGGTGGATGTTTGAGTCAGAACATAGTCGTTGAACAGCAATGTTGCGAGAGCAGGCCCGAGATGGACTTCGACCGTGCCCGATGCCCGTCCAACGTGACGGTCCCACCCCCTTGTCCCGATAAGCCTTTCTGTGAGCTGTCGACGAATTTCTGGCGCAACGTCGTCAAGCTCTCCACTTCGGAAGTAGACGAGATCTACAGCTCGCAGAAACACCTGCATGACATCGAAAAACGGCTCATCGGGAAGACTGATGATGTCGTTGAGTGAGAAAGCTCCGACTTCGGAGATTGAGAGCCCGCCGAGTGATTTCGCCAGTAGCGGGTAATACTGCGCATTCCATTCATAGGCGGTGCGGGATAGCTCTTCGTCTGTATCCAGACCCTTTCCGTTCAGCGACGCTGAAAAATCCTTATAAGCTGACAAAAGATCTCGAACCCACACTATGTTGGAGACGTCCGTAACAATCTGTAGGGTGCTCATCCAAAGCGCGGCAGCCTGGTCATCGATAAAGGTGCTCGCACGGATAAATTTTCTCTGTTTGGGCGCGGATGTTGGCGCCTTTCCGAGGGTCAGACGCCGCCGGTTCCTGCGATTGCCGCGAGCTTCGTCTTCCGTCGAAAATTCCGGCCACTGCGGTTCGGTTTCATTCTCGCCTTTGAGCCAGGCAATCTCCGCGTTCACGACAGCCGCCTGTCGTGTGGCATAGTCCGCGCGCTGCTTTTCACTCTCGTCCGGATCATCCCAAAGTTTTATGGGCTTGATACATGCGTTCAATGCACATCGGAGGATTGCCCTTGGTAGTCGCTCGTCATGGACATTGAGCTTTCCAATGACAGTCGCTAAGCCATGGGCTCCTGCGGGACTCTCTCTGGCTGCGATATCAAGGAGCAGCCGAACGCGCGCGGTTGTCGGATCGCGCAGATAAAGCTCGGCCAGTCCCGCGAACGCAGTCGCAACTGGGTTGAACCGTAGACCCCCACGGACGCGATGCGCCGCGTCGTCCTTGGCGCCAAGTGCCTTGGTCAGGAGCTCCTCGGCCCAAGCACCATGCTTCTGTCGCAGTTCGTCCGATCCGTCCCGAAGAAGGATTAACGCTGCTGCGCGGATCGCCTCCTGATTGACGAACGCCTCATCATCACTGTCGTCGTCGCATGCGGTTTCCCCGGTAATCGTTGATTGTTTTCGAGCCCATTCAACGCCCCTCGACGGCAGATCGATGGGTGTCCCGGAGGAATTATCCATGGCCATTGTCAAAAGCGCACTCAGGTTTGCGTGCTCGATCCGAGATGCCTCTCCCTCGTTCATCCTGGCAATGTGTGTTGCCTCGATTTCAGGCGATATGTACTGGCGGCCACGTGTGACCGAGCCACCTTCCGCTTGTAACTCCTGTTCAATCCAGTTGGCAGGTTCCAACAAATTCAGGGCGTGTTGGACCATGAATTCTGGGTCCGCAAAGTTTGCAGTTGGTTCCGGGGCGCCAAGCCGTTGGGCCGCCAACTGGAGATTCCCAACAAGATTGAGCCTAAGGCTCTCCGGCCCGTTGATTGTGTAGTCGTGATAGAGGCTCTCTAGCGGCAGGCGACGCGAGGGGCGCGACTTCAATGCCGCTTCCGCCGCAAGGCTTGCCGGGTCACTTCGCATGGCTCGCAGACCGAACAGATCGCGCGTGTCGAAACTATCCCGGGCTACGCGGTTACGATCCCAGCTGACCAGCTCGGGACTGGCGAGGAAAGAAGTCGCGATCTCTTTCGACTTTGGCCAATGGGAAATGATCAGATCGACTGCAATCAAAAGGAAGGCAGCGGGAGATCCAACCGGCCCCAGCACTGTCTTTAGGATGTCTTCGAAATCATCGCCGACATCAATGCGCTCATGCGCCCACATTTCGAGCGCCATGAGTGAGGAGCCCATGGCATAATATCCGCTGTCGCCACGAGACCACCGATATGTGTTGCGCCATGGAAAAAAACGTTCCTCACCGTCCAAAATCAAAACAAAGCCATCGGTGCCAGGATCCCGACCACCGGATCCGAAGGCGATCGCATGATTGACCAGTCTTTTGACGAGGCCAAGGCCGTCGGGCGTCGAATGCCTCAGAAGTTCCAGGAAAGGTCCCCTCGTCGGCCCATCTGGGAGGAACTGGCTATCAAGATATGTGAATGGCCCGAGGCGCTGCGACGACCGTTCGAACGGATCCTCTGGCTCTACTGCGATCAGGCTACCCGCCATAAGCTCGGCAAGTTGCTTTGGCGCTGCCTGGGCGAGCGACCCACTAAATTTGAGCAATCCTGCTATGATACCCCGATCGTATTTGTATTTGCGGATGCGTTCGAGGTAGTCGATTGCAAGATCCGGACTTTTCGATGCGAACAGCAATAACCCGGTCCGTAGCTTCTCTGCGACGGGCTGGCCGTCAAAGAAGCCAAATGACCCTGTGTAGCTCATTTGACGCTCCGCCTGGCGATCATCATCTTCGATATCGACCAGCCATCTATGCAAGCACGAAAGCAAGATTGGCGTCAGGCGGTCCTGCCCGAATGTTGCAAGCATCCAGCTCGTATAGAGCTCAGCGATGTCATCGATGATTTTTGCAGGAACACTGGCTCCGAGATCGATAAGCCACAGAATCAAATGCAGCCAGGATGCCCTGTTGGGAAGAAAGAGGCCCGGCGGTATCTGTTCCGGCTTGATCCCGATCTGAAGGAAAAGAGACGAAGCTGGTTCGACGTCCACGGCCATCACCGTTCGGATCAGCTCATGCAATAGACCGGCATCGTTTTCCAGCAGCGTGCCGGCCTCTCGCCTAAGCAATTCTGTCGCTGCCTCGGAATGGACGATAGCTAGCAAGGCGGCGCGCCGCCACGAGCCATGGATGTCAGGGGTCGAGAGCCGCTCAAGGACCTTGCCCCACCCGCCGGCGAACTCGCCGCGTTCTAACGCAAACCGCGCTGCCAACTCGACCCCGCGTCCGACTACAGCAGTAGCGGGCTTTCCGAGCGATAGCTCGTCAAACGAATGCGGATCGGCTGAAAGCAGGTTGCCGATGGCCCATTCCCGCAGGACATCGTGCCGGAAAGCCACTCGATCATTGCCTAAGTCTCTCAAGGTTTCGCTTCGCACCAGGCTGTCCAGGGCGGATGCGTCCAGATTGCTGGCATCAAGAACAAACTCGCCTTTGATCGCCATGCTGGCGAGCGAACGCAGCACACGGGCGCGGAGGCGATGCCCTTCGTTCCTGGGACCATCGGCAGATCTCCACCAATGCTCGGCCATATCCAGTTCGCTTGTAGGTATGGGCAGCCCTTGCGGTTGAGCGATCTGGCGAGATAGTCGATATAGATTTCGCACGACTTTGCGGGCCGGATGGTTATCGGCCAGGAGAAAGGCGAGCCGATGTTGAGCGTCGCTAAGCTCTTCGACTTCCGAGGAATTTAACTCGTCAATGATAACAGGTGTTGCGGGATCAAGCACCTTGATAGCATCGACGTCCAGCCACGATTGCTCGTCAATTCCAAAGTTTCGACGCGCGGTCGCTATAACCGTCATACCAGGTATGCGCGACGACTCTCGTAAGAGGTCGTTGACGGTTTTTCGTTCCTGTTCACTGAATGAGTCGAGATTGTCGAGGAACAGACTTGCTCCGCCATCGGCGGCCAAGTCGGATAGAAGCTCATGCAAGCTGCCATCGAAACCTAGTTCGACCCTCATCTGCGGCCAGCCTCGCAGTGGTGTCCGGCCCGGGGCCAAGACAATAATGCGGCCTTCAATTGAATACTGCTCGGCTAACTGCCTGAGTATACCGGACTTTCCAACACCTGCTTCGCCCCGAATTTCAACGTAGCGGCCACTCTGAAGCGCTGAGTTAACGGCTTCAATCCGTTCAGTTCGGGCGAGTGTGCTATCGCCAATCCTGTAGTCGATATCGGCAAGCGCGAGGGAAGATGATTCCCAGATGGCTGCTCTGACGTTCTTTAGTCTGGCATTCGCTGCAACAGCTAGGCCATGGGGCGACAAGTCTGCCGAAAGACGCTCAAAGTCTCGATCGCCCCCATCGGCTGCAATTTCCTCCGTAATTGAGATCAGCGTCGTCCACAGGGTCGATGCCTGATCAGCCTTCTCCGCCGCCAATACACGGCTCGCCCGCTCACGAGATAATTCCTCGCTGGCAGACCCAACTGCTGTAAAATCGAAAATCAGGATCTGAAGCCTGCCTAGAACCTTCCAAAGCGTCTCATCGCCATGATCTGCTCCGGCTTCACGCAGGTGATCACGGAGCGTTCGGACGAAGGCACGCATGTCGTCATTGCCAGCTCCTGTCCTGTTTAGGCGACCGAAGAACTCCAGTGCTGATCCCATCTGGCGTGCCCAGCGAAGAACGTCCTGGTAGGCACCATGGACTTTCCGGGACGCTCTGGCGGTCGCAATCGCCAATTCATTGCGCTCATCCCAGAAAGAGGTAGCACCGATTGCGCGTGCAATCTGTTCTGCCGTTTTTTTGAACGCGGCATCTGTAGGGGCAAACGAAATTGTTCGTTTGACCTGAATTTGGAGGCTTGCCTTGGCGCCCGTTGTCCTGTCATGAGCATGGACGATGACATCATCCAGCGGGAAGCCTTCATCACCCCGCTGAAAAGCCACGCGATCGATGACCGTACCCGGCAACCCTCGCGGCTCAGCCGAGGCGAGCATGGTCAAGAGGTAATGAGCTCCCACTTGGCTTTCGAAACGAGGACCAGCTGGACCCGTGGACGCTGGATTAGAGCCGCTCAATTTGACCTCTCCGGCTAATTAGAAAACCGACTGCAGCCTGGCCGAGCGCGAAGCATCGCTATGTCCAGTCAAAGTAGAGATAGGTATTGCGGAAGAGTACGTCCACGAGAGAGTGGCCGGCTTTCGCTGTCGTCCACCGAAAATTCTTCGCAGCACGGCACCACATAAGCTGCAAAATCCCGACGGTCTTCACGCTATAACGGAGCGAGGCCAAGCCAAGTGCTCCATGTGCCGCAAACGTTTTGCAGAACGGCCCTCAACGAGCGCGTGCCGTTACCTGTCGCGACGATGATCTGTGGTTCGTTGTTCGCCCTACCTTCAAGGAGTAGCGATGAAGCTTCATGCGTCCATTCGATTACGCGCCCGTTTCTCGCCACATGACGAATATGATTGGCCGTAAGTTCTCCGTGTTTTATGGCGTCTGCTACTTCTCCCAAAATCTTTGCGTCCTCAGGGCGGGCAGATTGATCGGGTCCAACTGATCTGGCAGCTAGCTCGTTATAGATGTCGATCTTAGTCATGCCATGCAGGGCGTGGTGCTGGCGATTAACTGCGACCTCAGAGAAGTGGTGCAGAAATATGCTTGAGACCATGCTCCGACGCAAAGCGTCGTAAGCTGCGTCTCTCGCGGCCTCACCATCTGTACCGGTCCAAAGTGAAGTCGCGTAGTCCTCTGCGCCGAGAAATTCTCTAATGGAGGCCAAGACAATGCGTTCCCAGTGGTTTTCTAATACCAAGCCGCCCATGATCTGTTCCTTTTGAGCATTTACTCTTGCAATTCAGCCGATCAGGTCGATTCAGGCCTGCAGACAGTTACTTGGAATAAGCCACCGTCGGCAAATTCCTCACTTGCCGATTTTAATGCGCTCAAATCGTTCAGCCCATCGCGATCCGTAAAAACGATTACTTCCTCATAGGTCCCAAGCAGCTCGGTGACCGGACCTTCCAATGCGTTTATGTCGCCTTGGATACAACGCAAGCGCTCGACAGCCCCATCGACCGAAATCGCGGTGTGGACACGTCTATCGATTGGAAAGATTTCGGAGGCGCGTGGCGTCACCGCAATCGCGGCCAGTGCCGAAATGAACCGAGGATCACTTAGTACTGGAGCCATGGATGGCGAAACATCGACCGCGAGAGCACTTTTCGCCCTGGTTGTTCCACCGATCACGAGAGCCGCCCGCACCGGTCGTCCGATCACCTTTCGAACCGACTCTCGAAATTCCTCCCTGGCCGTCCGGTTGAGGGCAGTCAGATGCTCGATCGTAGTGCAACGCCCGGTCGCGCTGAGAGAGATGCGGTCCAAAATGTCGCCGATCGGGCCATAATTGACCAGAACGATACGCGCATCCGGATGAGCGGTCACATAGTCGGTCATGACCTCCGAAAACGACCTCTTCTCGGTCCGTTTATAATGCTTCACCTCGACCACCAGAACGCAGCGCTCTGAGCCGGGATCGCGTGCCCAAATCCCGAAGTCGGGCTGGACATTGGCGGTTCGGCCAGCGCCGACGGGGTTCGCAACAGGAGGCCGGCGCTCTGTTATCATATCGATTGGTGGTCGTGCCGACGTGACAGTTGCAAGCCGCGCTTCCCGGAACTCGAAGGCGATCCTGCCCTGGTCGTGATGTATCTCCAGATCGTGCTCGTTCGCGGCAACGGCCATTTCCGAGAATACCCAAACCGCATAGATCTCGTGGCGCTTCTGCCAAACCGGTAATGAGAGAAACCGGTCGAGGTCGTTCAAGGAGACGCTTGCATTCAGCTTGCGCGTTGGCGGGCCGTCGAGCGTGTTTCGTAGGACGCGCCCGATCCGGTTTCGATTTTCAGGCGCGATCCCATCTGTTAGTGCCAGGCCTGCAACAGCTGTCGCTAGCCAGTTGTCGGTATCGAGGAAGGCAAGATGGTTGACCGAAAACGCATCACTGCCCTTCAACGTTTGCCAATCGAATTGCGACCGCAGAATAGCTCGGTTCTGACTAAACGCCACCAACGACTCATGAACTGTTGCGACCATTGCGGCCAGTTCCCGGAAGCCTGCGTCCTGTTGTTTCGATAGCACCGACAATGGGAGCGGATTGATCTGACCCGATCGATAGTCGATGAGCCACTGATCGACGCGGCAATCCCGAGCTCGGCAGGTTCTCGCGCCGCCCTATTGGCAAGGTTTCCGAGTTGCGGATACGCTTCCCAGGCAAGCCAAACAACGCCAAAGCCTTCTTGTCCCACTGCTGGAACATCAATCTCACCGGGAACGCCGTCCCACATCCGCAGGAAATCTTCAAAGTCAGACAGCTCGAGGTGCTCATCGGTAATCCCGATTCGCCATTGGTCCCGCCCGTATTTTGCGCCGGCTGTTTTGAAAAATCGCAGGATCTCGCGGTACATTCCCGAGAAAGGCTGGAGGGCACGGAAGAACACTTTGATGAGCTGATCCGTCGTCGCTTTTGCGAGCGCGTCCGCGAGATCAGCTGCTGTTGGGTCCAGCATCTTGCAGACAGTCTCGGCGAACTCTTTGTCACGGCCATCGATGTCGAGGGCTCCGCTTTTGACCAGCTGCGACCATGCGTCGGCGGCAGATCGGTTGATGCTGCGTGTGGACTGAGACATTTGACGTTCCGAACTTCGTTCCGTGTCGTGGATTGGCATCGACCACAGTCGTGGCACAACGTACCGCTAAGGTACGCTGAACCCAACTAATAGCCCCATCCGCAATACGCCGCTAAGCGCCGAGGTTGCGTCCAGTCTAACGGTTCATGTCGCTTGAAGAACGAGGAAAAGCCTTGCGCATGGACGACGGCGGCGCCATTCGCGGGGCCGCGATCGTTGTCGCTTTAGCCTGCCATTTGCACCGCTGCAACTGGCAATCTTTTCACAACCAACCCCTCCCTAGGACAAAGTGTAAGAAAAAGTAAGTCCGCGGGCTCCGGAGCGGCATTCGGTTCCGGGCAGGCGCCGATTACGCACTCGCGCCGTCCGTAAGCGCGTTAACTTAATTCCGAAATGACGAAATTGGCTGTCAGTGCAGCGCATATCGATCAGTAGGGATTCTCAAGTGTAATCAGTGTCGCTGCTTCGAAAATAACGCTGCCGACGGTTCGTACCCCTTCAAGGCGTTGGGACCCACCCTGACATCCTTGCTAGGTCGCGAACCCGGAATCGACCAAGACCCCTGGAGTGCCGCCAATCGGGCGCCATGTGGCTACCGACCGTCTTTGTCACAGATGCGGTTGGTTCTGTTAGCTGCGCGCGAATGCCAGAAGCGGAGCGATGTCATGATTGTCCGCCGCGCGTAGTGCGGCGACGTAGCGTCCTCGCAATTCGCCAACATTGGCCAGACTGCCGCCGCCCCAGGTAAAAGGATCACCGCCAAGCCGCTCGATCAGCAGGTCGGCTGCGAGACGTGCCTGCCGTCCATTTCCGTTCGGAAACGGGTGGATGGCGACGAGGCGATGATGGAATCTGATTGCTATCTCATCCGGTGGAAAGGTCTTGTGTTCAATCCAGTAACGGATGTCGCTCAATAAGCTCGCGAGCTCCATTCCGATACGATAAGCCTGAACGCCGATGTTGCGCTCCGTCGCCCGGAACGTGCCGGCCCATTGCCAGACGTCACCGAACATTCGCTTATGTAGCGTCCGCATAAAGTCTTCGCTGAGCATCCGTTCGAGTGGCAAGCGCCGCCGGCCCCGCGCCCAAGCCGTACCTTCGACTATGTTTTCCTCTTCCGCTTCGTTGAGATCGCGGCGGTGAGTGATCCAGGTCTGGAGCAAACCCTCTCGTTCCTGCGGCTCAAGCGGCGTCGCGTCTTCAGGTTCCTGGAAAAGATCTGTCATACTTCGTTCCAGAGATCGCGCTCAGAGAGCCTGTCGCGGATGTATGCCTGGATACGAGATTCGGAATCCGCATAGTCCGTGCCCTGTGCTTCCAAACGCATCGTATGCGCGACGCGCTGAAGTTCGCGTGTTGCGATCTTGCGCGCCCGTGCCTCGACAACGGCTTCAAGCGAACTGTTTGGAACGAGGGCATAGACGAGCGTGCAATCCAGTGCCTCGGCGGCGCGGCGCAGGGTATTGAGTTGGATTGTCCCGGCAGCTTCCGACTTTTCGATTGATTCAATTGTTTGCGGCCGGACTCCAATGCGCGTGCCCAGCTGCGCACCCGTCATGCCGAGGGCATCGCGTAGCGCTCGCACCCATCCCTTGGGCGGTGCCCTAAACCGATCAATTGGTTGGAGCGCCTGAAGTCTTTCGTCAAGCCGTCCCCGTGCTCTTTTGCGAGTGTCACTTTTCATGTCTCAGCCTACAAACTGATATGTTGTATACGTTATCAGCTTAGGGACTGATCATCAAGCGTGTCATATCAGACTATAAACTGATAAAAACTCTTGTGATAGCAGTCTATAGTCTGATTTCTATCCATTGGTATCAGTCCTTAGCTTGATCCAAGATCTGGAGAAAGCCGGGTGTGGGGCGCTCCACGACTTTAGCTCCAGCGCGCAATTCGTTTTGTTCCGGCTGAACAGCCGAGGGGGTGTGGCGGAAAGAAGCAGGGCGGAGCTGCAGTTGTGGCTCAGGTGGGAGACCCGTGCCGAACACCACCTTGCTCGCCCGAAGCAAACCAATCCCGCTCTTTATTGATAGCGTCCTGGACCAGGGCCGGATCTCCTCGATCAACCCTCTGTCGGGGTCGGCTAGCAAGCTGCCGCCACTCGGCTTCCCCTTCGCGGTGATTACGACCGTCCCTGGTCCTTCGAGGAGCCATCGAGCGGGATTGGCCCGCTCTGCACGGAGGTTACTCACATGGCACAGGTGTTGAGTTTCAGCTAGATTTGCGCCACTTTTTCTTTTTGCGTTGTACCACCTAGTTGCATTTATGGTGTTGATCGAAAACATCTTCTTGCAGTGTGGGCGGTGTCGCTTGGCAGATAAACGTGAGAATGCGGCTGTTTCGGCCAGGTTTGGCATTTAAAGGTGAGAATCCGAGCGACCGGATTCTCACATTAACTGCAATCGCGTCAACACGAACGCCCTGTATTCTT
>NZ_JBEAAL010000050.1:0-25357 GCF_040066075.1 Neorhizobium phenanthreniclasticum
ACTGACCAAAGACTGGGAGAAATCAATCGCCTCCGCTGAAACCTGGATGCTCATCGCCCACATCCGCATTCTCACCCGGAGGCTCGCAAGGTATTATGTCTATTGAGCTCTTTTCGAGTCAGGCTCTGAGCACGGACACGTGCAAAGGCGATTTCCCTGGTATAGCTGGTCTCCTTCCCAAACAAACCCTTCGGATCGATACCTATAGCGTAGCCATACCGGTTACTCGTTGGATATTCCGGTGCCGCATCCCTTGAAAGCTTACCTTCTTCGTCTAAATTAATGCGATAAAGCCTAATTTAATCGACACTAGACGAGCGACTACGGGCGGGGTCATCCGAAAAGGGGCGTTCGCAATCGAGAGTCTAAGCGGTCGTCCCAGAAAGCTTCGCCCTACAAATTTGCTCGACAAGCTCCTGAAGCACCTGAATACGTTCGATGATCCAGCGAAGCTCTTCTTCTGTTATCTCGTAATGCGGCGAATACCTTGCGTCGACATAAGCCCGATCGAGCCGCTCGAAACAGCGGCGGGCGAATTTGGTGTCTCGCGGCCATGCCTCGATCAGGCGCGCGTCGATCCCCTCGGCCGAAGAGCGTAGGAATTTCAGGCGATGCGACTTAGGCGAGTAGAGGGTCAGGACAAGCAGGACGCAGTGATACGCTTCTTCCGTCGCCTGATGCAGCATAAAGGAGCCGTGTCGCCAGATTCCGTCATCTAGCATCAATTCTGCTCCGCGGAGCGCTTCCCTTGAAAGCTTGAACCAGCGCTCGAAATAACCCTCAGCCTCCTTCCTCGCATCTTCCTGATCCAGCGGCTTCGGTGCCACGAACGGATGGCCTTCCTTCTCGTAGAGCATGATGCCGTCGCGGATGATGTCGATAAAGAAAGGCCTGCCGCGTGCCAGCTGGTCGTTCACGTCCTGCAGCGTGTGAACGATGATGTTGACCGGCGTCTCGATTTCCTTGGTAATCGTCAATTCGCGCAGGAAATGATCGGACACATCGTGCCACAGATCATTGTCCTCTCCGACGCTTTTGATATTGACGACAACGAGGATATCGAAATCGGACCTGTAACCGCTCTTGCGATCTTCCACCCAGTCGCCGCGGCTATAGGAACCGAAGAGAATGACCTTCAAGATCCGCCCGGCCTTCTGCTTTTCGGAAAGCTTCGATTGCTGCGCCGCATCGAATTCCTCAAAGATGATCTTCAAGGCAAGCGAAAGCTCCCGCTGCTTGCGCTCCGGAAGATGGCCGAGGCCGTCATTGTCGTCCGTCACCAAAACACCTGTGTCCATTGCCCTGTCGTAACCTGCAGCCATTGCGGCAATGCAAGTCTACGCCTCTGTATCTGGCCAGACTCAAAATCACCCAAAACAAGCGCTAGCCAAGCGTTGCGCTACCCAAGATTGAGCACATGCGCCGACGTATTTAATCATACACCTTATTTGGGCGGTCGCCGCAAGCGCGGCGCAAGTCATCGGGGAAAACCCGACCTCAATCCACGACCCTGTAATTGCGATGTATCGCCCAATGGCCAAGCAAATTCGCGGAGTTTGCCTATGATGCAGGGAATGGAATGTTGATCTGGTGAAATTCCCCGTACGAATTAAGACTATATCAGATCTTCGGGCGAGGAACTATTTTGCGTGCATCGACATTTTAGGTTTTCGGCCGGATAACGAGGCAGCATATGCAATCAGTCAGGATGACCGAAGAGCTGTGGCAGCATCTGCTTTCGCTGCGGGAGGATTCGATTGACCCGGTTGCGCTTCCTGAAGATGTCGATGTCTCGTGCCTGTCGCTTTACAGGCCGCTAGCGCTGCGGGAGAGGCCTTTTGCCCTGGCTCAGGTCGGTCAGTCGCTGGATGGGCGCATCGCAACCCCGGCGGGTGACGCCCAGAATGTTTCGGGATCCGACGGGATCGCTCATCTTCACCGCTGCCGCGCGCTGGTGGATGCGGTTATCGTCGGTGTGGGGACGGTTGTCGCCGACAATCCGAGCCTTTCCGTCCGCGCAGTCCGCGGCAGAAGCCCGGTTCGGGTCGTGGTGGATTGCAACGGCCGTATGCCCGAACGCGCCAAGATGCTGCATGACGGCGGCACACCCGTCCTCGTGATGCAGGCAGACGATGCGTCGCGTCGCTATGATGCCCATGAGGTCATTCGTCTGCCGCGTCAGGCCGATGGCGGGCTGTTGCCCAACGATATCCTGACAGCACTTGCAGAACGCGACCTTGCCACAGTCCTGGTGGAAGGCGGCGCAAGAACGATTTCCCGTTTCGTCGATGCGCAGTTGATCGACCATTTGCATGTGTCGGTATCGCCGATCATCATCGGTTCGGGACCGGCTGGAATCCGGCTTGCGCCAATCGAGCGGCTTTCCGAAGCACGCCGCCCCGAGGTGCAGATCTACAATATCGGCACGGATATCGTCTTCGACTGCAATTTGCGTGCCGAGGCTCGACAGCAGACCGCCTTACCTAAGCGCGAGGATATCCTGATGGCCAACACGGCATAGACTGCCTTCAACGTCGACCATGCGGTGTCGGAAACCGGCCCAATCGCCAATTTCGTTCTCGTCAAGTTGGCCGTATTCATAGATCGCGCGGATAACGCCATCGATAAATCGCCGCTGCAGACCGGCATCGGCTGCCGTCATGATCCATGGAGACGGGGCAACCTGCAGCGTATAGTCCCTCTCCTTCAGGCATTCGACCAGCGTCTTCCAACCGGCCGGCCCAAGCGAAACGCCAAACCCCTTGTCACTCAGTTGATGCGCATTGAAACTTCCTGCGATCGCCTGGTCCAGCGGATGCGGCTTCGACCAAGTCATTTCCCCGTCGTAGTTCAGTGCGGCGTAAAGGCCGATACCGGTCGTGGAAATCCGTTCGGCGAACCGGCGGATGAATTGCTCGGAACAGAGGTCGAACAATGCCGATGCCGTTACCAGCCTCGCATCCGTCAATGGCAGCGCTTCGATATTGTTGAGATCGCAGCGGATAAACTCGACCGCGTTACCATGAAGCCGTCGGGCTTCATCCAGCAGCCGCCTGTCGTTATCGAACAGCTGCCAGTGGACTTTCCTCTCAATTTTCGGCGAAAGTGCGCGGAAGGTCGCTCCCGTCCCGCAGCCGATATCAAGGATGGTGCTGCCGGGAGCGTTCTCGATGGCTTCGACTGCGGCGGCCAGCAAAGCCTTGTCACGCGAACGGGCATCTACCGGTTCCCGCAGGGCCAGCCAATTTTTGTCGAAGCCGCTCACGATGCTGCCTCCAGGACGTCGGAGATGATAGCGGCCGTATCCCTCCAGGAGGGCAATTTGGCGCCGGCGGTCGCCGCAGCGTCCGCCATAGCGATTCGGGTTTCCGGTTCTTCGAGCAGCCGGCGCAGAGCCACAGCAAATGCCTTGGGATCATCCGGAGGAACAAGGAAGCCTGCGCTTCTCGGCACGACTTCCGGTACAGCGCCGGCCGCGCAGCCGACGATCGGCAGGCCTTGGGCAAGCGCTTCGGCAAAGACCATGCCGTAGCCCTCGTAACGGCTGGCCAGCGCGAAAATATCGGCCCTGGAAAACTCGTTGCGTGGATCGTCGATCTGACCTGCGAGCTCAATCCGATCACCAAGACCCGATTGGATGATCTGCCTTTCCAGCGCAGCCGAGGTGTCGGGATCAAGCGTCCTGCTGCCGACAATGCGACAGTCCCAGGAAAGATCGGACAGCTTTTCCAGCGCTGCAATCAGCACGTCGTGGCCCTTCCGGCGGGTCAGCGTGCCGATACTGAGGATCAGGGGCGGCTCGCCACGAGCCTTTGAAAGAGGCGCGGGATCCATGCCGGGAATGGCGACCGTAATTTTCTCCGCCGGCACCGCATAATTGGCAGAAAGTTCTGCCGCGGTCGTATGCGAAGTGACGATGATCCCGCGGGTCTGCGCCAGTGCGGTTTTTTCGCGCGAGGCAAGGGTCTTTTGCTGCCTATGTTCGAGCCCCGTTTCCAGAGCCAGCGGATGATGCACCAGCGCCATGATTTTGAGCCGCTTTGCCTCGCGGACGGCGCATTCATCCATGACGCCGAAAGCCAAACCATCGATCAGCACGAGGCTGCTCTCCGGAAGCTCGGAAAGCATCCGACCGGCTGCTTCAAGCTGGGCTGCGCTCGGGTTCGGAAAACCCTCGCCAAGAGAAAGCGGCTCGACATTCCAGCCGATATCGCGAAGGGCTGCGATCACGCGCCGATCATATCCATACCCGCCGGTGCGGGTTTCGATGTCGCCCGGGTAGGCGAAGATGAGATCACGGCTCACAGCTCAGCCTCGTACCAGCCGCGTGCGGTGTGGGATTCATTCAGTATAACCCTAAGCTTGCGTATGCGCTGACCGCCCCCGCCAAGCCGGCCGTTGTCGATCGCCTCGGCGATGCGATCGAAGATGTGCTTCGCCAGGAACTCCGTCGTGGTCACCTTTCCAGCGAAAATATCCAATGTGTCAAGGTTCTGGTAGTTCAACGGCGCCAGCACCTCCTTTAGCACGTCGGTGGCGAGCCCGATATCGACCGCAAGGCCGTTCTCGTCGAGATTGTCGGTAAAGAAAGCTGCATCCACGGTGAATGTCGCGCCATGCAGTCCCTGGGCAGGACCGAAGACCGGTCGGGGAAGGCTGTGCGCAACCATGATGTGATCGCGGACTTCGATGGCGAACATGCAAATTTTCCTCAGTAGCGGATGCGGTGGCAGAGCGTGGCAGATGAACGGATAATGCCGGGGTAATCGCGCGCCATCGTTTCGAACGGGGTCTCGCCTGAAATCAAGCGGTCGAGCCGGTCGTCATCCAGAAGCTCAAGTGCCTTGGCCATGCGGCGGTGCGTATCCCAGCGAGCCCGTCGTCCGGGCGGCAATGCGCCAACCTGGGAGCTGACGACGGAGAGCCGCTTGGCATGGAAGGCGCCGCCGAGAGGAAGCTCGACGTGTTTTTCACCGTACCAGCTCGCTTCGACGATACGGGCTTCGAAGCCGGCATGGCTCAGCGCTTCTGCCAGGGCCGTGGAAGATGCGGAGGCGTTGATCAGGACGTCGCAATCATTCTGCATTGCGTCAGGCAGTGCGAAATGAAGGCCGAGAGCCCGGGCAATCTCGGCGCGTTCCGGCTCGATATCGGAAATCATGACTTCCGTTCCGGCGATCCGCGAGGCGAGCCCGGCGACCAGAAGTCCGACGACGCCGGCGCCAAAGACCGCTACCCGATCGCCTGGCTGAATGCCACCATCCCAGATGATGTTGAGTGCTGTTTCCATGTTTGCGGCCAATACCGCTCGCTGTGGTGGAAGGCTTTGCGGCAATGGATGTACCGCTGGGGCCGGCACGCGAAAACGGTCCTGATGCGGGTGCAAGCAGAAGACCTGCCTGCCTATGGCCGCTTCCGACCCTTCCTCGACGACGCCGACGGCGGCATAACCGTATTTCACGGGAAAGGGGAACTGCCCAGCCTGGTGCGGAGCGCGCATGCGCTGATATTCGCTTTCCGGCACTTGCCCGCGGAAGATAAGCGACTCAGTGCCGCGGCTGATGCCGCTATAAAGCGTGCGAACCAGGACATCGCCCTCGCGTTCCGGCGGAAGCGGCTCATCGCGGAGCCCACAGCGGCCCGTCTCCTCGAACCAGAGGGCACGGCTATGCTCTTCCATCACGGGTGGTTGAGCCGTCTCATGCCTTGTCACATATTAGCCCTTTCAGATTTACCAAAATCACACCTAGAGGCCTCAACGATGAGGGCAAGGGATCAGAACTTCGAGAAGAGGATAAAGATATCACGTTTATTTGACGCCGTTTTTTTGATTCAGGCTTGGCGGCTCGGTGCAATCCTTTCCATGTAATATCCGGAGGAGAGCGTCATGATTGTTTCACATCAGCGTTGGGAGGGGCGTGAGCGCTGCGTAGAGATTGGATGGCCGATCTTCGCGACGGCACCGAAAGGCGGGTCCGGTGGTTGAATGGATGAATGCCGGCCACCCGGACGAAATGGCGGCCCGCCGAGCTTTCCGCTCGCTCTTGCTCAATGCTTCTACTGTGACGGTGTCGGTTGCCGTAGTCTTCATTGTTGCGATGGATCGTTTGGGAGATCGTCTCGGCATGGACACGGTTGCCATCGGCACAGCCTTCGTCATCTATGCCGCAATCTGCACAATCGCGCTCGGCAATCTTCACGCGCATGGGCACAGCCGTTTCGGCGCGGCGAATATGGTAACGACAGTGCGGGCGGCAATTACTGCCACCGTAGGCGGATTGGTGCTGGTGTCCGATCAGTTCGGCCAGGCCTCCCGCGCCGAAGCTTTGTGGCTCATCGGCTCGATCGTTGCCTTCGCGCTCGCCCTGGACGGTGTCGACGGCCATCTTGCCCGCCGAACCCGTACCGCTTCGCGTTTCGGCGCCCGGTTCGACATGGAAGTCGATGCTCTGCTGATACTCTTCCTGTCGATTGCCGCTTTTCTGCTCGGCAAAGCGGGCGTCTGGGTCCTGCTGATCGGCCTGATGCGCTATGCTTATGGCGCGGCACAAAGCGTCCTCCCCAGGCTGCGGGGCGAGCTGCCGCCTTCCATGCGCCGCAAGCTGATCTGCGTCGTGCAGGGGGCGGCACTGTGTCTGATGCTGTTCCCGTTCATTGTGCCGCCCGTTTCGACCATGCTTGCGGCGTGGGCGCTGGCCGCGCTTGCCTATTCCTTCGCGAGGGATGTGATTTTCCTTCTGCGCGCAAGTCGAGATGAACATGCGTCATGACCTATCGGCTTCGCTGGGGCTTGCGCGCTCACTGCTCATTTATTACGGCCAGCCCTGGCGACGGTCTTCACTGAAACGATTCTATGCCGAGTTCATCAAGCCCGGCGATCTTATCTTCGATATTGGCGCACATGCGGGCAATCGCAGTCGGACGCTTCTTTCCCTCGGTGCCAAGGTCATCGCAGTGGAGCCGCAGCCGATATTTGCCGATTTCATCGCGCGGTCTTTTGCCGGCGAAGAACTGGTTCTGCTGCGCAAGGCGGTAGGCAAGCAACCGGGCACAGTTGATCTTCATATTTCCGACCGGCATCCGACGGTGACGAGTATTTCGCCGTCCTGGATTTCAAAGATGGAGAAGACCATCGGATTCCGCAGTGTCACTTGGAACCGCGTCGAACGCGTCGAAATGACGACGCTCGACGTGTTGATCGATGAATATGGTCTGCCGGCCTTCTGCAAGATCGATGTGGAAGGTGCGGAAGCGGATATTCTTGCCAGCTTGCATCATCCGATCCCGCTGCTTGCTTTCGAATATATTCCGGCGGCGATGGAAATTGCCGAGGAGGCAATTGGCCATATGCGGAAACTTGGGCCCTACCGTTTCAATCGGGTGGAAGGCGAGGGGCACCGCTTCGCGCATGGTGAATGGGTCTCGGCCGAATCCATATTGGCTGAGCTCCCGGGATTGGCGGGACGGCAGTTGTCCGGCGATATCTATGCTCGGCGTGATGCATGACGGATCAGCGACGTCTCAGTCCGGAAAGCCATGGCCGGTGGAGTCGAAGCATTGACGGAAAGAGTGGCCATGAATGAGTACCGGTCTTTTCGTACGAAGGACAATGCAAGCAAAGGGGACGCCCGGCAGCCAAATCGGCGGTCCTTGCCGCGGATCGCAATTGCGTCGGTGATCGTTGCGGTGATCCTCGCGCTGCCCTCCAGGCCGGAGGCACTCACCAATGTCTCGGAGATCCGGTTTCCGCTGGAGGTGATCGGCATCGTGCTGTTCGCATTGGTGCTCGACGGCGCCGGGTTTGCTATCCTGAAGTGGGGCATTACCCTGTCGCTTGCCGCGATGCTGTTCCTGAAGCTTGCGGATATCGGCACCGGCATGGTCTTCCAGCGTCCGTTCAATCCCTATCTCGATCTCAAAATCCTGACGGACGGATGGAATCTCTTGAGCGGCACGGTGGGAGTGGCGGTAGCGGTCGGCATCATCTGCGCCGGCCTCGTCGCATGGCTTCTGGTGACGGTCGTGCTTTACTGGTCGTTCGACGGCTTTCGGCATTCAGCCGTTGAGGCTCGACGAAAATCCGTCCTCGCAAGCGGCATCCTTTTCCTTGTCGGGTTGGCGGCCTTCATCGTCCAGGATCGCGATCATCGCAATCTCGGCATAGAGGCACGGGCCGTTCCCTATTTTGTCAATCGCGTCGCGATGGTGAAAGATTCGGTCGCCGATCTTGCCCGGTTCGAGGATGAGGTGAAACAGGATCCGGTTTCCGCCGGACGGCATTTCTCGGCGCTCGCCGGCACGGACGTGGTGCTGATCTTCATCGAGTCCTATGGCCGCAGCGCGATCGAAGACCCGCGTTATGCCACCCGCATCAACGATCGCCTCGACTTGATGGAGCGGGAAATCGAGGCGGCGGGATTGCAGGCGCGCAGCGGCTGGCTCACTTCGCCAACGGTCGGCGGCATAAGCTGGCTGGCGCATGGCACGCTGCTTTCCGGCCTCTGGATCGATAGCCAGGCGCGTTACGACCGGATGATTACCAGCGAGCGGCGAAGTCTCAACAGCCTGTTTCACGCGGCCGGCTGGCGGACCACGGCGGTGATGCCGGCGATTACCATGGACTGGCCGGAGGCAGGCTATTTCGGTTATAACAGCGTGCATGATGCCCATGGCCTCGGCTACAAGGGCAAGCCGTTCAACTGGGTGACGATGCCGGACCAGTATACGCTTTCAGCCTTCGAGCGGCTGGAGCGCCAGGGACGTGACGAACCAGGCCACACGCCGGTCATGGCTGAAATGGCGCTGATCTCCAGTCACGCGCCCTGGACGCCGATCCCGTCGTTGGTCGATTGGGATCAGGTAGGCGACGGAACCGTGTTCAACCCTCAAGCGGAAGGCGGCGAGTCGCCGTCTGTCATCTGGGCCGATCCAGCGCGCGTCCGCACTCAATATATCGCCTCGATTGATTACACGCTCGAAACGCTGGGCTCCTACATGGTGCGCTACGGCAGGAATACCTTATTCATTCTGCTCGGCGACCATCAGCCGGCCGCGATCATCACCGGCGAGGAGGCTTCCCGTGACGTGCCAATGCATATCGTTGCGGGCAACCCAGAGCTCCTGGATCGCCTCGACGGCTGGAACTTGCAGAGGGGAATGATCCCAACGAAAGAAACGCCGGTCTACCGGATGGATGAGTTCCGCAGGAAACTGGTCGAGAGCTTTGACTAGCGGTCTCTAAGCATGGCTGCCGAGATAGCTTTCCATCAGGGCCGGATCGACTGCCAATTCGGCTGCCGGACCGGAGCGTTTCACTTCGCCAAGCTCGACCAGATAGCCTTCGTCGGCGATCTCCAGCGCAGCGCGGGCATTCTGCTCGACAAGCAGGATCGAAACGCCGGTCGTCCGAAGTTCCGAGACGATGTTGAGAATATCGGCGACGATCTTCGGCGCCAGCCCCAGGCTCGGCTCATCGAGCAGCAGCAGGCGAGGGCGGCTCATCAGCGCGCGTGCCAGCGCCAGCATCTGCCGCTCGCCGCCGGAGAGCGTGCCCGCGAGCTGCTTGCGACGCTCCGCGAGCCGCGGAAAGCGGGCGTAAAGTTCCTCGCGTGTTTCGGCACGTTCCGACGCGTTGCGCAGAAAGCCGCCGAGTTCGATATTGTCTTCAACCGACATGGTCGAGAAAAGCTCGCGCTTTTCCGGCACGAGGCAGAGACCTTCGGCGACGCGGGCCTCTACCGAGTGCGGTACCGGTGCACTATTATACAGGATCGTGCCTTTTGCCGGCACGATGCCCATCACCGCATTGAGCAGGGTCGTCTTGCCGGCTCCGTTCGCGCCGATGACGGTCACGATGCTGCCCGGCCTCATGGCAAGCGAAATGCCGTGCAGCACTTCGGCGCGGCCATAAGAGACGTGGATGTCAGAGAGTTCGAGCAGGTTCCCGCTCATGCCACACCTCCGAGATAGGCGGCGATCACAGCCGGATGTTTACGGACCTCCGTTGGCTTGCCGTCGGCGATCAGCGTGCCGAAATCCAGCACGACGAGGTGATCAACCAGGCCCATGACGAAACCCATGTCATGCTCGACCAGCAGTACACTGACACCCTCTTCGCGGAGTTTGCGGAGCAGGCTGGCAAGTTCCTGCTTTTCGCCATGGCGCAGGCCGGCGGCTGGCTCATCGAGCAACAGAACGGCCGGATCAGCCGCGAGTGCTCGAGCGATTTCGAGGATACGGATCTGGCCGAGTGCGAGATCGCCCGCCGGCCGGTCGCGATATTGACCAAGACCGACACGTTCGAGCTGAACAGCGGCTTCGGTCAGCAAAGTTGCCTCCTCTTCCCGCTCCAGCCGGAAGAAACTGCGGAAAACGCCGGCGGAGCCGCGCAGATGCGCGCCGAGTGCGACATTTTCCAGCACCGACATATCCGGCAGGATCTTGGCGTGCTGAAAGGTTCGAGCAATGCCATGCTGGGCAATTTCGCGCGGGCTGTCACCGGTAAGCGGTTGGCCCTCATAGAAGATGGAACCGCTCGTCAGCGAAGCGATGCCGGTAATGAGGTTGAAAGTCGTGCTCTTGCCGGCGCCATTGGGACCGATCAGGCCGACAACCTGACCGGCCTTTACCTGGAAGCTGACGTCGTTGACCGCCATCAATCCACCGAAGGCCTTGCGCGCCTTTTCCACTTTGATGAGCGGAGAGCCGGCCGCTGCGAGCGTGCGTCTGGCGAGCTTATCGCTGGAAGCCGGGATCGGCCGCGGAGGGCGTTTCGGCAGGAGTTTCAACACGAGGGGCCAGAGTCCGTCGCGGGAAAGCTGCAGGATTAGGACAAGCAGGATGCCAAAGACGATCATCTCGAAATTGGCGGTCGTGCCGATGATGTCCGGTAGGAAACGCTGCAGGACGTCCTTGAGAATCAGCACGATGCTTGCCCCAAAGATCGCGCCCCAGACATGGCCGGCGCCGCCGACCACTGCCATCAGCAGGTATTCGATGCCCATGGAAAGGCCGAAGGGGGTCGGGTTCACCGAGCGCTGCATATGGGCATAGAGCCAACCGGAGAGTGCCGCGACAACGCCGGCGAAGACGAAGACGGTGAGCTTGGCCCGAACAATATTGACGCCGAAGGCTTCGGCCGCCTGACTGCCGCCGCGCAGCGCACGAATGGCGCGGCCGATGCGGGAATCGAGCAGGTTCCTGGCGCCGATCGCCACCGCAATCACGAAAAACCAGATGAGATAGTAGATGGAGCCGTCGCTTAAGAAACGATAGCCGGCGAATTCGATCGGCGGGATGCCGGAAATGCCGTCATAGCGGCCGAGCAGGTCGATCTTCCCGAAGAGGTAGTAGAGCGCCAATCCCCAGGCGATCGTGCCGAGCGGAAGGAAATGACCGGAAAGGCGCACGGTGATCAGGCCGAGCGGCAACGCGATCACAGCGCCGACGATCAGCGATAGTGGCAATGTAAGCCAGGGCGAGACGCCGTAGTTTGTGCTGAGCACAGCGGTCGTGTAGGCGCCGAAACCACAGAAGGCCGCCTGGCCGAAGGAGGTCAATCCGCCGACGCCGGTCAGCAGAACCAGGCCGATCGTCACCAGTGAGGCGAGGCCGATATTGTTGAGCAGCGTAATCCAGAAAGGAGGAACCGGCAGGGCCGGTACAACCGACAGGAAAAGGATGCCGACAAATCCGGGCAGCATGCGCCGAATGTTCATCGCTCACTCCTCCTCATGGAATGCGTGGCTGAGCGACAGCCAGATCAGCACGGGGATGATCAGCCCAAAGACGATGACCTCCTTGTAGGAACTGGCGAAGAAGGAGGCGAAGGCTTCGATCAACCCGACGCCAATCGCGGCAACCGCCGTGATCGGGAAACTCGCAAGTCCGCCGATGATGGCCGCAACGAAACCCTTGAGGCCGATCAGGAAGCCGGTATCGTAATAGATCGTGGTGATCGGGCCGATCAGAACGCCTGAGATTGCGCCGATGGTGGCAGCCAGCGTGAATGCGGTGATGCCTGTCAAATGGGTGCGCACACCGACCAGCCGGGCACCGAGACGGTTGACGGCCGTGGCACGCAGAGCCTTTCCGAGCAGCGTACGCTCGAAGAACATATAGAGGGCAATGATGATCGCGATCGTCGAGCCATAGATCCAGAGGCTCTGCGCCGGCACCATCAGTGAGCCGATCGTGTAGTTTGTCTCCGCCAGCGGCTGGGCGCGCAGCCCTTCCGCACCGAAGAAGACGAGGCCAAGACCCATCATCGCCAGATGCACGCCGACCGAAGCGATGAGCAGCACCAGCACCGAAGCGTCGGCAAGCGGTCGGTAGGCGATGCGATATACGTAATAACCCATGGGAGCGATGATCAGGATGGTGAGCAGTGCCTTGGCGAAGGCCGGCAGGCCGAGCGGCGCGAGCATGGTTGCTACGCCGTAGATGACGGCCGGCAGGATGAGGTTCATTGCCAGGCTGCGCAGGAAGGTGCGAGCATCTGTGCCTCGCCGCCAGCTCCAGAGATCAGTCAGGAATGCAATTGCGCCAAAGCAGACAAGCAGGGATGTCGTCGCGGGCACGCGGCCGTTGTCGAGCAGCGCCAGCGTGAGTGCGCCATAGGCGACGAACTCGCCCTGTGGGATGAAGATCACCCGCGTGACGGAGAAAACGAGAACCAGCGCGAGACCAAGAAGCGCATAGATTGCGCCGCTGGTGACCCCGTCCTGGATCAGGAAGGTCGCAATCATCGCGTCCAAAGAATTTCCCCCCGATTATTGAACCGACGCCGATAGGAAGCCCGGCAATGAATGCCGGGCCTTTGATGAATGGCCTTTATTTCACCAACTCGAACTTGCCGTCCTTGGTCGTGAGCAGGACAACGGCCCGCTCGTCGAGACCGAGGTGATCATCGGCCTTGTATTCGAAGACGCCCTGGCTTGCCGGGAACGGCCCACCCGTCTCGATCGCGTCACGAAGTGCTGCGCGGAATTCCGGTGTGCCCGGCTTTGCGGTTTTGAGCGCGACCGGGATCGCCTTTTTCAGGATCGCCATGGCGTCGTGAATATGCGCGCCGAACTGGGTGCGGGTGCCGGCACCGAATTTCTTCTCATAGGCCGTAACGTAAGCGAGGCCCTCCTGCTTCGTCTCCGACGAATCCGGCTGGAATTCCGGCACCATGACAGGGCCTGAAGCGAAGATCGTGTTGTCGGCCGCCTTGCCGGCGATGCGCAGGAAATCGAACGTCACGGCGCCATGGGTCTGATAGATCTTGCCGGTGAAGCCGCGTTCGCGCAGTGCGATCTGCGGAAGTGCTGCGCCGGTGCCGGAGGCGCCGACGAAGACGGCGTCCGGGCGAGAAGCGACAAGCTTCAGGACCTGGCCGGAAACGGAGGTGTCGGGACGTGCATAACGTTCCTCCGCCACCATTTTCAGACCGTACTGCTCGCCGATCGCCTTGTACTGGTTGACCCAGAGATCGCCGTAGGAGTCGGAAAAACCGATATAGCCGAAGGTCTTGACGCCGTCGGCCTTCATTTTTGCAAACAAGGTCCGGGCGATCAGGCCGGCATCCTGCGGCAGGACGAAGGTCCACTTGCCTTTGGAAATGTTCGGCGGGACAGGCGAAGCCGAGAAATGCGGCGTGCTGGTTTCGGCGGCAACACCGGCAACGGCGATCGAAGCGGGAGTGAGCGCCGAACCGACGATCACATCGACTTTTTCGTCATTGACGAAACGGCGGGCATTGGTCGTGGCGACCGAAGGATCGCCGGCATCGTCGAGAACGATGACCTTGAGTTT
The DNA here is from genome assembly GCF_040066075.1 of Neorhizobium phenanthreniclasticum. Classification (NCBI taxonomy): domain Bacteria; kingdom Pseudomonadati; phylum Pseudomonadota; class Alphaproteobacteria; order Hyphomicrobiales; family Rhizobiaceae; genus Neorhizobium; species Neorhizobium phenanthreniclasticum. The sequence continues at coordinate 13,798 of NZ_JBEAAL010000050.1, forward strand.
CTCGCCGCCGACGTCAGCCGGCCAGAGTTCGACGGAATTCTTGAGCGGAATGCCGAGCGCAGCGCCCGGCCCGGTTGACGAAACGGTGACGCCGATGGTTACGTCAGCGAGTGCTGGACCCGCCAATACAGGAAGGGACAGGGCGGCAATCACCGCTATCCCAGTAAAAAAAGGGTTCTTCATAGGATCCTCCCAGGACAAAAGCGGGCGATCTCCTCTTCGCCCGCTGTTTGTTTACATGGAGATTGTTTCTTTGTAAACAATCTAGCGGAGGCGAGATCGGCACTTCATGATGCGAGCGCTCCCAGATGATCCGACTGAAAGGAAGGTCAGGGTAGGTCGGATCCCAGCAGACGTGCGAAGCCCGTCTTTCTGTTCAGTTCCACCGTCTCACGCGCCCGCCTGACACGTCGTTCCACGAGCCCCAGCATATCCATGAATTCATTGATCTTTTCGGCCGGAAAATCGCCGAAGAGATGTTTTTCGAGAGCATCTATCTCAGCTACCATACTGTTGTAGACGGCTGTTCCCGCAGGTGTAAATTCGATCTGGGCCCACCGTGCATCGCGTTCATCTGAACGGCGGTCTATCAGACCACGATCGACGAGTTCCCGGATCGCGCGCGAGACCATGGCCTTGTCGATGGTCGTGTGACGGCCGATTTCCATCGGCGAGATCGGCTGATAGCTGCCGATCGCGGACATCACCCGCCAGATATTCAGTTTGAAGCCGTGGACTTCGCAAAGGAGGCTGAGCAGCTTCACCATTTCCGCGTTGCTGCGCGCAAGCCTGTAAGGCACGACCTTGGAGAGTTTTCTGGCCGAATCAGGCCGTTCGTCGGTCATATGTCAGGTCACCAGTGCCCGCTGCTTATATTCGGCGGCATCCCAGAGCCGGTTCGTCATGATGTCTGCGAGAATGCTGACCGCCTTCAACACGTCGCGTTCGCCGATATAGAGCGGCGTGAATCCAAAACGGATTGCATCCGGAGCGCGGAAATCGCCGATTACGCCGCGGGCAATCAGTGCCTGCATGATTGCATAACCTTCCCGATGCAGGAATGAGATCTGGCTGCCGCGCTTTTCCCCATTACGTGGCGAACCGAGCGTCAGCATGGGGCAACGCTTTTCCACTTCGGCCACGAAAAGATCACACAGTTTGATCGATTGCTGGCGCAGATCGGCCATGTCCACGCCTTCCCAGGCATCCAGCGCGGCATCGAGCGCGACGAGTCCGAGGATTGGCGGCGTGCCCACCCGCATTCGGTCGATGCCGCCGCCTGGCCGGTACCCGAGATCGAAGGCGAAAGGCGTCTCGTGTCCCAACCAGCCGGAAAGCGCCGGGCGTACCTTGTCCGCAAGGCGTGGCGCAACATAGATGAAGGCCGGCGCGCCCGGACCGCCGTTGAGGTATTTGTAGGTGCAGCCGACCGCAAAATCAGCATCCGCTCCCGTCAGGTCGACGGGTAGAGCGCCAGCCGAATGGGCGAGGTCCCAGACGGCGATGGCGCCTTTGTCATGTGCCTTTTTCGTCAACGACTTCATGTCATGCAGCCGACCGGTGCGGTAATCCACTTCGGTCAGCATCAGAACGCCGACGGTTTCGTCGATCGCCGCTTCCACCTCCTCCGGCTCGACGATTTTCAGTTCATGGCTCCTGTCGAGCGAGCGGATCAGGCCATCAGCCATATAGAGATCGGAGGGGAAGTTGCCGCTGTCGGAGAGAATGACCTTGCGCTCAGGCCTCAACTCAAGCGCGGAGGCGAGCGCCTGATAGACCTTGATCGATAGCGTATCACCCATGACGACCGTGCCTTCGGGTGCGCCGATCAGCCTACCGACCCGGTCGCCGACTTTGCGCGGCATCATCATCCAGCCAGCCTTGTTCCAGCCCTTGATGAGTAGCTCCCCCCATTCGTCGGTCATCAGCCTGGCGACACGTTCCTTGGCGGCAAGCGGCAGAGGTCCCAGCGAATTGCCGTCGAGATAAACGATGCCCTCCGGAAGATAGAAGAGCGAGCGGGTCTTTTCGAAATCCGTCACAGGTACACCTTATATTCGAGCCGATACAATTGCAGGCAGACTAGAAGCTGGAGCAGGGCACGCAAGATGGATTCGCATCCTGATCCGGCAAATTCGCCGCGCATTCTGAGCTTGTGGTCAGGCGGTTGCCGCCGTAACCTCACCGCATCCGGTTCCCAGACAAGGATCTGATGCCGATGGACAATCCCGTTTCCGAGACCGGGCCGTTTCCCGAAGAGCCGGGAATTCTGGAGTTCCTGAAGATCTGCGACAATTTCTATCCTCCCGATGCCGTCCATGCATCGATCGAGCAGCAGCGCACCTGGTACGACGCACTCTGCGCCCATTTTGACCGGCCTCTGCCGCATGGGCTCACCTTTGGGGACGAGATGCTGTTCGTGCCGGTTCGGCAATACCGACCGGCGGAGATCCGCACGAAGACGGTGCTGCTTTATCTGCATGGCGGCGGCTTTGTTGTCGGGTCGCTCCAGAGCCATCACGCGATCTGCGCCGAGATTTCCGATTTCGCCGGGGCGGAACTCGTCTCGGTCGATTATCGCCTGGCGCCCGAGCATGTCTGGCCGGCCCAGACGGACGATTGTTTCGCGGTGCTGAAACAGCTTCTTGGTCAGGAAAGGAAGATCGTCGTGATCGGCGACAGCGCCGGCGGCAATCTTGCAGCGGGACTGGCGCTGCGCGCACGCGACGAGCGGCTTTCCGGCATTATCGGGCAAGTGTTGATCTATCCGGAGCTCGGTGGCGATCTCGTCTCAGGCTCCTATCAAGAGATGGCGCACGCCCCCGGCCTGACGACGCAGGATGTCACCTACTATCGAGCGATCCTGAAAGCGCCGGCTGACGAACCCGTGGCGCATCCGCTGCTGGAGGCCGATTTCTCCGGCCTGCCACCCGCCTATATCACTGTCGCGCATTTCGATCCGCTGCGTGACGATGGACGTCAATATGCCGAACGGCTGGCTGCGGCGGGCGTCACCGTCACCTTCCGTGAGGAGCCGCAGATGGTGCATGCCTGGCTACGTGCCCGGTATATAAGCGGCGATGCCGGGGACGGATTCCTGGCAGTTTGTGAGGCAGTCCGGCAGCTTGCAGGGAGCGAGACATGAGCGGAGTCACCGATCTTTCCACGCTGCTCGCCAGTCTGGAACCGACGCTCCTGGATGGGGAATTCGTCTATACGACCGTGCCACACGAAAAACTGGATGATTACCTGCCGCTGAAGCCGATCGGAATGTTCTTCGAGGCGGAGGGTCTGACGCTGATCCTACCGAACGCGTCCGCCGTGCAGGCCGGTCTTGCGGTCAGCGCCCCACTCCGCTGCATCACCATGATGGTACATTCTTCACTGGACGCAGTCGGCATGACGGCGGCAATGGCATCGGCGCTCACCAAGGAAGGCATCAGCGCCAACGTTGTGGCAGCCTATTATCACGACCACATCTTTGTCCCGGCGGTGGATGCGGACCGAGCCGTGGCTGCGCTCAAGGCTCTTTCGTCGCCCGCTACATGAGGTCGCGGGGGATTATCTTTTCAAACGTTTTCTCAAACACCTGTTTCTTGCCGTCATAAGCAACAACCGAAGCGCTGATCAGCCAATCCTCCGCCGTGCAGGTGATCTTCGCAGTCGATATGGTTCGCACCGACCAGCCTGTCCGCTGCATGCCGCAGGTCCAGATGGCCGTGCCCCTCATCGAGAGCGGATCGTCCGGCGAGATCGACCAGACTTCCTCGCGAAGCTGGCGGGTCGAGAGGCCGGTTCCGGGATGTTCGGCAAGTCCGGTATCTTCGTGAATCAGGTAATCTGTACGGTTGGCGGAAAGATCGCGCGTGACGCTGCGCCGCGTCACGGGAGGCGTATGGGCGATATACTTCGGTAACGGATCGGGGTTGTCCGGCTCTCGCATCTCGAAGGCTTCGTGTGTGCCGAGCTTCGGCAGTGCCAAGCCTAGAGAGCCGATGTCGATCGTCAAACCTGGATCGACAGGCGGCGGCAGCACCGTCGGCCAATAGGCGGTCGAAAGCGACAGCCGGATACGATGACCCTTGCCAAAGCGGTAGCCGCAGGCATCGAGGACGAGACGGATCGTAACCGGTTCGCCGGGTATCAACGGCTTGGGTTCGGCGTTGCCTTCGCGATGGGCGAGGTTGATGACTCCGAATGAAACCCGTGTTGCCGTGCCATCCGGATGCACGTCGACGATGCGGGCGCAGAGATTGGCAAGTTCGGCCTCGCAACTGAGCGTCAGCGTGAGGATCGGCCGGCCAAGGTAGTCCTGCGGTTCGGCAAGCGGCGAGGTTTCGAATACGAGCGAACCGGCGTCGTCGATGCGCTGGTCGCCGGCAAGCTCGGCATCCGGTTTCAGCGTGAACCATTCGCCGGAGGCTGTGCCGATATCGAGCGGCGATTTCAGATAGGCGTTATGCGGTGGCGCCTGCGGGACCGGCATGCCTTCCAGAAGCGTGCCGAACTGGTCGACATAAAAGCACTGCGCCTCCGGTTCGGACCATTTCTGTTTGCAAATCCAGAAGCCGGGATCGATATCGCGGCGTGGCGCCGGTTTCGGGCCGTCGAGAATATAGGCACGCACCTGGGGCAGGGTTTCGACGCCATTTTCCTCGCCGCGCAGCCAGCGGTTCCAGAAGGCAATCGCTTCACCCAAAAAATCGGCACGCGGCTTCGGCCAGGCGAAATGCGGATATTTGTGGATCCACGGACCGATCAGTGCCTTGGATTTTTCGCCGAGCCCTTCAGCAGCAAGCAGCGGCGTATTGCGGTAGCCATCGGCCCAGCCGGCAATGACCAGCGTCGGTATTTCGATAGCCGAGTAATCTTCCGAGATCGAGCCGTGCTGCCAGAAGGCGTCGCGCCGCTGATGCGACAGCCATTCCTCCATGAAGAAGGGTTCGTTATCCAGCCGCTCTATCCACATTTCCATCCAGTGATTGCCGACCAGTTCAGGATCCGGCGGGCGGGACTGGTAAGCGAGCATGGTTGCCGCCCAGGAAAGCTGGGCGGAGAGGTGGCACCCGTTCTTGTAGTGGATATCGTCGTTGTAACGGTCCGTCGTGGAGGCGATCGAAATCACCGCCTTCAAGGCCGTCGGGCGGAGGGCGGCGACCTGCAGGCTGTTGAAGCCACCCCAGGAAATACCCATCATGCCGACATTGCCGTTCGACCATGGCTGTTTTGCGATCCAGGCGATCAGCTCGCAGGCGTTTGAGAGTTCCAGTTCCGTGTATTCGCCGTCGATGACACCGCCGGATTCGCCCGAGCCGCGAATATCGACCCGCACGCCGGCAATGCCCGCTGCCGCGAAAACGGGATAGGTCGACTCGTCGCGTGCGCTTGTTCCGTCGCGCTTGCGGTATGGCAGGAATTCGAAGACTGCGGGCACGGGATCGGCCTCGGCTCCATCCGGCATCCAGATACGGGCGGCAAGACGCGTCCCATCCCTCAGCGTGATCCATTGGTTTTCGATGACGGAGAAGGAGCGTTCAGTCATTTGGTGTGCACTTTCAAGAACAGCGGATTCAATTCCCGGCACTTTCCATGCGCCGCGTGTCAAGTACCCGTTCCAGCCAGCCTATCTCCATTTCCGGCACGGATTTCAGGAGCAGATCGGTATAATCGTCGAAGGGCGGCGAGAGCGCCTGGGATTTGGGTCCGAAACGCACCAACCGGCCACGATGCATGACCGCGACGGAATCGGCGATTGCCCGGACGATCGCGATGTCATGGGTGATGAAGACATAGGAAAGCTTTTCCTCTTCCTGCAGTTTCATCAAGAGCTTCAATATGCCTTCCGCCACCAGCGGGTCTAGCGCGGAGGTGGGCTCGTCACAGAGAATGAGCTCCGGCTTGGCGGCCAGCGCCCGCGCGATTGCGACACGCTGTTTCTGGCCGCCGGAAAGCTCGGCCGGGTAGCGGTCGATGAAACCGTTGCCCATCTCAATCTGTTCGAGCAGTTCCTTCACCCGCGCTGTTTTCGCTGCGCCGCGCAGCCCGTCATAGAAGGTCAGAGGCCGGCCGATAATGTCGCGCACCGTCTGGCGCGGGTTCATTGCGGTATCCGCCATCTGATAGATGAGCTGGATGCGGCGCAGATCGTCGCGCGAGCGATTCTTCAAGGCCGGCGCCAGCGTTTTGCCATCGAAGGTGATCTTGCCTTCGCTCGGCGGAAGGAGGCCGGTGATGACACGCGCGAGCGTCGATTTGCCGGAACCGGATTCCCCGACGATCGCCAGCGTCTGGCCCTTGCAGAGATGCAGCGAAACGCCGTGCAGCACCTTGAAGCCATTGCCATATTGCGCGCTGACATTATCGACCTTCAGGAGCGGGCTTGTCTGGTCGGAGGCTTCTGCGTGTGCCGTCTGGCGAACGTTTACAAGCGCACGCGTGTAATCCTGTGTGGGTGCCTCGATGATCTGCTGGACCGAGCCGTATTCCACCGTCTTGCCATGGCGCAGGACCATGATGTCGTCGGAAATCTGCGCGACCACCGCAAGGTCGTGGGTGATGTAGAGCGCCGCTGTATGGGTTTCTTCGATCGCATGCTTGATTGCAGCCAGGACGTCGATCTGGGTTGTGACGTCGAGCGCGGTCGTCGGTTCGTCGAAGACGATCAGTTCCGGGTTCGGACAGAGCGCCATGGCAGTCATGGCGCGCTGGAGCTGGCCGCCCGAGACCTGATGCGGAAACCGGTTGCCGAAGGTTTCGGGGCTCGGCAGGCCGAGCACGCGGAAAAGGTAGAGCGCCCGTTTCCTGGCTTCTTCCTTCGTCATCAGCCCGTGCCTGACCGAGGCTTCGATCACCTGATCGCCTAGCCGATGGGCCGGGTTGAAGGCGGCGGCGGCCGATTGCGCCACGTAGCAGACGCGGGCACCGCGCACCTTACGGATGCCGGTATTGTCGAGGGGCAGAAGATCGGTGCCGTTGAGGATAACCTCGCCGCCGGTAATCTCGGCACCGCCGCGGCCGTAGGCGAGAGCGGAAAGGCCGATCGTTGACTTGCCGGCGCCGGATTCGCCGATCAGGCCGAGCACCTTGCCTTTCTGAAGGTCGAAGGAGACATCGTCGACAATCGTGATGCGCCTCGGCGGCTCGCCGGGCGGATGGCTCACCGCCTCGATCCTGAGGTTGCGGACGGACAGAAGCTCAGGCATCGCCGCGACCTCCCTTGAGGCTGGAGGTTCGTTTGAGCAACCAGTCGACGACGAGGTTGACGCAGACGGCGAGCGCGGCGATCGCCGCGCCAGGCACGAGTGCCGCCGGAATGCCGAAGATGATGCCGTCCTTGTTGTCCTTCACCATGCCGCCCCAATCCGCTGCCGGTGGCTGAATGCCGAGGCCCAGAAAGGAAAGCGTCGAGAGAAAGAGGATGGAGAAAGCGAAACGCAGGCCGAATTCGGCCAGCAGCGGCGAGAGCGTGTTCGGCAGGATCTCGCGGAAGATGATCCAGGCCGTGCCTTCGCCGCGCAGCTTGGCGGCTTCTACGAACTCCATCACCGCGACGTCCAGCGCCACAGCGCGTCCGAGGCGATAGACGCGAGTGGAATCGAGGATCGCCATGACGAGAATGAGCACAATCAGGTGCTGCGGCAGGACGGCGAGCACGACGAGTGCGAAGATCAGGGTCGGGATCGACATCATCAGGTCGTTGAAACGGGAAAATGCCGTATCGATAATGCCGCCGGATACCGCGGCTATGAAGCTTAAAAGGATCCCGAGCGAGAAGGAGATGACCGTCGCCGCGAGCGCTACGAACAGCGTGGTCCGGGCGCCGTAGATCAGTCGGGAGAGAATGTCCCGCCCGAGATTGTCCAGCCCGAAGAAGAACTGCGCATCCGCCTCCTGCCAGACGCCGCCGACCACCTCCGTCTCGCCATAGGGTGCGACCAGCGGCGCGAAAAGGGCGCAGAAAAAAGCGATGGCAATGCCGAACATGCCGATCCAGGCGGTGATGGGGATTTCTCTCAGCCTCATCGCGGATGCCTCAGGCGCGGGTTGGCGATGATCGCAAGGATATCGGCCAGCATGTTGAGGAAAATGTAGACGGCGGCAAAAATCAGCCCGCAAGCCTGCACGACGGGCATGTCACGCACGGTCACGGCATCGACCATGTATTGGCCCATCCCAGGATAGACGAAGACCACTTCCACCACGACAACGCCGACCACCAGATAGGCAAGATTCAGCGCCACGACATTGATGATCGGGGCCAGCGCGTTGGGTGCGGCGTGCCGGGCGATCGCCCGCCAGGCGGAAAGCCCCTTGAGCTCGGCGGTTTCCATATAAGCCGAGGACATGACGGAAAGGATCGCCGCCCGCGTCATACGCATCATATGGGCGAGCACCACAAGCACCAGCGTTGCGGTCGGCAGCGCAATGGCCTTGATCCGATCGAGGAAAGCCATGCCGTCGTAGACGGTGGCCGGGAAAGTCGCGACGCCGAAATTGACGGCGAAATAGAGGATCAGCAGATAGCCGATGAAGAATTCCGGCAGTGAGATCGCAGCGAGCGAGATAACGTTGATGATCTTGTCCGGCATGCGGTTGCGGAAGTGCACGGACAGCATGCCGAGCCCGACGGCCAGCGGCACTGCGATCACCGCCGCGAACCCGGCGAGAAAGAGCGAGTTGCCAAGCCGCTTGCCCACCTGTTCCGAAACCGAGTTTCTGCTTGCCCAGGACGCGCCGAAATCGCCCTGAACGGCGCCGCCAAGCCATTCGAAGTATCGGGTGACGATCGGCCGGTCGAGCCCGAGTTCGGAGCGGATATTGGCGACCGCCTGGGGTGTCGCGGACTGGCCGAGATAGGTGGTCGCGAAATCGCCGGGGAGCGCCTCGACACCGCCGAAGATCAGCACCGAGACGGCGAAGAGGAGCAGGATCGACAAAAGCATGCGCTCGATGACCAGGGCGAGAAGTGGAAACCGCTCCCTGAATCTCTGGCCGGGCAGGCTGTCTGTTTCGGTGGAGTTGGACATCGGCGAGAAGCCTCGTTCTGAAACGGAGGGAGGATCGCGGAAAGACCCGCGATGCCTCGGTCAAGCGGCGAACCGCGGTCTCAGAATTCAGGCGTCCAACCAGACGCGGGTTGCGACATAGCCATTCGACATGTCGTTGCCGATGTCGCTGACATAGCCCTTCACCTTTTTGGTCGCAGCATTCACGAAATCGTTGAACATCGGCAGGATGGTGCCGCCCTCGTCGCGCACCATCATCGCCATTTCGCGATACATGTCCTTGCGTTTGGCCTCGTCCAGCTCGCCGCGGGCGGCGATGAGGAGCTTGTCGAACTTCTCGTTCTTGAACTTCGTGTCGTTCCAGTCGGCGGTGGAAAGATAGGCGCCGGAATAGAACTGGTCCTGGGTCGCGCGGCTGCCCCAATAGGAGGCGGAGAATGGCTGGACGTTCCAGACGTTCGACCAATAGCCGTCGCCCGGTTCGCGCTTGATCTCCAGCGTAATGCCGGCCTTCTTCGCGCTCTGCTGGAAGAGGACCGATGCGTCGACCGCACCGGGGAAAGCAACCTCGGACGTGCGCAGAAGAATGGAGCCGCTATGGCCCGACTTCTTGTAGTGAAAGGCTGCCTTGTCGGGATCGTATTTGCGCTGCTCGATGCCCTCGGGAAAGAGCGCATAGGTATCGTTGATCGGGAAGTCGTTGCCCACCTTGCCGTAACCGCCGAGGATACGCGTGACCAATTCCTCGCGGTCGATCGCATATTTCAGTGCGAGCCGCAGGTCGTTGTTGTCGAACGGCGCCTTGTCGCAATGCATGATGAAGACATAGTGACCGCCGCCGGACGTCGTCAGGAGTTCGACATTGGGCGCACGCTTCAGCAGCGAGACGGTTTTCGGATCGACACGGTTGATGAAATGCACCTGGCCGGAAGAGAGAGCGGCGATGCGGGCGGTCGCATCGTTCATGTTGATGACTTCTACCGTCTGGACAAAGCCGCGGTCGGAACGCCAGTCGTTGGGGTTCTTTTCGAAAGTCATGCGCACGCCCGGCTCGAAGGTGGTAATTTTATAAGCCCCGGTTCCGATGCCGGCCGTCGGGTTATCGACGCCGCCGTTGGGCTGAATGACGAGATGGTAGTCGGTGAAGATTGCCGGCAGGTCGGCGTTGCCGGAGTCGAGCGTGACAACCAGGTCGCCGCCCTTGTTCTCAATGTTCTTGATGGATTTCAGGACGCCTGCCGCGCCGGATTCCGTCTTGCTGTCGCTGTGACGCTTCAAAGTGGCAACCACGTCGTCCGTAGTCATCTCCTTGCCATCGTGGAACGGCACGCCCTTGCGGATCTTGAAGGTCCAGACGGTCGCATCCGGAGACGGCGACCAGGATTCGGCCAGCGACGGGATTGGTGCGCGGGTTTCCGGATGGGTCTCGACCAGCGTGTCGCCCCAGGTGCGCACAGCCATGAACATGACCTGAGACGTAGCCTTGGCGGGGTCGATCGAGTCAGTTGCAGCGCCGCCCTCAAGCCCGAGCTTGAAATGACCGCCCTTCTTTGGCTCCTGCGCGGACGCGCTCGTCGCAAAGAGATGGCTCGCTGCGGTCAACGTCATGCCAGCGGCCATGGCGCGACCCATGAATTCCCGGCGGCTCATGCCTCCCGCGGTCACGCGACCGGCGAGATGTCTAGTAAAATCGGTCATTCCCCTGTTCCTCTCTTATCTGATGCAGATTTCTGCTTTCATGCCAGGCGCCGGGCGATACGGTTTCCTCTTCCGTAACGGTTGGCGCGTCATCCTATCGATCCTGGGAAATGGTTCGGTTGCCGCCGACATATCTTCCTTTCTTCTGCAGACCCCGGCTCATGACTTGAGCTCTTTTGCCTCAGGGCTATCCTGCGTTAGATCGAAGGCCTTCTGCGAGGCTTTGGATGAATAAGGGCGCGTTTACTGCGCGGGTGGTGCCTTCGATACGACATTAATTGCCGTCGATACGACAGTTTTGGCAACCATCTATCGGTTGCGAAAAATTGACATTTGCTCAAGCAGGGAAATTTTGCTCAGATGCCCGCAATGGCATGGAAAAAGGTGCCGGTGACATTCCCGCGCCAACCGCCCGACGGACCGATTTCGTTGCCGATGCCGTCTGCAATCATGGCGAGAGGTGGGTCGGTTCCGGGGCAAAACACCCGCGCATAGTGAAACTCGTGGCCGCGTACAGTCTCGCCCTTCCGCCCTATCGCGCAGGGGCCGAGCAGGCGTGCCTGCCGGTAGCCAAGGTTCATCTTTCGTTTGGCGAAACTGGTGCGATGGGAAAGCAGGCCGGTCATGGCGTGGGTCGCGCCGTCCGCGTCTTCCAGCACCTCGCCGAGCACCATATAGCCGCCGCATTCGCCGTGAACCGGTTTCGTCTCCGCGAAGCGCTTGAGGCTTTCTCTGAAGTTTTCGGCAGCCGCCAGCCTGCCGGCATGAAGTTCCGGATAGCCACCTGGCAGCCAGCAAAAGCCGCCATCGGACAGCGGAGCCTCCGCGGCCAATGGAGGGAAGGGCACCACCCCCGC
>NZ_JBEAAL010000051.1:0-23281 GCF_040066075.1 Neorhizobium phenanthreniclasticum
ATAGGGCTCGGTGTCGCCGAACTGGAAGAGGATGAAGTTCAACAGGCCCTGGCGCTGCAGGATCCATTTCCAGATCAGCCCGACGACGACGGGCGATAACAGGACGGGGAAGAAGAAGACGGCACGCCAGAAGGAGCGGGCAGCAAGATCGCGATTGAGGATCAGCGCCGTGATGAGCGCCGTCAGGATCATCAGAGCGACCTGCAGGATCACGAACCAGAACGTGTTGCCGACGGCCGTCCAGAAGGCATCCTCCTGACAGGACATCGGGTCGAGATAGTCGGCGCAGGTGAAGAGGCGCGCGTACTGATCGGCGCCGACGAAATTGCGCTCGGCGAGGAAGAAGGCAGTGCCGCCGGTCATCGAATAGACGAAGTTGATGACGAGCGGCAGCAGCACGAAGATGCCGAAGATCAGCATGTTCGGCGCCAGGAAGAAAGCCGCCATGCCGCCGATGCCGGTCGATTTCTGCAGACCGCGCAAAGGTACCTCGATGAGGCGCATGACGAAGTTGACGGGCGTCATGAGGAGAGCGGAGAGGCGGGAAGGTGAAGAAGCTGTGCTCATTGGATCGAACTCCTTCCCGGGGCTTGATTCCAGTTTCTACCTGACAGGATCGGTGTGTGTGGAAAAGGGACGGCGCGGCCGGCCGATCTCCCCCCTCGAGGGGGAGATGCCGGGCAGGGCAGAGGGAGGTATCGTTTCGACACTTCGCTTACCGTCGATTCTGCTGCGCGGGAGCCACCCCCCTCTGTCATCTTCGATGACATCTCCCCCTCAAGGGGGGAGATCAGAGGGAGCTTGCCGGGCCGCTTCGTACCTTCAACCACAACCGTCCTTCCCATGAAGAGAAGGCCGAGATGCCCCGCGGTGCGGGCGGAGCAATTTGGCCGGCCTGTCATCACTGACCAGCGTCCTTGACCTTCTGGGCGATATCGGCGTCGATGCGCGTGAAGGCGTCGTCGAGCTTCAGTTCGCCGGCGAGCGTCTGGCCGATGCGGGTGACGACGGCGGCATAGACCGTGTCGGACCAGCGCCAGCCGGGCAGTTTCAGAGCGGTTTCCGACGTCGTCTTGGTCGCTTCGACAAACTTGGTCAAAGCAGCCTTGGCTTGGGCATTGTCGGTCTTGAAGTCGAGACCGCCCTTGTCCACCACGCCCTTGTGGCCGGGCAGGAAGAGGGTGCGCTCGGAGAATTCCTTGACGATGTCTTCTCGGGCAAACCAGTCCATGACGGTCGCGACGTCTTTCGGGTTCTTGGTGTATTTGACCGCGACGAGGGCCGCGCCGCCGGGCATGCCGGTGCAGGCTGCCGAACCGCAGGGGCTGCCGACCGCGACCCAATCGAAGTTGTTGCCGATCTTGGTCGCGAGGTTCGCTACCTGCCAGGAACCGGAATAATAGAAGGCGAGCTGACCGTTGATGAAATCGTCGGCAGCAGCGCGATAGGTGGAGCCGGCGGCCGAGACCCAGACGTCCTTGGCGAACGTGCCTTCGCCTGTCCAGTTGACGAACTTGGTGAGGAAATCCCTGGCGCCCTGATCCAGCGGGGCGGGCTTGCCGTCCGTGCCGATGTAGTTCGCGCCGTAGGAGAGCATCGGGGCGGTGATGCGGTGGCCGGAGCGGTCGATCGCCATGGCGAACGGGATCTGCTGGCTCTCCTTGACTTTCTTGGCCGCAGCGGCCCAGTCATCCCAGGTGGCTTTCGGCCCCGGAATTTCGACGCCGGCCTGTTCGAACAGCGTCTTGTTGGCGAAGCCGCCGGTCAGCGTGATCTGCGTCATGAAGCCGGAGATCTGGTTGGAGCCGTCGGGACGCATCCAGTCCGCCTGGGCGCCGAAATTGTCGTCCCAATACTTGGCATCCTTGACCAGCGGGCGCAGGTCGAGCCAATGCCTGGAGAGGTCCTTGATCGCGGTGACGCGAGCGATATCCGGGCCGTTGCCGGCTTCGAGCTGGACGGGGAGCTGTTCCTTGATGACGCTGTAGGCGACGTTATCGAGGATGACGTTGATGCCCGGATTTTCCTTCATGAAGCGGCCGACGAGGTCCTTCATGACCTCGCCTTCGACGCCGTCCGAATACCACATAATGCGCACGTCGCCGGCGAAGGCCGCCGTCGTGCTCATGAGGGCAAGCGCTGCGCCTGCCAGGATGGATTTCATTTTCATGTTCATTTCCTCCTCTTTATGGACGGGGCCTCCTCCCGTCCTTGCTTTTTAAACCTGCATGCGCCGATGAGGCGGGACCAGCATTTTCGCCTCGCCCTTCACGGTATAATCGGCGCGCGTGATCACGCGGCCTTCCGCTTCTATCGCGCCGTCGGCCTTGAAGCGGACGGTACCATATTCGGGGTCTTCAACAAGGAATGCGCCGCCGGCTTCCTGCCTTGCGGCAAGGCCGCCGAAGCGGCTTTCGACGGAGGCCAGATCGCCGGCCTCGCAGACGCGGACGATCCAGCGGGTTTTCCGGCCGTATTGCCGCAGTTCCGCGCCGGCCGACGGGCCTTCGGTGACGGGGACGAGGTCGGAGCCGGCGCTGAGAAGAACGGCGCCATTGCCGGAGCGGGCGAGCGCCAGGCTGCCGGATACGCGGGTTTCGTCGAATTCCGCCTTCGGGAACCAGGCATGGGTGAAATCCGGCTGTTCCTCGTAGGTGGTGAATTCGAGGATCGCGAGGCCGCGATATTGCTGGACGCGCGGGATGGTGCCGCAGCCGCCCCAATAGGACGGGCGGCCGTATCCGAACTGGATGGTTTCGCCCGGATGGTTGATCCAGATCGCCGCTTCCGGCTTTTCGCCGAGGCGCAGATGCAGGACGGTTTCCTGGTAGCCCCATTCGTCCCAGCGGTAATGGACGGTGGAGCCCATGGCGAAGTGTTCGCTCTTATAATGATAAAGCGCGGCGAAGGAGTTCTCGCCCTGGGCGAAGCGCCATTCCTGATGTCTTGCGTCGCGATGATCGGCGATGGCCGCAAAGGCGGCGGGGATTTCGAGACCATGGTCGCGCAGGCACACCGCCATCTGCGGCAGGCAATGGACGCGGCGGCCGTAAAAACCCTTGCCCCAGAGCAGGCGGGCGACGGCGGAAAGCTCCAGCGAGCGGCCGGCGCAGAGCGTGTGTTCATAGGAGCGCCCTTGCGCCGCCGTGACCATGCCGTGATGGGCAGAGCGCGCGATGATTTCGCAGAGGCGGACGATGCCGGCCTTGGCGCGGTCGGCGATATCCCTGTCCGGCGAGAGAGCGGCAAGCGCCGTCAGGCCCTTGAGGTCGATCGGGAAATAGGGGGCGGAGTTGAACTCCGCCATTTCCCACTTTTCGAAATGGTCGAGCCAGGCGCGGACGCGCTCGGCGCCGACCTTCGCCTGCTCCGAGCCTCTACGGCCGGAACGGACGAAGGTGGCTTCCGGGAGGAGATTGCCGGCGAGATAAGCCGACGTATGGAAGAGAAGTGCGTGGTTTTCCGAAAAATACCACTGAACGTCGTTGCCCGGCTCGTCCATCCAGTAGCGGTAATTGAGGATGGCGCCGTCGATGCGGGCACGGGTCTTCTCGTTGATATCCTTGCCCCATACGGTGCGCGACCAGATAAGCGGCACGAGCGAGAAATCGGCGCAGTCGTGGCAATCCTCGATCGTTGGCAGGATTTCCTCGATCATCGCATCCGTGTCGGCGCCGGCGCGGCCGCTGGCGAGACGGGCGAAGGCGCGGACGGTATCGCGCTCGGAATATTCGGAGACTTCATCCAGCGTTTCGGCGATGCGATCAGACAGGGAGGCGGGGGCCTCACCCTGGCGGGCGGCATGGCAGATTTCGACGCCGACCGAGCGGGAAGCGATGAAGCCGCCGGCATTCAACGTCACACGCAGGTGGCGGAAATCGGCAGGCGCCTTCTCGGATGCGCCGATGTTGAGGCTTTTGGCACCGGCCGGCAGCGTGAAATCGAAATCGAAGCGCTCGCGCGACATGAAGTCGCCTTCGATCGCGACGTTGACTTCGACCTCGATCGGCAGCGGCTCGGCGAAGAGAACGGTGATATCGCCGCCGAAATAATGCTGGCGGTCGAGATGCATGCCGTCGAGCGCCGTTTCGAGGCTTTCGGCGACGTGGCCCACGACCGGGACGGGGATGGCGACATTGACGGTCGGTCCGGAGAGATAGTCGAACTGGTAGAAATAGCGCGCATCGCGCTCGGCGAGATCGTCGAAGAAGAGGACGATTTCATTGAGGCCCGCGGTCAGCGGAAGGTCGAATTCCTGCTTGGCTTCGAGGTTACGGCTATAGGGCGCCATCCAGCCGATCTCGGTGCCATTCAGCCAGAGGACTGCGCCGCCGCAGGTGCCGAGGCGGATTTTTGCAGTGCCGGCGGCCTCGGCTTCGATATAGGTGCGGGTAAAGGTGGCGAGCCGCGTCGGGCGGAACCAGAAGCCGGAAAGATCGAGACGCGGCGAACCGAAGGGCAGCCACCAGCGGGCGGCCTCGAACTCGCCGCGCACGTCGGGCCTTTTTCCCCGATAGGTCTCGGCAAAGATGGTGCGGCAGGGATATTCGTGCGGGATGAAGTTCTTCACCTTGGTCAGGAAGAAGAACGGGTCCATTTCGCCTTTCATCGGCGCGTCCGGCACGTCGAACCGTTCCTGCGCCGTGCGGCCGAGCTGCCAGTACCGGACCGCTTCGCCCGGCTTCAAGGTCTTCCGCATCCAGTTTGCTTCAGGGTTCATGTCAGGTCCGCACTTATTTCAGTTCGCTGAGGGCCACGGGGGCCACGTCGTTATATTCCTGGTTTTCGCCGGTCATGCCCCAGACGAAGGCGTATTGCGCCGTGCCAGCGCCCATATGGATCGACCAGGCTGGCGAGAGCACGGCGTCGAGGTTCTTCACGACGAGATGGCGCGTCTCTTCCGGGCGGCCCATCAAGTGGATGACCCGCTCTTCGTCGGGCAGGTCGAAATAGCAATAGGCTTCCATGCGGCGCTCATGCAGGTGCGGCGGCATGGTGTTCCAGATGCTGCCTTCGGCGAGATCGGTGATGCCAAGCAGAAGCAGGCAGGATGGCGCCACTTCCGGATGGATGTACATCCGAAGATTCCGCAGGTTGGCACGCCTGGCCTCGCCGAACGTGAGCGGCTTCGATTCCGCCCGCTTGATGAGGCGATGCGGGATATCGGCGCCGGCCGGCACGGAATTCATGTAGAAGCGGGCGGGCTTTTCAGCAGATGCGCTGGCGGCCGAGATTTCCTGCGCGCCGCGGCCGACATAAAGCACGTCGCGGTTTTCCAGCGTAAAGCTCTTACCGTCGACGGTGATGGTTCCGGCGCCGCCGAGGTTGGCGATGCCCATCTCGCGGGCGGAAAGCAGGAAGGGGGTGCCGATCTCCTCGCCCGAGCCGAAAGTCAGCGTGGTGGAAACCGGGACGGCTCCGCCGAGGATCAGGCGATCGACATGGGTATAGGTGAAGCTCACCCTGTCGGCCTGGAACAGGTCTTCCATCAGGAACTCGGCGCGCAGCCTGGCCGTGTCATAGGTCTTGATGTCGTCGGGGCCTGCCCCGTAAAGCACTTTCATCGTCATGCCGTTTTTTCTCCCGCGTCCACGTGCCGAAGCGCTTCGGACAGGCAGAGAATGGAAAGCGCCTGTCCGTAGCCGGTCGGCTGGATCGGAATGTCCCGATAGAATTGCAGGTCGTGGCCCATGCGCGTGCCGTAGGAGACATTCAGCACGGTGCCGGTGTCATCGATATTGGCGAGCACTGCCTCGACGGCCTTGAGGCCGGCGGCGCGCCATTCGTGCGTGCCGAGGCCGAGGCGATAACCCTTCAGCAGGCCGTAACCGAAGCCGGCGGTGGCGGAGATCTCCTCGTAGGAGGAGGGATCGTCGATGAGGGTGCGCCAGGCGCCAGAGGCGGTCTGCAGCGGCAGCAGCGCGTTCACCTGTGCCACCAGCACGCCAAGGAGGTAGTCCTTCACCGGGTTCGGCATTTCCGCGAGGTCGAAGAGATCCAGCATGCCGGCGGTGATCCAGGCATTGCCGCGGGCCCAGCGGGCCTCGGCGAAATTGTGCCGGCCCCGGAACGTCCAGCCGTGGAACCAGAGCCCGGTCTTCTTGTCGGCGAGATAGCGGGTGTGGACGAGGAACTGCCTCGCGGCTTCGTCGACCAGTTCGGTGCGGCCGCTCGCCTGGCCGTAGGAGGCGAGGAAGAGGGCGACCATATAAAGCGTGTCGTCCCAGAGTTCGCCGTCGTTGACCTTGTCGGAAACGTGGTGCTCGAAGGCGCCTTCCTCGGTGCGGCCCATTCCGGCCATGACGTGGGTCGCCCAGGCATCGAGAACCGGCTGCCAGCGCGGATCACGCGTCTCCCGCCAGAGCACGGACAAGCCCAGCATAGGAGCGGTGGTGTTGACGTTGAGCGAGGGGAGGCCGGCTTCTATGCGGGCCGCATACCAATTTTCGATGAGGGCCTTCAAATCGTCGCGGCCGGTGAACAGCCAGAGGCGGATCAGGCCATAGAGGCCGACGCCCTGCGGCCATTCCCAGCTATCGAAGGAGATATAGTCGCCGGCGGTGCCGTCGAGATTGGGTTCGTGGAAGCGGCCATCGTGGCGAAGGCCGGTCATACCGGCCACCAGGCGGTCAAGCTTTTCACGGATATCCCGGGCTGAAAGGCCCATTATGCAACTCCTCCCTTCGCTGCAGCCATGTGGGCGCAGCATTGTCGATCCGTCTCTCCCGAACGGTAGCCTCATGAAAACATCTGAAAATTGATTGCGCAATATGAAAATTTTTTGCAGTCTGGTGTCCAATTTACGGGGAGGATGGCATGGCAACCTCAATCACTCCGGGCAAACGCGGCAAGAAGAGCCGTCGGGTTCGGCTGGAAGACATCGCGGAAAAGGTCGGTGTTTCGCTGAGCACCGTCTCGCGGGCGCTCGCCGGCGAGAAGGGGGTGCGCGCCGATATCCGCCAGCGCATCCTGGAGGCGGCGAAGGACATCAACTACACCGTGCCGACACCCGTTGCCGGCAAGAAGGTGGTGCTCGCCGCTTCGAGTGCCGCCATGATCGACTACGTGCGCAACCAGTTCACGCTCTACGTGCTCGAAGGCTTGAGGGACCGGGCGCAGGCGCTCGGGCTCGAAATCGTCACGCGCGCCGTCGCCGACGAGGCGGAAGAGAAGCTCGTGCTGGAAGAGGCGCGCGCCGACCCGGATGTGGCAGGGCTTTTGTTCCTGACCGTCGACGACGAAGGCATGCTGGCCGCCACCCGCGGTTTTGGCAAGCCGGTTGTCCTCATCAACGGCGACGATCCCTACATGCGGCTTTCGAGCGTGACGCCCTGCAATCGCTCGGCGGCGCGGCTTGCGGCGGATTATCTGATCCGGCTCGGCCATCAGCGCATCCTCTTCCTCATGCGTCCCGGGCGAAGCACCATCGACCGGCGGCGCGAAGGATGGCAGGACGCGTTTCTCCACCATGGCCTGCCGTGTCCGGCCGATCTGGTCCTGCCGGTGGACGACTGGCTGCCGGAGCTGGCGGCCCAGGCGATCGGCGAGAGGTTGCGCAGGAAGGGTCTCGATTTCACGGCGGTACTGGCAGCAGGTGACAGTCTAGCCGTCGGCGCGATGATGGGCGTGCAGCAGATGGGCCACACCGTTCCGGGAGATGTCTCCGTCATGGGCATGGACGACCTGCCGCAGGCGGCCTTCCTCAATCCGCCGCTGACGACGATGCATATCCCGATGCGCGAGCTCGGCGCGGTGGCGCTCGACCTGCTCCGCGACGCCATGTCCGGCTTCGCCACGCCGACGCGGCGGATAGAACTCGCCTGCCATATTGCCGAACGGCAATCTACAGGACCCGCGAGGAAGCCTTAACGCCAGCCAACGGGACATTCATGCGCCGTTCAGAGGTGTACTGGAACAATGGGCGCGTCTCGAACATTGATAAGCCGCAAAGCAATCGCACGGCAGATCGATAATGTCAGTTCGGACAACTACGGTTTCTCAGGAGGAAGCCCCCGTGAAGAAGATTCTGATGTCCGTTGCGGCCTTTTGCGCTCTGTTCGTGGCGCCGTCGCTGGCGGAAGCGGCCGTGCGTGGTTTCGCGACGGCCAATGTCAATATGCGGTCGGGGCCGAGCACCGGCTATCCCGCTGTTACCGTCATCCCGGTCGGCACGCCCGTCACCATCAACGGCTGCATGAACAGCGTCAACTGGTGCGACGTCTCGTTCTATGGCGGACGCGGCTGGGTGTCGGGCAATTATGTGCAGGCCAGCTACCGATCCGACCGGGTCTATGTCGGGCCGCAATATTATCGCCCGCTCGGCATTCCGATCATCACCTTCGACATCAACACCTATTGGGGCCGCTATTATCGCGACCGCGACTTCTACCGCGACCGCGACCGCTGGCGTCGCTATACGTGGGAGCCGAGCCGCAATCCGCCTCCGCCCCCGCCGCCGCGTTGGGAACGCGACCGCGACCGTTGGGATCCGCCTTCGCCGCCAAGGCCGCCCCGCTGGGAGCGGGAAAGGAGCGATATCCGTCCGCCCAGTTGGGATCGCGACAGAGCGCGCGAAGAGTGGCGCGATAGGGACCGCGATCGCGATAGAGAACGGGCCCGTATTGAACGCGAGCAGGAACGAAACCGCGAGCAGGTCGAGCGAGTGCGGGAAAGAGAGAGCGAGCGTGTTTCGCGTGATGGCGACAGACAACGCTTTGAGCGCGACTCCAGCCGCGATCGTGACAGACGAGAGCGTTCCAACAGCAAGTGCGACCAATCCGGTATCGGCTGCCAATTGAGGCCTTGACGATCCGTCATTCTATCAAAACCGCGTGACCGATGGCCGCGCGGTTTTCATTTGCGGGCGGCCGTTCCGACTGACGGCCATATATATCCTGCCCATTGCGCCTTTCCCCCCTTTTCGATAATAGACCGCCCAACTTGACAATCCTGTCATGGAAGGCGGGATTTAACGTGGTTCGAAAGCAGACGCCCTGGCGCTCGAAGGCCCGGGTGAGACAGTGGTTTTGGTCGTATGGCTCGCATCGTCATGAAGTTCGGCGGCACCTCCGTCGCCAATCTCGAACGCATTCACAACGTCGCGCGCCATGTGAAACGGGAGGTCGAGGCCGGCCACGAGGTGGCGGTCGTCGTCTCGGCCATGTCCGGCAAGACAAACGAGCTGGTCGGCTGGGTGCAGGACGCGCCGAAAGTGACCGGCGCCAACTCGCCCTTCTACGACGCCCGCGAATATGACGCGGTTGTCGCCTCCGGCGAGCAGGTGACGTCCGGACTGCTGGCGATCGCGCTGCAGTCCATGGGCATCAACGCCCGCTCCTGGCAGGGCTGGCAGATCCCGATCCGCACCGACAATGCCCATGGCGCGGCGCGCATCCTGGAGATCGACGGTTCCGAGATCATCAAGCGGATGGGCGAGGGGCAGGTCGCCGTCGTCGCCGGTTTCCAGGGACTCGGGCCTGACAACCGGATCGCCACGCTCGGCCGCGGCGGTTCCGACACGAGCGCGGTTGCGATCGCGGCCGCCGTCAAGGCCGACCGCTGCGACATCTATACGGATGTTGACGGCGTCTACACGACGGACCCGCGCATCGAGCCGAAGGCGCGCCGCATGAAGAAGGTCTCCTTCGAGGAAATGCTGGAAATGGCCTCCCTCGGCTCGAAGGTCCTGCAGGTGCGTTCGGTCGAGCTCGCCATGGTGTTCAAGGTCCGCACCTTCGTGCGCTCCAGTTTCGAGGATCCCGATGCGCCGGGCATGGGCGACCTTCTGAACCCGCCCGGCACTTTGATTTGCGACGAGGAAGAAATCGTGGAACAGGAAGTCGTCACCGGCATCGCCTATGCCAAGGATGAAGCGCAGATTTCGCTCCGGCGGCTCGCCGACCGGCCGGGTGTCTCGGCCGCGATCTTCGGTCCGCTCGCCGAAGCGCATATCAATGTCGACATGATCGTGCAGAACACGTCGGAAGACGGTTCCAAGACGGACATGACCTTCACGGTACCTTCCGGAGACGTGCAGAAGGCGCTGAAGGTGCTCGATGAAAACAAGGCAACGATCGGCTTCGACGTCGCCCAGAGCGAATCAGGTCTCGCCAAGGTGTCGGTCATCGGCATCGGCATGCGCAGTCATGCGGGCGTGGCCGCGCTCGCTTTCAAGGCACTTGCCGAAAAAGGCATCAACATCAAGGCCATTACGACCTCCGAAATCAAGATTTCCATCCTGATCGACGGTGCTTATTCCGAACTCGCAGTTCGGACTTTGCATTCCGCCTACGGTCTCGATAAGAGTTGATGGTGAGCCGGTTCGGCGCGCCGGCCAGAGTTCGGCGCGCCGTCTTCCGGATTTAATGACTGGGTTCGGGAGCACTGATGCCGATGAGAGACCTGTCGGCGGGTCCGCGCGTTCTTCTGAAGCGGCTGCGCGAATTGATGGCGGAGCCGCTCGATCCACAGGAGCGCCTTGACCGCATCGTCCGGCAGATCGCCAGCAACATGGTCGCCGAGGTCTGCTCGGTCTATGTGCTCCGCTCCGACGGCGTGCTCGAACTCTACGCGACCGAAGGCCTGAAGAAGGAGGCCGTCCACCTTTCGCAATTGAAGATGGGCCAGGGCCTGGTCGGCACCATCGCCGCCTCCGCCCAACCGCTCAACCTCTCCGATGCCCAGTCGCATCCCGCCTTCCGATATCTGCCGGAAACGGGCGAGGAGATCTACCATTCCTTCCTCGGCGTGCCGATCCTGCGCGCCGGTCGCACTTTGGGCGTTCTCGTCGTCCAGAACAAGGCAAGCCGAAACTATCGCGAAGACGAAGTCGAAGCGATGGAAACCACCGCCATGGTGATTGCCGAGATGATCGCGACGGGAGAACTGAAAAAGATCACCCGACCGGGGCTCGAACTCGACCTCACCCGCGCCGTGACGATCGAAGCCGACGGCTACAACGAAGGCATCGGGCTTGGCCACGTGGTGCTGCATGAGCCGCGCATCGTCGTGACCAACCTCTTGAACGAGGACGCGGACAAGGAAATCCAGCGCTTGGCCGAGGCGCTCGGTTCGCTGCGCATCTCGATCGACGACATGCTGTCGCGCCGTGAAGTGTCGCAGGAGGGCGAGCATCGCGAGGTGCTCGAAACCTATCGCATGTTCGCCCATGACCAGGGCTGGGTCCGCCGCATGGAAGAGGCGATCCACAACGGACTGACGGCGGAAGCGGCCGTCGAGAAGGTGCAGAGCGATACCAAGGCGCGGATGATGCGCCTCACCGATCCCTATCTGCGCGAGCGGATGCACGATTTCGACGATCTCGCCAACCGGTTGCTCAGGCAACTGACTGGCTTTTCCGGTCGTCTCACCGAAGAAGGCTTTCCGGTCGACGCGATCATCCTGGCGCGGGCCATGGGGGCGGCGGAGCTTCTGGACTACCCGCGCGAGCGGATGCGCGGCCTCGTGCTCGAAGACGGGGCGGTCACAAGCCATGTGGTGATCGTGGCGCGCGCCATGGGCATTCCGGTCGTGGGGCAGGCGGCGGGCGTCGTGGCGCTTGCCGAAAACGGTGATCCGATCATCATCGACGGTGACGACGGCCAGATTCATCTCAGGCCGATGTCGGACCTGCAGAAGGCGTACGAGGAAAAGGTACGGCTGAGAGCCCGCCGGCAGGAGCAGTTCCGGGCGCTGCGGTCGGTCGAACCGTTCACAAAGGACGGCAAGCGCATCAGTCTGCAGATGAATGCCGGCCTGATGGTCGATCTGCCGCAGCTGGCGGAATCGGGGGCGGACGGCATCGGCCTCTTCCGCACCGAGCTGCAGTTCATGATCGCTTCCACCATGCCGAAGCTGGAAGAGCAGGAAAACTTCTATCGCAACGTGATGCGGCAGGCTGGCGGGCGTCCCGTTACCTTCCGCACGCTCGATATCGGCGGCGACAAGGTCGTTTCCTATTTTCGCAGCCATGAAGAGGAAAACCCGGCGCTCGGCTGGCGGGCGATCCGCCTTGCCCTGGACCGGCCCGGGCTTTTGCGCACCCAGCTTCGTGCGCTCCTCAGGGCTTCCACCGGCGGCGAGCTCAGGATGATGGTGCCGATGGTGACCGAAGTCTCGGAGCTTCATGCGGTGCGCGACCTGCTGCAGAAGGAAGTGCAGCACCTTTCGAAATTCGGCTATAGCCTGCCGCGAAAGCTGCAGTTCGGCGCCATGCTCGAAGTGCCGGCGCTGATGTGGCAGCTCGACGAACTGATGGCGGAAGTGGATTTCGTTTCGGTCGGATCGAACGACCTCTTTCAGTTCGCGATGGCGGCCGACCGCGGCAATGCAAGGGTTTCCGATCGGTTCGATCTGCTTGGAAAGCCGTTCTTGCGCATCCTTCGCGATATTGCGCGGGCCGGTGAGCGCAACCAGACGTCTGTGACGCTGTGTGGCGAAATGGCGGGCAAGCCGCTTTCGGCCATGGCACTGGTCGGGCTCGGTTACCGTTCTGTCTCGATGGCGGCGACCTCGATCGGTCCTGTCAAGGCCATGCTTCTGGCACTCGACGCAGATCAGTTGGCGGCCGAGCTGAACGCTGCGCTCGATGACACCAGATCGTCGGAGCCTATCCGCGAACTGCTTGTCCGGTTCGCCGAGGCTCACAATATTCCGGTTTGAAATGGTTTCATGGGCGGCCTTCCCCGTCACCTGAAAAATCCAGCACTTAGCTTTCAGCTAAGATGCTGATTTTTCTACCTCTCCCACCAAGGGAGAGGTAGGGCGCCGAGTTTGCGGCATCGGTATCTCTCCCCTCATGGGAGAGAAAGCGATTTCAACATCTTAGCTTTAGCTAAGTGTTAGAAATCGCAAGTGAGGGGAAACGACATGGAAACCGGCTTTCACTTTTGGTGTTGATGCTCTAGCAAGCAGAATGAAAAAATGGAGTTCAAAGGGTGGCGAAGCTTCCTGTTGAAAAGATGCGCGAACTGGAGCGCCGTTTCGGCGAGATCGAGGCGCGCATGTCGGAAGGTCCGGCTGCCGATGTCTATGTGAAGCTGGCGTCGGAATATTCCGAACTGCAGCCGGTCGTGCGCAAGATCCGCGAATATGAAAAGACGGTCGCGGAAGTTGCCGATCTTCGAACCATGCTGGCCGACAAGGCGACGGACCGGGAGATGCGCGAGCTGGCGGAAGCGGAGCTGCCGGAGGCCGAAGAGCGGATCGAGGCGCTTGAAAAGGACATGCAGATCCTGCTCCTGCCAAAGGATGCGGCGGACGAGAAGAGCGCCATTCTGGAAATCCGTGCCGGCACCGGCGGCAACGAGGCGGCGCTTTTCGCCGGCGACCTCTTCCGCATGTACGAGCGCTATGCCAGTACGCATGGCTGGAAGGTGGAGGTGCTTTCGGCAAGTGAAGGCGAGGCCGGCGGCTACAAGGAAATCATCGCGACGATCACCGGCCGCGGCGTGTTTTCCAAGCTGAAGTTCGAATCCGGCGTGCACCGGGTGCAGCGTGTGCCCGACACCGAGGCAAGCGGCCGCATCCACACGTCCGCGGCGACGGTGGCGGTTCTGCCGGAGGCGGAGGATATCGATGTCGAAATCCGTCCGGAAGATATCCGTATCGACACGATGCGCTCTTCGGGCGCCGGCGGCCAGCACGTCAACACAACGGATTCGGCGGTGCGCATCACGCATCTGCCGACGGGCATCGTCGTCACCAGCTCGGAAAAATCGCAGCACCAGAACCGCGCCAAGGCGATGCAGGTACTGCGTTCCCGGCTTTATGACATGGAGCGGCAAAAGGCCGACAGCGAACGCTCCGCCGACCGCAAGAGCCAGGTGGGGTCCGGCGACCGTTCGGAGCGTATCCGCACCTATAATTTTCCGCAGGGCCGGGTGACGGACCACCGCATCAACCTGACGCTCTACAAGCTCGACCGGATGATGGAGGGCGAGATCGACGAGGTGGTCGATGCGCTGATCGCCGATTACCAGGCCGGCCAGCTCGCACAGATCGGGGAACAACAGGGATGACGACGCTGTCCGCGGCGGTCACGGAGGCGAGAAACCGGTTTTCGGAAGCCGGCCTGCCGGATGCGGCGATCGAGGCAAGGCTTCTCATCGGCGGCCTGCTCAAGCTCACGAGCACAGAAGTCTTCACCGGCGGCGACCGGGTGCTGACGGAGGATGAACTCGCCCGGATATCAAATGCTGTCGAACGGCGCTTGAAACGGGAGCCCGTGCATCGCATATTAGGTTCACGGGAATTCCACGGGGTGGATCTGCTGATTTCGAAAGAAACGCTGGAGCCACGCCCGGACACCGAAATCCTGGTGGATTCGGTGCTTCCCTATCTGAGGCAGATTGTCGCAGCCAAGGGCGCGGCACGCCTCCTGGATCTCGGCACCGGCACAGGCGCGATCATTCTGGCGTTGTTGAAGGAAAGTCCGGAGACGCAAGGAATCGGCAGCGATATTTCGGAAGATGCGTTGAAAACAGCGGCTGAAAACGCAGCGCGACTGGGATTGTCGGAGAGATTTGAGGCAATCCGAAGCGACTGGTTCGAGAACATTTCCGGGCGTTTCGACATAATCGTGTCAAATCCGCCCTATATACGGAGTGATGTTATCCCCGTACTGGAACCGGAAGTAAGGGATTTCGATCCTTCGGCGGCGTTGGACGGAGGGCCGGACGGGCTCGCTGCCTATCGCGCGATCGCCGCGGATGCTGGGAATTTTCTCGAAAAGGACGGCGTTATCGGCGTCGAAATCGGGTTCGATCAGAAGGAAACCGTGGCCGCGATTTTTCGCTCGGCCGGCTTCAAGCTGGCGCAGGCAAAATGTGACTACGGTGACAATGATCGTGTTCTCGTATTCACCGTGAAAGAGGCCTGATTTGCATAGTGAAGAAAAGGCTTGGATTTCCGAAGGAAGCGGGATAGCTTGCGAGCTACGCACTGGGACGGCTGGGAATGAACAGCGATTCGTTCGGGTTATAGGTCAACCCTTGATCCTGCTCTTTTCGAAGAGTTGCGAAGGTTGAGCAATTCCCGGTGCGTGATTCAGTTAATTTAACTTTCACAAGCGGCAGGACGCTTTGTTCGCCCTGTGCGCGGCACGCGAAGTCTTGTTCCGGCATGGTCCGGTATGGCCGCGTGGCCCCTTATCAGCGAAGACAGAGAATTGGTGAACGATAGATGAGGCCAGGACAGCAGAACAAACGCGGTCGAGGGCGCGGCAGTAACAATGGCGGCGGCAACTTCAACCGTAACAAGGGCGGCAATCCTCTCAGCAGGAGCTATGACAGTTCCGGCCCGGACGTGAAAATCCGCGGCACCGCCCAGCATATCGCTGAGAAATATTCAGCGCTTGCCCGCGATGCGCAGAGCGCCGGCGACCGGGTCATGGCCGAGAACTACCTGCAGCACGCAGAACATTATAACCGCATCATAGCCGCCGCTCAGGCGCAGATGCAGGATCGCTTTCATCGCGACGATCGCGGCGATCAGGACCGTGACGGCAGCATGCTGGATCAGGATGATCTGGAAGCCGGCGATACGGATGAACTCGGTTTCGGCCAGCAGCCGGTCGTCGACGAAGCTCCGGCACCGCAGCAACAGCAGCCGCGCCGCGAACAGCGCGACCAGGCCCAGGACCAGCAGCCGCGCGAGAACCGGCGCGACCGCGACCAGCGCCGCGATCGCCGGCAGGATCGGCAGGAACGCCGGGAGCAGCAGCCCGCCGTGGCCGAGCAGCAGCCGACCGTCGTTGACGGTTCCGGTCCGCAACCCGTCATCGAAGGCACTCCAGCGGAAGTCGTGGTCGAACAGGCCGAACAGGTAGATGCCGCAGCCCCGGCGGAACGGGCTCCGCGCCGCCGGGCAGCGAGCCGTCCGCGTCGCCAGCCGCGCAAGAGCGCCGAGGATGGTGAAACCGCCAACGACGACACCCAGCCGGCACTTGCAGAAGCTGCCGGCGAGTAAGCTTCGGCTGCAGAATTGCGCATTATCGAAAAACTCCGGCCGCAAGCCGGAGTTTTTTGCGTTTTGGAGGGCTCAGTCAGGCGAGGGGACGGAGTGCTTGCCATGTTCAGCGGCCAGGTTCACCGCCGGCCGAAGTGGCTATCGTACGTCCTATGAAGCGCCCGGCCGCCACGAAACCACCGAGAGGGACGAGAGGCAGAGGGCTACGAACACGATCAACGCATTGACCGCATGGGAATACTCCCACTGCTGCCTCAGCACCTGCCAATTTTCCGGCGCTGTTGTCCAGTTCTCGGTCGCCTGATTGGCCGGCAATGTCCAAAGAAGGAAAATTGCCAGCATGGCCACGAAACAAAGTGCGGCAAGTAGCGCAAACCAGAATGGCCGCTGCTGCGAGCGGACCATGAAGGCCAGCACTCCATTTGCAATCATGGCAGCCGGCCAAAGCGTTCCGAGAAACGCCCACCCGTAGTAGATGCCCTGGATGGAAAAATATTCGGCTTGAGCCAGCGCGATCTTGTTCGGCAAGGCGGCCAAATGCGCGCCCGACGGAATAAGTGCCAGTGCGGAAATGATAATCGCGAGAAACTGGACGATCCTGATCGCCATCGATCTTCCCTCCTTCTGGCCAGAAGTCCACGCTATTCAGGGGCGGTCCGTTCCCACAGGGGTGAGACTGCGAAGGGAAACTTCCACCCGAGAAACGGGCTAAAGGTTGCGATGCCCTTGCCGTGTCTCAAGATAGTGCCAAACTCCGGCTGCAACAGCGCCGACCGCGATGCATATTGCGATTCCAATGCCGGTGTTTCCGCCGATTTGACCGAACGCCGCTCCGAGCACCGTACCGCCAAGTATTCCCCACACGAGCTTGCTCGCCATCAATGCCTCCTTCTGCTGCTCTGGATCAATGGCAGGAATGCCGGATCGTTCCGAGGTGGCTTTCCATTTCGGCCCGGACCTGCCGCCGGCCATTCCAGGCGTGCCTTCAGGCTGGATCAAAAGCTCCCGGCAGGTCCTTTAAATCCGCAAAATCGCTTACCATATCTCAATCCGAAGCCGGTTGCCGCCGGCCGGGCTTGCCTTTGAGGGAGCTCAATCTCAATCATCGGCTTGTGCCTTAAAGTAGGGCAGGTCGATCACTGGAGGTCAGAGAATGAACATCGAAAAATATTCCGAGCGAGTCCGCGGCTTCCTGCAGTCGGCGCAGACGCAGGCGCTTGCTGCCGGTAATCAGCAGTTCGCGCCCGAGCACGTGCTGAAGGTCCTGCTCGACGATGACCAGGGCATGGCGTCTTCGCTCATCGAGCGCGCCGGCGGCAGCGCCAAGGAAGCCCGCATCGCCAATGATGCCGCGCTTGCAAAGCTTCCGAAAGTTTCCGGCGGCGGCGGTGAAATCTATCTTTCCCAGCCCCTTGCCAAGGTTTTTGCAACGGCCGAAGACGCCGCCAAGAAAGCCGGCGACAGTTTCGTCACCGTCGAACGCCTGCTGCTCGCGCTTGCCATCGAGAGCTCGGCTTCGACGTCCGCGACCTTGAAGAAGGCAGGCGTTACCGCGCAGGGTCTCAACCAGGTCATCAATGATATCCGCAAGGGCCGCACAGCCGATAGCGCCAATGCGGAACAGGGCTTCGAGGCGCTGAAGAAATATGCGCGCGATCTCACCGCGGAGGCCCGCGACGGCAAGCTCGATCCGGTGATCGGCCGCGACGACGAGATCCGCCGCACGATCCAGGTCCTTTCCCGCCGCACCAAGAATAATCCTGTGCTGATCGGCGAGCCCGGCGTCGGCAAGACGGCGATCGCGGAAGGCCTTGCGCTCAGGATCGTCAACGGCGACGTTCCCGAGAGCCTCAAGGACAAGAAGCTGATGGCGCTCGACATGGGCGCGCTCATCGCCGGCGCGAAATATCGCGGCGAATTCGAGGAACGCCTGAAGAGCGTGCTGAACGAAGTCCAATCGGAAAACGGCGAGATCATCCTGTTCATCGACGAGATGCACACGCTGGTCGGCGCCGGCAAGTCCGAAGGCGCGATGGATGCCTCCAACCTTTTGAAGCCGGCACTTGCCCGCGGTGAGCTGCATTGCGTCGGGGCGACCACGCTCGACGAATACCGCAAGCATGTGGAAAAGGACGCCGCACTTGCCCGCCGCTTCCAGCCGGTCATGGTCGACGAGCCGACGGTCGAGGACACGATCTCGATCCTGCGTGGTCTCAAGGAGAAATACGAACAGCATCACAAGGTCCGCATCTCGGATTCGGCCCTGGTGGCGGCTGCGACGCTTTCCAACCGCTACATTACCGACAGATTCCTGCCGGACAAGGCGATCGACCTGATGGACGAAGCCGCTTCGCGACTTCGCATGCAGGTGGATTCGAAGCCCGAAGAGCTCGACGAACTCGATCGGCGCATCATGCAGCTGAAGATCGAGCGCGAGGCTCTGAAGAAGGAAACCGACAGCGCTTCGGCCGACCGGTTGTCGCGTCTCGAAAGCGAAGTCACCTCGCTCGAGGAGCAGGCGGATGCGCTGACGGCCCGCTGGCAGGCGGAAAAGCAGAAGCTCGGTCTTGCTGCCGACCTCAAGAAGCAGCTCGACGAGGCCCGCAACGAACTGGCGACTGCCCAGCGCAAGGGTGAATACCAGCGCGCGGGCGAGCTGACCTATGGCGTGATCCCCGATCTGGAAAAGCGTCTCGTGGACGCCGAAGCCAAGGACGGCTCGACCAATGCCATGGTGCAGGAAGTCGTCACCCCGGATGCAATCGCCCATGTGGTTTCCCGCTGGACGGGCATTCCGGTCGACAAGATGCTGGAAGGCGAGCGCGAGAAGCTGCTCAGGATGGAAGACGAACTGGCGAAGTCCGTCGTCGGCCAGGGCGATGCCGTGCAGGCGGTCTCGCGTGCGGTTCGCCGTTCGCGCGCCGGCCTGCAGGACCCGAACCGGCCGATCGGCTCGTTCATCTTCCTGGGCCCAACCGGTGTCGGTAAGACAGAGCTGACGAAGTCACTCGCCCGCTTCCTGTTCGACGACGAGACGGCGATGATCCGCATGGACATGTCGGAATACATGGAGAAGCACTCGGTCGCCCGGCTGATCGGTGCGCCTCCCGGTTATGTCGGCTATGACGAAGGGGGCGCGCTGACGGAGGCTGTCCGCCGCAAACCCTATCAGGTGGTGCTGTTCGACGAGATCGAGAAGGCGCATCCGGACGTGTTCAACGTCCTCCTGCAGGTGCTTGACGACGGGCGTCTGACGGACGGGCAGGGCCGCACGGTCGACTTCAAGAACACGATCATCATCATGACCTCGAACCTCGGCGCGGAATACCTTACCAATCTGCGCGAGGGCGAGGATGTGGACAGCGTCCGCGACCAGGTGATGGATGTGGTCAAGGCCTCGTTCCGTCCGGAATTCCTGAACCGCGTCGACGAGATCATCCTGTTCCATCGCCTGGCCCGCAGCGAGATGGGGGCGATCGTCGACATCCAGATGAAGCGGCTTGTCGCGCTTCTGGCGGAACGCAAGATCACGATCGAGCTCGGCGAGGATGCCCGCGAATGGCTGGCCGACAAGGGTTATGATCCTGTGTATGGCGCCCGGCCGCTGAAGCGGGTGATCCAGAAATACGTGCAGGATCCGCTCGCCGAGCAGATCCTGGGCGGCTCAGTCCCGGACGGCTCGACCGTCGCGGTCAGCTCCGGATCCGACCGGCTGCTCTTCCGCGTCAAGCGGGAAGTCAGCGAGGCGGCGTAACCGCTTTCCCAAGGCCGCTCTTCGGGGCGGCCTTTTTCATTTGGGGATAGGGGGATGCGACATGTCCGAGCCGCTTTTTCCATCGAAAATCAAACCGGGCGACAAGATCAGGTTCGTATCGCCGGCAAGTACGCCGGATCGCGACCTCATCCTGAAGCGGGCAGAGCGCCTGAGGGGCATGGGCTTCGATGTCGATTTCGGCACCTATGCCTTTGCCGAGCACGGTCTTTATGCCGGCACGCATGAGCAGCGTCTATCCGACCTCAATCAGGCCCTGTCCGATCCGCAGGTAAGGGCGGTTTTTGCGACACGTGGCGGCCGTGGCTCATACAGAATAGCAGGCAGTCTCGATTTCGATGCGGTCCGGCGCGACCCGAAACCCCTTCTGGGGTTCAGCGATATCACGGCCATCCACATGATGCTGATGCGGCGCTGCGGTCTCATCGGTCTGCATGGCACGCTTTATGGCGATGACGGCGGGCAGGGTCCCTCCAATACCGATATCCTGATGCGCTTCCTGATGGAGGCAGGCACGATCGTTTTCACGGCCCGCGACGATGAAGTCAGCGCGAAGACGACGACGTCAGGCCGGGCGCAGGGTCGGTTGATCGGTGGCAATCTCGAGACATTGGCGACGATGATCGGCTGGGGACTTCCTTCGTTCGACGGCGCGATCCTGCTGATCGAAGCCGTGGATTGCATGCCCGGGCTTACGGATCGTATGTTGACCCTGCTGATGAAATCGGGAGCCCTGGACGGAATCGCGGGCATAGCCGCCGGGCAATTCACGCTGTCGAACCGCGAGAAGGGCGAGGCGATCATCGCCATCATCGACGAACATATCCGCGCGCTCGGCATTCCCGTATTAGGGGGGCTTCCGTTCGGTCACGGTAAAGGAGCGCTGACCACTCCTATCGGCGGCATGGCGGTCCTGGACGCTGATGCCCGCACGCTTACTGTCGATTATTGAGCGAACTCACCGGCTGGCGAGTTCATCGGATGGCTGGATGTCGAGCAATGCGTCGATGCGCTTGCGCTCTTCCTCGAAACGGGCGAGTGCCTTGTCCTTAAGCGAACTGCCGCCCGGTAGCCGCACCTTCATCGGGTCGACCTTCGTGCCGTTGACGATCAGCTCATAGTGAAGGTGGGAACCGGTGGACTGGCCGGTCGAGCCGACATAACCGATCACCTGGCCCTGCGTTATCTTTGCGCCTTCGCGAACTCCCGAAGCGATCGCGCTCTGGTGATTGTAGGAGGATTCGTAACCGTTGGCATGGCGGATGATCGTCTGGTTGCCGTATCCGCCGGAATCCCAGCCGGCCTTTTCGACGACGCCGTTGCCGGTCGCGATGATCGGGGTGCCGCGCGGCGCGGCCCAGTCGGTGCCGGTATGCATAAGGGCTCGCCCAAGGATCGGGTGGCCGCGCATGCCGAAGCCCGACGTCATGCGGCCGTTCGGGACCGGGTTGCGCAGCAGGAACTGCCGGATGCTCTTGCCGTTTTCGTCAAAATAGTCGATCGAGCCGTCGTCGGCATTCTGAAAACGATAGAAGCGGGTCGTCGTGTCGCCGAAGTGAGCGCTCACATAGAGCAATTCGGAATTCTTGTCCGCCTGGCCCTTTTCATCTGTGACGGAGAAGAACGCTTCGATGTTGTCCGACGGCTTCAACTGGGCCTGGAGGTCGGCATTGCTTGCGAGCAGTTTCACAAGCAGCCCCGTCATTTCCTTGCTCATGCCGTAAGAGAGAGCGGCACGATAGATACCGTCATAGACGCGCGGCAGTTCGCGGCTGGTGGCGATCTGTGGCGGCTGTTCGCTGAAGGCGGAGGCGACGGCATCCAGCATCGGCGGCTCCTCGCCGGCGACGAAACGGCCATGATCGTCGATGGCAACCGTAACCTGATGCTTACTGCGACGGTAAACGCTCGCGCGGACGACCAGAACCATGTCGCCTTCCTGGATCACGCCGATGCGCAGCACATCGCCAGGGCCAAGATCTGCTTCTCCGGTCTGTGACTGAAGGTAACCGGAAATCTCCCGCGCCTTGCCCTCCGGATAGCCGACTTCCATCATGGCCTGGGCGACGGTCTCCGCCTTGCGGATCGGGATGATGTCATCGGCATATTCGCGCGTGTGCGAGGTGATCGGCTCCGGCGCCGAAACCGAGATATTCTCTTCGACGATGCGCGCCGAGAGACCGGCGGTGATGTCGAGGTCGCTGTTGTCGTCCTTGGATGAGAAGCGCTGAGGATCGACGTAGTAGAGAGCCGAAAGCTGGCTATCGCCGTCTGTCAGTACCGAACCGTTGGAACGGACGTTCTCCTCCACTTCCTCCAGCGTCATCGCCGGCGCGTAGGCATAGGTGCTGCCGCTGCTAGGGAAAGGGATCGTCTGCAGGCTGACTTCCGACTCCACGTTGGAACCGTAGATGGTGCCGGCACGTGCGGCCGGCGGCGGCAGCGCCTCGCTGGACGAAAAAATCGTCAGCGGGTCGAAGGCCGGATAATCCTCCTGCGCCACGTGATTTGCGGCAAGGTTCATCTTCACATACGCAAAAGGCCTGCGGCGGACGACTTCCTTGCTGCCTTCATTGACGACGGTGGAAACCTCCATGATCTTCCGGTCCGTCGGCATGGCGACGATGTTGCCGCCGAGCAGGCGCTTGCCGCGCGACGCGGTGTCGGAATCATCGTTCGGGACGGAGGCGGAAGCTTCGGCCGGAATGGCGAGCTGCTGGCGTCCATCCAACGCCGCAAACAGCGCGACACCCATCAGGATCGAGGACGTGATGCCGGTCAGAAAGGTGCCGGAAAGCCAACGGAGGGAAATCTCACGGCGATCGGGAGCGCGACGGCCGTCGGCGAGGATCGGCGGTTCGTTGCCGAGCGAGCGGATCGTGCTGCGGGCCGTCATCATGCCAGTCTAAGCCAGTTCCCCTGATACTCGTTGTAACCGCGGACAGGGTTCAATCTGCCCGTGGAACCTTGGGCCAAACATGTGCCCGTTTCAGCCTGGAGAGTCAAATCGGCCTGGTTGCAAACGCGTGCAACCTTGAATTCGCCCTTCGAATCCCCATCTAAGCTTTGCTAACCATGAGATTGTGAATTTGTCGGGGCAGTTTTGGGGCACGGTGCCGAAGCCCGGTGTTTTCCGGCCTCGAAACGGGTCCCGAGGTCGCCAGGGAAGCTGGCTTTCCGAGGAAATGCGGAAATTATCGTTGTAAATCAAATGCATGTCGTTTTTCTTGGAAATTCCAGAATTGATGTGTTGACTTCATCTTGGGTGAGCTTCTATAAGCCGTGTCACTGACGAGGGCGGCGGCGCTGCTGGCGACGAAGTTCTTTGTTCTGGAGAAATCCTTAAGCATTGGCGACTGCTGATTGTGGGCCGGGTTACGGTTTGGCTCTTGGGGGTTTGACGTTTTGGCCTTTAGGTGAGGCTTTTGCGTCGGTTATTTGACAATTGAAGAATGGAAGAAAGAGAAACGTGGTCGGCGGCGTCTCGCGGATGGATCGAAGGGTCTGTCCAGATGAAGACAAAGTGACGGTCACGTTTTGATA
>NZ_JBEAAL010000052.1:0-21149 GCF_040066075.1 Neorhizobium phenanthreniclasticum
GCGTGCTCTGTCGACCACATTGCAAGACGGGTTGAAGATCGAAGCCGAGATCTCAACCCTCGCCTTCCAGTCAAAGGACGCGCAGGAAGGCATCACCGCCTTCATCGAAAAACGGACGCCAAACTTCACTGACGCATAAGCGCGTAACGAAATGAAAAGAAGTCGAGGAGGATCGATGCTAAGCTACCGGATTCACGAAACTGGTAACACCGGTTCGGCAAAAATCGAGGACGTCGCCGGCCTTCTTCCAGAGGACGATGAGATCATTGTCGATGTCGCGGCGGCGGCGGTTGGCTTCGTCGATACACTCGTCGTCTCTGGCCGATATCAGAACATTCCACCTACACCTTTCACCCCTGGTATGGAATTCTCAGGCTGGATATCTGCTGTGGGATCGAAAATTGCCGGGTACAACCCGGGCGATCGGGTGACCGCCTATGTGTTGAACGGTGCCTTCGCTCAGCAGGCCAAAGCTAGGGTTGGTGAATTTTATCCGGTCCCTGCCGATGTTCCTCTCGATCAGGCTGCGCTTTTGTGCGGAGCCTATCTGACAGGCTATTTCGCGCTGGTGGAACGCGGGCAGTTCAAGGCTGGCGACACTGTATTGGTCGGCGGAGCAAGTGGAGCGGTCGGGCTGGCAACTGTACAGATAGCCAAGGCGTTGGGAGCCGGGCTGGTGATCGGCACATACCGATCGCCAGAAGACGGAGAGGCGCTCCACGCCGCTGGCACGGATGCTGAGATCGACGTGTCTGGTAGCGACGTCCGCGAAGCTCTTCGGTCCACGGTGCTGGAACTGACCGATGGAAAAGGTGTCGATCTGGTGATCGATCCCATTGGCGGCGAATTCCTGAACGCGGCTCTTCGGTCGATCGCATGGTCCGGCCGTCTCGTCGTGGTGGGGTTCGCAGCCGGCGATATACCCACCATCAAGGTCAACTATCTCCTTCTGAAGAATATAGCGGTCGTAGGATTGGACGTCAGCCAATATCGCAAGCGTGCGGCTGAACGGCTTGCGTTGGCCCAAGGCGAAATTTTCGAGCTGTGGCGTAAAGGTTTGGTAAGGCCGAGAGTCGCCAGACAATTCGCCTTCGAACATATCGGGGAGGCTCTAGACCTCGTTGCCAAGGGTCAGACGCATGGCCGGGCCGTGATCATTCTAGGGGACGGAAAGCTTTGAACGCTCTATCAAAATCCAGTGTTGTCGCTGTCATCGGCGCCGGTGCGATGGGGGCCGGAATTGCCCAGGTCGCCGCACAGGCGGGGCATACCGTTATCCTGTTCGATGCGAAGGAAGGTGCGGCGGACAAGGGTCGGAGCGGTGTGCTGGCAGGGCTCGACAAGCTCGTAGAGAAAGGGAAGTTCGAACAATCGCTGCGCAACGAGGTTGCCGAAAGGATCATCGTAGCGGCATCGCTTGGCGATTTGCGCGATGCGCGCCTTGTCGTGGAAGCAATCGTCGAAAAGCTGGATGTGAAGCGGTCGGTCTTTGCTTCTCTGGAAGAGGTGGTTGCGGACGATTCCATCCTCGCAACGAATACATCGTCGCTGTCCGTTACCGCCATCGCAGCCGGACTAAACCATCCGGAGCGCGTTGCAGGGCTGCATTTTTTCAATCCGGCCCCGGTCATGAAGCTGGTGGAGATCGTCTCCGGTCTGGCGTCGAGCAAGCAGGTGCTCGATACGCTTTTTGAGACTGCGCGGGCCTGGAAGAAGGAACCAGTGCGGGCCACATCCACGCCCGGCTTCATCGTCAACCGCGTCGCTCGCCCCTACTATGCTGAGGGATTGAGGCTTCTCGAAGAGAGGGCGTCCGATGTTGCCAGCATCGATACCATTCTGCGCGAGGCAGGAGGGTTTCGGATGGGTCCGTTCGAGTTGATGGATCTCATCGGCCATGATGTTAACTTCGCCGTCACTAGGTCCGTGTTCGACGCCTATTTCGGTGACCCTCGGTTCCGGCCGTCTTTGGCGCAACAAGAACTGGTCGCCGCAAACTGGCTCGGCCGCAAGACAGGTCGCGGCTTTTACGACTACAATCCGGATGCGCCAAAGCCGCAGGTGCTTTCAATTAAGGGCGGCGCGGCGGTCAAGAGCCTCATCGTTGAAGGCGAAGTCGGTCATTTTGAACCTTTGATCCGGACTGCAGTGTCAAACGGGATACACATCGATCGTCGAGGGGGAGAGGGCTATATCCGGATTGAGGGTTCTACAATCGCTTTCAGTGACGGACGGACGGCAACCGAACGGGTGGCCCAGGGTGGCCCCTCAGACCTCGTCCTTTACGATCTGACGCTCGATTTCGAAAAAGCGTCTCGAATTGCCATCGCAAAGGCGGATCAGGCGCATTCCGATTGCCTGCATTCCGCCGCTGGCTTGTTCGGCTCCCTGGGCAAGACGGTTACAGTTGTCGATGATACGCCCGGCCTTGTCGTGCTGCGCACGGTTGCCATGCTCGCCAATGAGGCATCCGAAGCGGTCTTTAACGGCGTGGCGACCCCGTTCGACGTCGACCGCGCCATGACGCTTGGTGTCAATTATCCGCGTGGACCGCTCGCATGGGCCGATTCTATCGGTGCAGAGCATGTACTTGCAACACTCGAAGCGATTCATGCATCGTACGGCGACGACCGCTACCGACCGTCGCGGTATCTACGTCGCGTCGTCGGTGCCGGCAGGCGTCTTCTGCCCGGTCCTGATCTTTAGCCGCCGACAATGGAGGCTCCGGGACCAGAGTCCGTCCCCGGTTGCTGTTACAAAAGATGCTCCTAAGAGCGAGAGGAAGAAGGAATACTCGATTGAAAATCCTTGTACCGGTTAAGCGGGTCGTTGACTATAATGTAAAGATCCGCGTCAAGGCGGATGGCACAGGCGTCGAGCTCGCCAACGTGAAGATGTCGATGAACCCCTTCGACGAGATTTCGGTTGAAGAGGCTCTGCGTCTCAGGGAAGCAGGCAAGGCCGAAGAGGTCGTCGTCGTTTCCATCGGACCGGCTAAAGCGGAAGAAACCCTTCGCACGGCGCTGGCCATGGGGGCCGACCGCGCCATCCTGATCGAAACCGACGAGACGGTCGAACCGCTGGCCGTTGCCAAGCTTCTGAAGGGTGTTGTCGAAGCAGAGGCCCCCGGCCTCGTCATCCTCGGTAAACAAGCAATCGATGACGACAGCAACCAGACCGGCCAGATGCTCGCAGCTCTTCTCGGCTGGGGTCAGGGCACATTTGCCTCGAAGGTCGAACCTTCTGACGGCAAGGTTGCCGTGACCCGCGAAGTGGACGGCGGCCTGCAAACTGTTTTGCTGAAGCTTCCCGCCATCGTCACCACCGATCTTCGCCTCAACGAACCACGCTACGCTTCGCTGCCCAACATCATGAAGGCGAAGAAGAAGCCGCTCGACAAAAAGAGCGCGGCCGATTTCGGCGTCGACATTGCCCCGCGCCTCAAGGTGCTGAAGACCGAAGAACCGGCTGGCCGCAAGGCTGGCATCAAGGTTGGTTCGGTTGCCGAGCTTGTGTCGAAGCTCAGGGCTGACGGTGTCATCTGAGGTTTAGGGTAGGGAGATTACATTATGGCCATTCTTCTTCTGGCAGAACACGACAACGCAACCCTTTCCGACCAGACGGCAAAGACGCTGACGGCAGCAACCAGAATCGGTGGCGACATCACCATTCTGGTCGCCGGTTCCGGCGCGAAGGCCGCAGCCGATGAGGCCGCCAAGCTTTCCGGCGTTTCCAAGGTGCTTCTGGCTGACGACGCTTTACTGGCCAACCAGCTTGCCGAGCCGCTGGCAGCCTTGATTGTCTCGTTGGCTTCGGGATACGACGTCATGATCGCGCCCGCGACAGCATCGGCCAAGAACGTCATGCCACGCGTCGCCGCGCTGCTCGACGTCGCGCAGATCTCGGAAATCACCGATGTGGTCTCTGGCGACACCTTCAAGCGCCCGATCTATGCTGGCAACGCCATCCAGACGGTTCAGGCGACCGACGCCAAGAAAGTCATCACCGTGCGTACGGCCTCCTTCGCCGCCGCCACCACCGGTGGTTCCGCTTCGGTTGAAAACATTGCAGCTGCTGCGAACCCAGGCGTTTCTTCCTTCGTATCGGATGCGCTTGCCTCCTCCGACCGTCCGGAACTGACGTCGGCGACGATCATCATCTCCGGCGGGCGGGCGCTCGGATCTTTCGGAAAGTTCAGGGAACTCATTCTTCCCGTGGCCGACAAGCTCGGTGCCGCCGTTGGCGCATCGCGCGCCGCCGTCGATGCCGGTTATGCCCCGAACGACTGGCAGGTCGGTCAGACCGGCAAGGTGGTTGCACCGCAGCTTTACATCGCATGCGGCATCTCCGGTGCTATCCAGCATCTGGCCGGCATGAAGGATTCCAAGGTCATCGTCGCCATCAACAAGGACGATGAAGCGCCAATCTTTCAGGTTGCCGATTACGGCCTCGTGGGCGATCTCTTTGACATCCTGCCTGCTTTTGAAAAGGCACTTTGAGCGCTTTCCGGAGGAGCATTCCATGACCGAAGTTTTTATCTGCGATTACATCCGCACGCCCATCGGCCGTTTCGGCGGCGCGCTTTCGTCCGTCCGGGCCGACGATCTCGGAGCGATCCCCCTCAAGGCGCTTGTCGAGCGCAACAAGGCCGTCGACTGGGAAGCCGTCGACGACGTGATCTTCGGCTGCGCCAACCAGGCAGGCGAAGACAACCGTAACGTCGCCCGCATGTCGCTGCTTCTGGCCGGTCTGCCGGTTTCGGTCAGCGGCACCACGATCAACCGCCTGTGCGGCTCCGGCATGGACGCGGTCATCACCGCCGCCCGGGCCATCAAGGCCGGTGAGGCCGACCTGATGATCGCCGGCGGCGTCGAAAGCATGAGCCGCGCCCCGTTCGTCATGCCGAAGGCAGACAGCGCCTTCTCCCGCAAGGCGGAAATCTACGACACCACCATCGGCTGGCGCTTCGTCAACCCGGCAATGAAGGCGCTTTACGGCGTCGATTCCATGCCCGAGACCGGCGACAACGTCGCCATCGACTACCAAGTCTCCCGCAGCGATCAGGATGCCTTTGCCGTGTGCAGTCAGGAAAAGGCTTCCGCCGCCCAGGCCAACGGCCGTCTCGACAAGGAAATCGTTTCCGTCAGCATTCCCCAGAAGAAGGGCGATCCGCTGACGGTGGCGAAGGACGAGCATCCCCGCGCGACCAACGTCGAGGCGCTGGCCAAGCTGAAGCCCCTCAACCGCCTTGACGGCGCAACGGTAACCGCCGGCAACGCGTCGGGCGTCAATGACGGCGCGGCCGCCCTCATCATCGCCTCGGCTGCGGCGGTGAAGAAATACGGCCTCACCCCGATCGCGTGCATCGTCGGTGGTGCGACGGCTGGCGTTCTGCCGCGCATTATGGGCATCGGCCCCGCCACGGCCTCGCAGAAGCTGCTGGCCCGCATCGGCTGGGCCGCAACCGATCTCGATGTCGTCGAACTCAACGAAGCCTTTGCCTCCCAAGGCCTTGCGACGCTCCGCCTGCTCGGGATCGCCGATGACGATCCGCGCGCGAACCCGAACGGCGGGGCGATCGCACTTGGGCACCCGCTCGGCATGTCCGGCGCCCGCATTGCCGGCACGGCAGCCCTCGAACTGTCGCTGACCGGCAAGAAGAAGGCGCTTGCCACGATGTGCATCGGCGTCGGCCAGGGCATCGCCATTGCGCTGGAACGTGTCTGAAATGGATGTGGAAAGCATCCAGGATCTGCCTGAACGAGAGGCAATGGAGTTCGACGTTGTGATCGTGGGGGCTGGTCCTGCCGGGTTGTCGGCTGCGATCCGTTTTAAGCAGATCAATCCTGAGCTTTCCGTTGTGGTGCTGGAAAAGGGTGCGGAGGTTGGTGCGCATATCCTGTCCGGTGCGGTTGTCGATCCGGTCGGCATCGACAGGCTTTTGCCCGGCTGGCGTGAGGAAGAGGAGCACCGGTTCAAAACCGAAGTGAAGGATGATCAGTTCCTGTTTTTAGGCCCTGCCGGTTCGATCCGGCTTCCGAATATGCTGATGCCGCCTTTGATGAACAATCATGGCAACTACATCGTTTCGTTGGGGCTGGTCTGTCGGTGGCTGGCGGAAAAGGCCGAAGCTCTCGGTGTCGAGATCTATCCCGGCTTTGCCGCCAGCGAAGTGCTTTATAACGATGAAGGCGCCGTCATCGGTGTTGCCACTGGCGACATGGGCGTTGAACGAAACGGTGAACACGGCCCGAACTACACCCGTGGCATGGAATTGCTCGGCAAATACACGCTGATCGGTGAGGGTGTGCGTGGTTCTCTTGCCAAGCAGCTTATTGCAAGGTTCGATCTTCAGAAGGATCGCGAACCGCAGAAGTTCGGTATCGGCATCAAGGAACTATGGCAGGTCACACCTGAGAAGCACAGGCAGGGTCTCGTGCAACACTCGTTTGGCTGGCCTCTGGGGTTCAGGACCGGTGGCGGTTCGTTCCTGTATCACCTTGAAGACAATCTGGTTGCCGTCGGTTTCGTGGTGCACCTGAACTACAAGAACCCCTATCTTTATCCGTTCGAGGAATTCCAACGGTTCAATACGCATCCGGCGATCCGCGATACTTTCGAGGGTGGCAAGCGTCTTTCCTATGGTGCGCGCGCCATTACCGAAGGCGGTTACCAGTCGGTGCCGAAACTGACGTTCCCCGGCGGTGCGCTGATCGGCTGTTCGGCCGGTCTGGTCAATGTGCCACGCATCAAGGGCAGTCATAATGCAGTGCTGTCGGGCATGCTGGCGGCTGATAGGATTGCCGATGCGATTGCAGCCGAGCGTGCACAGGGACGAGGTTGTCGGAATCGAGAACGAATGGCGCGATAGCGAGATCGGCAAGGATCTGAAGCGGGTGCGTAACGTCAAACCGCTTTGGTCAAGGTTTGGCACGCTACTAGGGATTGGCCTTGGCGGTCTGGACATGTGGACGAACACGCTGTTCGGCCTTTCCGTCTTCGGCACGCTGAAGCACGGCAAGACGGATGCGCAGAGTCTGGAACCCGCCGCAAAACACAAGCCGATCGCCTATCCCAAGCCTGACGGCGTGTTGACCTTCGACCGGTTGTCATCAGTGTTCATGTCGTCCACCAACCATGAGGAAGACCAGCCGGTGCATCTTCAGGTGAGGGATATGGAATTGCAGAAGCGGTCCGAGCATGATGTTTATGGCGGTCCATCGACACGCTATTGCCCGGCAGGCGTCTATGAATGGGTGGAGAAAGACGGTGAGGAGGTCTATGTGATCAACGCGCAGAACTGCGTGCACTGCAAGACCTGTGACATCAAGGACCCCAACCAGAACATCAACTG
This sequence comes from Neorhizobium phenanthreniclasticum, assembly GCF_040066075.1. Taxonomy (NCBI): domain Bacteria; kingdom Pseudomonadati; phylum Pseudomonadota; class Alphaproteobacteria; order Hyphomicrobiales; family Rhizobiaceae; genus Neorhizobium; species Neorhizobium phenanthreniclasticum. The sequence goes on from NZ_JBEAAL010000052.1 coordinate 7,355, forward strand.
GGTGCCGTCACAAGGTGGCGAGGGGCCGGTTTACGCTAGTATGTAGGACGTGTCCCCCAAAAATGGGCTGCAGACTGGGTTTTCTTTCCCTGAAAGATCCGCCCCGCGATGATCATGGGAACCATGACTTCAAAATACTCTCGTCGGCTGTCATCAAGTCGAAATCGCCATGTGGGGCCGCCGACGCTGGACAGGAAACCTATAACGTTCGGCTACCGCTTCATGGGTGAAAGCGAAGGGGTCTCAAACCGGCAATTCCGACGTCAGCTTGATCTTCTGCATGGGGATTTCGGTCTTGACGCTCCGGACCCCCTTGATCCGGGTCAGATGGTTGACCTGGAACCTGCGGTAGTCGTCTAGGTCGGCCGCCACCACGCGGAGAAGAAAATCGCAGTCCCCCGCCATCAGATGGCATTCGACGACGTTTGACAGGCGCCGCACCTGATCCGTGAAATGATCGACAGTCTCGACGTCCTGCCCAGTCAACCAGATCCTGGCAAAGACCGTCAGTCCCAGCCCCACCTTGGATGCATCGACCAGAGCGACGTAGCGTTCGATGATGCCGGCCTCTTCCGGCATCTTGACCCGCCGTGAACAGGGCGAGGGCGACAAGCCGACCTTTTCCGCGAGTTGGACGTTCTGGATAGCGCCGTCCTTCTGAAGCACACGCAGGATGCGTCGGTCGATATCGTCAAATTTGTTCATCGTGATGTGTTCCCTGAACTTTTAGCAGTGAGTGTCGCGATCTGCGACAATTCAGCTCCAGACTGCCAATAAATCAGAAATCCTGGTCATATACGCAAGCAAAATCCACGTAGCTCGGGATAGGTCTTGGTTCAGCGGTGACGATGTCATGTTGCCAAAGGAAATGACGACGATGAACAAGACGAAGCCGACTTTTGATGTGAAGAAAAACCCTAATCCCGTGACCGGTGAACAACGGGAATTGCTGCTTGCCAATCCGGGTTGGGGACGTGTGTTCACCGACCACATGGTCACCATGCGCTACAGCGAGGATCGTGGGTGGCAGGACTGGAGAATCGAACCGCGCAAGGCGCTCGATCTCGATCCAGCCACGAGCGTCCTTCACTACGCGCTCGAGATTTTCGAGGGGATGAAAGCTTATCGGCTGCCCGACGGCGGCGCCACGCTATTTCGTCCACACGCCAACGCCCGCCGATTTCGCAATTCCGCCGAACGGCTTGCCATGGCGGATCTGCCCGAGGACCTTTTTGTCGAGTCGGTGCGGGCGCTGGTGTGTATTGACCGCGAGTGGATCCCGTCGGCCCAAGGGGCCGCGCTCTATTTGCGCCCGTTCATGATCGGCACCGAGGTGGCGCTCGGCACCAAGCCGTCCTGCGATTATATATTCTGTGTCATTGCCTCTCCGGTCGCTTCGTATTTCAAGGGTGACGGACCTGCAGTCACGCTCTGGGTCTCGGAAAATTTCACACGCGCAGCACCCGGTGGGACCGGCGCCGCCAAATGCGGCGGCAATTATGCGGCAAGCCTCGCCGCCCAGGCTGAGGGATTACGCGAGGGATGCGAGCAGGTCGTTTTCCTTGATGCTGTCGAGCGCAGATGGGTTGAGGAACTCGGCGGCATGAACGTCTTCTTCGTCTTCGAAGATGGCTCGCTTCAGACACCGCCGCTTGGCGGCACGATCCTGCCGGGGATTACCCGCGAATCGCTTATCACGTTGGGCCGGCACATGGGCCTGACGGTGCGGGAAGAACGCTATTCGATCGACCAGTGGCAGGAGGATGCCCGAAGCGGCCGACTGACGGAGGCTTTCGCCTGCGGCACGGCCGCCGTGGTGACGCCGATCGGCAAGGTCAAGGGCCGCACGCACGGGTTTACGGTCGGTGACGGCAAGGCTGGTCCGGTCACGCAGCGGCTCAAGGCAGCCTTGACTGACATTCAGTTCGGACGCGCCGATGACAAGCACGGCTGGCTCGACCGGCTGTTTTGATGCAAGGCCGCAACGGAGATTCTATGATGACAGGTACCACGGAAGAAATCGGCTTTATCGGCCTTGGCGTGATGGGCAGGCCGATGGCCCTCAATCTGGTGAAAGCAGGAACACGGCTGATCGTCTGGAACCGCTCACCTGAGCCCCGCGAAGCCTTGCGAGAAGCCGGCGCAACCGCTGTGGCCAGTGTCGATGACGTGTTCGCGCGCACCCGTGTCGTGATCTGCATGCTGGTAAACGAGACGGCGCTTGACGCGGTCCTCAAGCGTGGCACCCTGGGATTCGGCGATCTGGTAAATGGCCATGTCGTCGTGTCGATGGGCTCGAATTCGCCAGAATATTCACGAGCTCTTGCCGCCGACATTAACACAGCCGGCGGTCACTACGTCGAGGCACCCGTTTCGGGCTCTCGCAAGCCCGCAGAGACCGGACAACTCGTCTCACTTCTCGGGGGAGATCCGGACATCGTGGGGGAAGTTCGCCCGCTGCTTTCGCCGATGTGCCGGGAAACGGTCCTCTGCGGTCCGGTCGGCAATGCACTTTTGATGAAGCTGACCGTGAACCTCTATCTGAACGCTATGCTTGCGGCCATGGCCGAGGCCGTTCATTTCGCCGACCGTCACGGTCTGGATCTTCCCACTTTCAAAGCGGCGATCGATTCCGGTCCGATGAATTGCGACTTCACCCGTATGAAGCTGCCGAAGTTCATCGCGCGGGACTTCTCCGTCCAGGCCGCGACGGAAGACGCCTTCAACAGCACACGGCTGATCGCCGATGCAGCGCGCGCTGCCGGGATAGCCACCCCGCTTCTCAATCTGGCAAGCGATCTTTACGGCGAGAGCGTGGGCCTGGGAAACGCCAGGGAGGACATGATCTCTGTGCTTCAGTCCATCGAGGCACGCACCGCGGGGCTCTCCGGGTCGAATGCACGTCCCGCATCGCGTGGTAACGACATACGGGGTCGTCAACTGTGATTTCCGCATTCCTGCTCGTCATTCCCGTCTTCGCCCTGATCTTTGCCGGCTGGCTGGCAGGGCGGACCGGCGTGCTCGGTTCGGCAGCGGCTGGCGAGATCAACCGGTTCGTCGTCTGGCTGGCGCTCCCTGCGATGCTGTTCAACATCATCGCGAGTGCCAATTGGTCCGAGCTCTGGCAACCGGGGTTCATCGCCGTCTTCACACTGAGCGGCCTACTCGCCATGACCGTGGCGATGGCGGTTCGCTTTCGAGGACATCGCAATCTGGCCGACGCGGCAATCGAAGGCCTCAATGCCGGCTATTCCAACATCGGCTTCGTCGGATTCCCGATCGTACTTGCCGCGCTGGGGCAGGAGGCCCTCGTTCCGGCCACGATCGGCTCGATCATCACCATGTGCGTGATCTTCGCCGCCACGATCGTCATCGTCGAGGTGGCCCTTCAGAGCCGGCCCTTCGAGGCGCGCGCTGCCGGCCAAGGTGAGCTGCACTCTGATCCGCAATCCGATCCTCGTCGCTTCCTTGTCCGCGACGGCCTTTCCCATCCTGGGTATCGAATTGCCGGCACCGGCGGAAACGTTTCTGAAACTGCTCGGTGGCGCGGCCGCTCCTTGCGCGCTCGTGGCGCTCGGGTTGTTTCTCGCATCGAAGCGACAGACAACAAGGGAAGGCTATGGCACCGCGATTTTCCTGTCCGGCTGCAAGCTGATCCTGCATCCGCTCCTTGCCTGGCTGCTTGCCCGCTTCGTGTTTCACCTTCCGTCGTTTACGACCGAGGCGGCGGTGCTGCTGGCCGCGCTTCCCGCCGGCACAGGATCGTTCATGTTGGCGGAATTCTATCGGCGGGATGCGCAGGTTTCGTCCAGGACCATTATCCTCTCGACGCTCGCCTCGATTGGAACGCTATCATTGTGCCTGGCCTCACTCCGGTGAAAACTCTGTTGGGAAAGACCGAAACCGGTCGATAGCAATCTCGACCGTCTAGGATCGATTTCTTTTCGGAAGACCCGACTTGGGCAGTTCCACGCCGGCGAGATCCTTCTGCAGCGCGTTGAGATAGTGAACGAGCGCGACACGGTCGTCGAACGAGAAGTGAGCGGTGGCCTGATCGTAGAACTGGAAAATTCGCTGCAGCGTTTCCTGCCAATAGGTGCGGCCGGACGGCGTCAGCTGGACGAGACGGGCACGCTTGTCCCCATCGCCGGTCACCCGCTGTACCAGGCCGTCCCGCTCGAGACGCTTGATCACGCCATCGAGGTTCTGCCGGGTGACGACCAGGTAGTCGCCGAGTTGACCGAAAGGGATGCCCGACGCAAACTTGTCCTGCGAGAGCGCACCGAGCGCCGCCCACTGGACGGTGGTGATGCCGAGCTGCTGCATCGCCTGCCGCTGCAGTTCGTTGCCGAGCTGGAATAGCCGGAAAAAGATCCGGTTGTTGAGCTGGTCGTTTCCGGGATTGCGAGCCGAAGTGGAATTGACAACCTCTCCCGAGACGGCGTCTTCCGCGCCATTTGAGGAACGACGACGCCGGGCCGACGAGCTTGTACGAGACGTTTCTACCATCTGATTGTCCAATACCTCGTCGAAATCGAACCCACGCCTGGGGTCGGTTCTTTCCATGTCCTGGTCTGCCATCGTCTTCACTCTTACCATCAAACTATATTCCGCAGCCTGGAACGGAACGAAAATACTCAGCGACTCTTATATTTGTCTTCGGTTCGGTCTACAGAACATTTCTCCGCCTCGCGCAGAAAATCGACCACCGCCTTCAGTATGGCCGACTCGGCTTCGACGTGAGGATTGTGGCCGCTCTCGGCGAGCTCCAGGATCGATACACACTGCCCCGCACGTTCGCCGATCAGACGAGCGTGTTCCAAAGTTCCGAATGGATCGGTAGAGCCCTGGATCACAAGCAGCGGCAGCCGCAGTTTGTCAAGTTCGCCGACGATTGTCCAATCGCGGAACTCTGGCAGAAGCCAGGTTCGAGCCCATACGAGGAATGCTCCGTCCGGGTCCCGGTGGTATCTGGCGAGCTTCTCGCGCAAGGCAGGATCCGTCTCGTATCGTTGCGACAATGCCGCGACCCCGTCCAGGGTCAGCTTCTCTGCAAACACATGCGGCGCCTCGACGATCGACGAAAGGGCGCGGTCTGGAAATGCCGACGCGAAGAGCAGGGCGATCGTGGCGCCATCGCTATGGCCGTACGGATGGCACCGATCGACGCCGAGGGCGTCGAGCAGCATCGGCAGGAATTGGCGGGCTTCTTCATGCAGGTAGCCGATGTCTCTTGGTCCAGGCAGGGCAGAAGAGGCTCCACAGCCGCGGCGAGAATAGGCTAGCGCTGGATGACCGGTGGCCATCGCCACCTTTGTCGGAAAGGCCTTCCAGTCGGCCACGCACCCAAAACCATGATGCAGGAAAACGATCGGCGCCGTTGAGAGCCGATCGTCTTCTCGTGGTGCCGGCGGGAACCAAGCATATTCGATCAGGGCGCCGCCGACTTCGATCTTCTGCATGCCGGGTTCCCTTCTGGTTCGCCCAATCAGTGCTGGAGCGCCTCAGCGAAACTTTGGTGGGCGCTTTTCGAGGAAGGCCTTCACACCCTCCTTGGACTCCTCGGTCTGGTAAAACAGGCTCAGCGCCTGCATGCCGATACCGGAGATGCCGCGGATCGATTCCGAGTCGAGATTAAACGACTTCTTCGCGATCGCGATCGCCGTAGGACTGAGCGCCGCGATTTCTGCGCACCAGCGATCCACTTCCGCATCCAGCTCCTCCGGCGCCACCACCGCGTTGATCAGACCCATTTGCAGGGCCTGTTCAGCCGGATAGCGCCGGCACAGCATCCAGATTTCTCGGGCTTTCTTTTCACCGACCACGCGAGCCAGCAAGGCCGTTCCGAAGCCTGGATCGACTGATCCTACCTTCGGTCCAACCTGCCCGAACACGGCGGTCGATGAAGCGATCGCTAGGTCGCAACATGTCACGAGGACGTTACCTCCGCCGATGGCGAAACCATTCACGCGCGCGATAACTGGCTTCGGCGCATCCCGGATGACGGACTGAAGTTCCTCCACCGGCAGACCGATCGTGCCACGCCCGTCATAGGCGCCGTCATGCGCAGACTGGTCCCCCCCGGTGCAGAACGCTTTTGGACCGGCCCCCGTCAGTACGATCGCGGCGATCGCCTTGTCCCAGCTTGCCTTGTTGATCGCATGAATCAACTCCTCGCAAGTCTGGCCACGAAAAGCGTTATACTTTTCCGGTCGGTTGATGGTGATCCAGGCCGCGGCTTCCCGGACGTCATAAATGATATCTTGATAGTCCATATTTTCGCTCCTTACCCGTGCATCGTCAGGCCGCCGGACACGCTGATGACCTGGCCGGTGATGAAATCCGCGTCGCTGCTCGCGAAGAATGCGACCATGCCGGGAATATCGTCTGGCTGGCCAAGACGCTTGAGCGGGATAGCCTTCTGAAGCTTGTCGTAGATCGTCTGGCCGTATTCGCCTTCGCCGACGAACGAACGCAGCAGGGCCGTATCGGTAGGGCCGGGGCATACCACGTTGACCCGGACATTGTCGCGGGCGCATTCGCGGGCGACCGTCTTGGAAAAGGCAATGAGACCGCCTTTGCAGGCTGAATAAACGGACTCGCCGGAGGAACCTACGCGGCCGGCGTCCGACGCGATGTTGATTACCTTGCCGCCACCAGCTGCAATCAGATGCGGAAGCACCGCCTTGTGCAGATTGAGCGGACCACGCAGATTGATCGAAATGATCTTGTCCCATAGTTCGGGTTCGGTATCGAGGAAGGGTTTGGCGATGTCCCATCCGGCATTGTTGACGAGGACGTCGATCTTGCCGAAATGCGCGACGGCCTCGGCAACGGCCGAGACGACTTCCTCGAAGCTTGTGATGTCAAATGCCAGCGGCAGGACATCGCCACCGCGGCTGTTAAGTTCACCGGCAAACTCGCTAAGGGACGCATCGTTGACGTCCGCCGCAATGAGCTTGACACCCTCATCGACGAATCGATTGCAGATCGCCCGGCCGATACCGCCTGCGGCGCCGGTCACGAGCGCGACGCGCTCTTTCAAACCTCTCATTTATCTACTCCACTCTACGAGCGTGAGGCGCTCTGTTCGCTTTGTTGAATAAGTTGGCGCAGTCTGAATTTCTGCACTTTCCCGGTGGCCGTCCTTTCGATCGGCCCGAAGATCACGTGGTCCGGCACCTTGTATTTGGCGAGACGCGCGCGACAAAAATCGAGCAACTCCTTCTCCGTGATCTGGTTCGAGGAGCCCGGTTTCAGCTCCACAAAGGCGCAGGGACGTTCGCCCCAGCGGTCGCTATGCATGGCGACGACGGCAGCATAAGACACGGCCGGATGCTTGAAGAGGACATCCTCGATCTCAATCGATGAGATGTTCTCGCCGCCGGAGATGATGATGTCTTTCGTGCGGTCCTTGATTTCGACGTACCCGTCCTCATGAACCACGGCGAGGTCGCCTGTGTGATACCAGCCGCCCCTGAAAGCCTCTTCCGTTGCCTCCGGGTTCTTCAGGTAACCTTTCATTCCGATGCTGCCACGAAAGAGGATTTCGCCGATCGCGGAGCCATTGTGTGGAACGGGTTCCAGTGTGACCGGATCGGCAACCACCAGTGCGTCAGTCACAGCGGTCCGCACACCTTGACGGGCCATTTTCTTCGATCGATCGTCAGGCCCGAGATCGTCCCATTCACGGTGCCAGTCGCAAAGCGTCGTCACACTATGCAGCTCCGTCGAGCCGTAGACATGTCGGACGACAAAGCCGAGCGTCTCGGTTTCCTTCAACACAGCCGCAGGGGGAGCAGCACCCGCTGTCATGACGGCAACTGGTCGCTCCAACGTCCGGCCGGCAGCCTTTCCACTCTCGATCAGCATACCAAGCACGGTCGGCGCTCCGCATAGATGCGTTACGCCATGCGTCCGTATCGCCTCGAAAATCTCCTCGGGAATAACCTTGCGCAGGCATACATGGGTTCCGCCGACAGCAGCGATCGCCCAGGAGAAGCACCAGCCGTTGCAATGGAACATCGGCAGAGTCCAGAGATAGACAGAGTCGGCATCCATCTTGTGATGAAGAAGCTGTCCAAGCGAGATCAGATAGGCGCCACGATGATGATAGAGCACACCTTTCGGATTTCCCGTGGTGCCTGACGTGTAGTTGAGGGCAATTGCCTCGAATTCATCCTCGGGCCAATAGGTCGGTTCGTCCGCGTGCCCGCGCTCAAGGAATTCTTCGTAGGTGTAGTAGCCGATCCGCTTGCCGCCCTCCGCGAGCGAATCCTCGATGTCGACGACAACCGGTTTGCTTTTCATGAGGGCAAGCGCCTCTTCTGCGATATCGCTGAACTGCTTGTCGACCAGGAATACCTTGGCTTCACAGTGTTCGAGGATTAAGGCGATGGCCGCCGCGTCCAGACGGATGTTCAGCGTGTTGAGAAGGCCGCCCGACATAGGCACGCCGAAATGTGCCTCCAGCATCGCCGGCGTATTGGGGGAGAGGATCGCGACTGCGTCACCCTTGCGGATTCCCGTCCGCATCAGCGCGGACGCGAGCTGCTTGCAGCGTTTGGCGTATTGCCGCCACGTGTAATGTTCCTCCCCGTGGACGATCGCCACCCGATCCGGAAACACATCGGCGGCGCGCAACAGGAAGTTCAGCGGTGTCAAAGGGCGGTAGTTGGCGGGCCTTCGCTGCAGAAAAGGTTCATCCAGATTCAATGTCACGTTCTTCCTCCTAAAAAACAACACATATTGCTTGTCGGGGCTCGCCTTCAGAGCCCGCATCCAACGGTTGCAAGCCTTCCTTCAGTCAGTCACTCAGACCCGATTTCCCACAAGAGTTCCCTCGAACATCGCGCGTTTCGCATCGAGTTCGCCGGCGCGTTTCGCACCGCCAATGACATGCACCGACTGCCCACGAGCCTCCAGTTCGTCTGCCAGACCACGGACCGATTCCTGCCCCGCACACACGACTATGGTGTCGGCCGGGATGATCTTGACCTCGTCCTGAACCTGGATGTGCAATCCCTCGGCATCGATCTTCAGATATCTGGCCTCGCCGATCTGACGAACTCCAAGGTCTTTCAATTCCTTCCTGAGTATCCAGCCGGTGCTCTTGCCGAGTGTGCGCCCGAAGTGACCGGGAGAGCGTTTGACCATGGTAACCGTGCGCTGAGCCGGATGCGGATGGGGACTGCCCTTCACGCCCCAGCGATCCTCGAAATCGGCAACAGATTGGGGTTCGTGGCCGTCGCCAAGCGCAACGAAGAGCGCCACGTCATGGCCGATACCGCCAGCACCAATGACGACGACACGCTGTCCGGTCTTGACCGAACCGTCGAGAATGCTGGTATATCCGACAACCCGGGGATCGTCGGCACCCGGAATGTCCAGCAAACGGGGTGCGACGCCGGTCGAGACGATCACGTCGTCGAAATTCTCACGGCAAAGCGCTTCGCTGCTGATGCGCTGGCCAGTGTGGACATGGACACCGGCTTCATCGAGCTGCCTCTTGAAGCTCTCGATCGCCCGACCGTAGTCTTCCTTGCCCGGCACGCGCGCAGCCAGCGTGAACTGTCCACCGATTTCCGGTCCAGCCTCGTAGAGCGTAACGTCGTGGCCACGGTTGCCGGCCTCCAGCGCCGCAGAAATGCCAGCCACACCGCCCCCAACGACCGCGATCCTTTTGGATCGCTCTGCCGGCAGATCGGAAAATTCACCCTCGCGCGCAGCTCTTGGATTGACCAGGCAACTGATGACCTGATCGGTGAAATAGTGATCGAGACAGGCCTGGTTGCAGGCGATGCAGATATTGATCAGATCCGGCCGCCCGCTTTCCACCTTCTTGACAAAGGCAGGGTCCGCCAGGAACGGACGGGCCATCGAAATGAGGTCCGCAGAACCATCGTCCACGAGCCGTTCCGCATCCTCTGGAAGATTGATCCGATTGCTCGCGGTAACGGGAATACTGACGGCGGCCTTGATGCGGCGAGTTGCCTCGGCGAAGGCGGCGTGCGGGACTGTGCCCGCGATCGTCGGCACCGTCGATTCATGCCACCCGACACCCGTCGACAGACAGTCGGCGCCGGCTTTTTCGACCTGCTGCGCGAGCCAGACCGTTTCCTCGTCGTTCAGCCCACCTTCGATCAGTTCAAGTGCAGAGATGCGATAGGAAAGGATCGGTCCGTTGCCTATCGCAGCACGAACAGCCCGAATTACGGAGAGCGGAAATCGGGCGCGGTTTTCAAGTGAACCGCCCCACGAATCCTCCCGTTTGTTGGTGCGGACGGCCAGAAACTGGCTAATCAGATAGCCTTCCGAGCCCATCACCTCGACGCCGTCGTAACCAGCCCCGGAGGCAAGCTGGGCTGTATTGGCGTAGGCGGCGATCGTTTCCTCGATCTCAAAAGGTGACAACTCGCGGGGAGCGTCGCGATTGATGGGGGACTTGATCGCTGAAGGTGCGACAATCGCCGGATGATATCCATAGCGTCCAGCGTGCAGGATTTGCAGCAGAATGCGGCCGCCGGCAGCGTGGACCGCGTTTGTAATCTTTCGGTGATCCTCAACCTGATCGGAAAACTCGAAGGTCCCCGGCTCGTCCTTCATGCGCCCGGCGAATGAAGGCGCAAATCCGCCGGTGACGATCAACCCGACACCTCCTTTTGCGCGCTCGGCGTAGAACCGGCCAAGCTCCTCAAATCGCTCCGGATGGCATTCGAGACCTGTGTGCATCGATCCCATTACGACGCGATTGCCCAATGTCACGTTGCCCACGCGGATAGGCTTAAGCAGAGCGGAATATCCGTCCCTCATCGAAACTGCTCCTCCCAACACCAACGCCTCCCTCCTGCCGGGAGACCATCGTGCCATAAGACCTAGATCGGGGCGAAAACTATGTCAATATCGTTGCGCATATAACCGCAGATCTCACTGGCCACCGATACCGATGGACGTTTAGTTTGCTCTAAAATAGCCATATCAGTAGAGCATTCTCTGCTTTTCTACTTGTGCGGTGCACAATGGAAATTCTGTGCGGTCAAAAAAATAGATCAACATATTGACATTGATTAGGCCGTTTCGCTACCTTGTTCACGGCGGTCCCCGTGGCCGTTTTCTTTGGGAGGAGATGGAAATGAAATTGAAAGGTCTGTTGCTTGCCTGTGCGCTCGTGTCGCTTCACGACCCGGCCTGGGCTGAAACCGCTGTCAAGCTTGGGGTCTTGACAGATCTCAGCGGCCCATACGCGGATTTGTCTGGGAAGGGCTCGGTCATCGCAACGCAGATGGCTGCGGAGGAGTTTCAGAAGTCGCATCCTGATTTCAAAATTGAAGTGATCTCGGCGGACCATCAGAACAAGCCCGACGTCGGGTCAGCCGTCGTTCGCAAATGGTTCGACCAGGACGGCGTCGATGCCGTCGTCGACGTCGCGAGTTCTGCAGTTGCGCTGGCGGTCAGCAAATTGGCTGCGGACAGCGACAAGGTCTTTCTCGCATCCGGCCCGGCAAGCTCGGACATCACCAACAAGTCTTGCTCGGCCAACACCGTTCAGTGGACCTACGACACCTATGCCCTGAGCAAGGGCACGGGCGACGCTCTCGCACGCTCGGGCGGCGACAAGTGGTTCTTCGTGACAGCCGACTACGCTTTCGGTCACGCAATGGAGCGCGACACGTCACGCTTCGTCGAGGCCGCGGGCGGCAAGGTGTTGGGAAGCGTCCGGCACCCGATCAACACCCCGGACTTCTCATCCTACTTGCTGCAAGCACAGTCGTCCGGGGCCAACGTTGTGGGGTTGGCCAATGCCGGCGCGGATACGATCAATGCTGTGAAGCAAGCCGCCGAGTTCGGATTGACTGCCAGCGGGATCAAGCTTGCCGGTCTTCTGGTATTCATCACCGATGTTCACAGTCTCGGCATCCAAACGGCGCAGGGCCTCGTCGTCACCGAGGCCTTCTACTGGGATCTGAACGACGGCACCCGCGCGTTTTCAACAAGATTTGCGGAGCGGGCTGGCGGGAAGATGCCCGGCCAGGTCCATGCCGGCGCCTACTCAGCCACACTTCACTATCTGAAGGCGCTGGCAGCCGTAGGATCGAAGACCGACGGCAGGGCTGTGGTGGCGAAAATGGAAGAGCTGCCGACCGAGGATGAAGCTTTCGGCAAGGGCACTGTCCGAAAGGATGGGCGCAAGCTGCACGACATGTATCTGTTCGAGGTCAAGAAGCCCGAGGATTCGAAGACCCCCTGGGACCTCTACAATAAGCTCGCCACCATTCCGGCCGATCAGGCCTTCCGGCCTGTTTCCGAGAGTGAGTGCGCGCTCCTTCGCTAAGAGCCCGCGTCTGAAACACTGCCTGCGCGGGATGCGCGGGCAGTAAGCCCGCATCCGAAATTGAGATGGATCTCTACGTTATGAAGTTGTTTGCGCATTTTGAGCAGTCGCGTTCATGGTCCGACGAAGAAGCCATGATTATCGAGCAGGTGTCCCGGCTAGCGGCGGAGGTGATCGCACCGAATGCTGACAGGTTCGACGAGGGCAAGGAATTTCCGTGGGAAAATTTCGGCCTCTTCAAGGATATTGGGCTGAACGGTATTTTTGTACCCGAAGAATATGGTGGTTCACCGGTCAGCTACCGCTGCTTCCTTGAAATTGTCCGCCTCATCTCCGAGGCTTGCGCATCGACCGGCATCATCTTCGGAACCACCGGCGCGGTGGTCAAACCCATTCTCCAGTTCGGGACAGAAGAGCAGAAGCAGCGCTTGTTGCCGGTCATTGCCGGAGGCGGGCTCGGCGCCATGGCGATTACCGAGCCGCATGCGGGCTCCGACGGTTCGAACATCCGCACCAGATTCCAGCCGGATGGCGACGAGATCGTCATTAATGGGGGTAAAATCTTCATCACGACCGGCGACGTCGCCGATGTGCTCCTTCTGTTCGGGAAGTGGAGCGAACTGGAGGATTCCTCCAAGGGGGTCTCTGCCGTCATCGTGGAAAAAGGCACGCCCGGCTTCGACATCGTGCGCCTCGAATCTAAAATGGGCACGAACGCCTCGTCCACGGCCGAGCTAGCCTTCAACGATTGCCGCATCCCGCGCGCCAACCTTCTTGGCAATCCCGGTGACGGCATGAAGATCATGCTAAACGTCCTCAACAAGTCCCGTCCGAGCGTCGGCGCTCAGGCGTTAGGCATCGCCTCTGCTGCATTCAATGATGCGGTCGCCTACGCGAACGAGCGCCAGCAGGGCGGTAGAAAGATCATCGGACACCAGGCGATCGCCTTCATGCTTGCCGATCTCGCCATCGAGCTCCTCGCAACGCGGGTTCTGCTGGATCATGTCGGCCGCCTTGTCGACGAAGGCGTCGAAGACATCAGCGTCGAAGCCTCGACCATAAAGGTGAAGGCGTCGGACCTGGCCATGCGGATGACGACGGACGCCGTTCAGGTCTTCGGGGGGCACGGCTACGTTCGAGGCAACCGCGTCGAACGGCTGATGCGCGAAGCCAAAGTTACCCAGATCTGGGAAGGTACCAACCAGATTCAGAGACAAGTCATCAGTCGTGATCTGGTCGCGCGCTAGGTGGAATTTCAAATGGAAGGAGGGCTTTCGATGGCCCTAACACAGATACATTCAACGTGCTCCTGGAGACGGTCAGCCGCTTTGTCACCGAGCTCGTTCAGGCGATGCTGGCCGACAGTGAGGCCGACACCTATGCGGCGCGTTGTATGATCCTTGACGCGGCCGCCCGTCGCGACCTTGGGGAAAACACCACCAAGGTTGCGGCTTGCGCGAAAAT
>NZ_JBEAAL010000053.1:0-21026 GCF_040066075.1 Neorhizobium phenanthreniclasticum
ATAAGCCTTGAACTCGCCGAAATACTTCGTAATCGCTGCCGTCAACGACGTCTTACCATGGTCAACGTGACCAATCGTGCCAATGTTGACGTGCGGCTTATTCCGCTCAAACTTGCTCTTTGCCATTTCCGGCTCTCCGTTCTTGTCCCCTTCCGGGGATAAAAATCTCTACTGTTTCAGCCTGTTATTCCGGTCACTTCTGACCGGAATACTTTGCCTGGATTTCGTTTGCGACATTGGTCGGGACCGGCGCGTAATGGTCGAAGACCATCGAATACTGAGCGCGGCCCTGCGACATGGAACGCAGGTTGTCGACATACTTGAACATGTTCGCCAGCGGCACGTGGGCGTTGATCACGACAGCGATGCCGCGCGATTCCTGGCCCTGGATCTGGCCACGGCGGGAGTTCAGGTCGCCGATCACGTCGCCGACGTAATCTTCCGGCGTCACGACTTCGACCTTCATCATCGGCTCGAGAAGCTGGGCACCAGCCTTCTTGGCTGCTTCACGGAAGCAGGCGCGGGAAGCGATTTCGAAGGCCAGAACCGACGAGTCGACATCGTGGAAGGCGCCGTCGATGAGGGTCGCCTTGACGCCCAGCATCGGGAAGCCGGCAAGCGGACCGGAAGACAGCACGCTTTCGATGCCCTTCTGGACGCCCGGGATGTATTCCTTCGGGACCGCACCGCCGACGATCTTCGACTCGAACTTGAAATCGTCGCCGTCCGGGTTCGGTTCGAAGACGATCTTGACGCGCGCGAACTGGCCGGTACCGCCGGACTGCTTCTTGTGCGTGTAATCTTCTTCGTGCTTCTTCGTGATCGTTTCACGATAGGCGACCTGCGGAGCACCGACGGTGGCTTCAACCTTGAACTCGCGACGCATGCGGTCGACGAGAATATCGAGGTGAAGCTCGCCCATGCCGGCAATGATGGTCTGGCCGGACTCTTCATCAGTCTTGACGCGGAAGGACGGGTCTTCGGCAGCGAGGCGGTTGAGCGCAAGGCCCATCTTTTCCTGGTCGCCCTTGGACTTCGGCTCGATGGCGATCTGGATGACCGGCTCGGGGAATTCCATGCGCTCGAGGATGACCGGCTTCAGCGGATCGCAGAGCGTATCACCCGTCGTGGTTTCCTTGAGGCCGGCGAGAGCGACGATGTCGCCCGCAAAGGCTTCTTCGATGTCTTCACGGGAGTTCGAGTGCATCTGCAGCATGCGGCCGACACGCTCGCGCTTTTCCTTGACCGTGTTCATCAGCGAGGCGCCCTTTTCGAGCTTGCCCGAGTAGATACGGCAGAAGGTGAGCGAACCGACGAAGGGGTCGTTCATGATCTTGAAAGCGAGCATCGAAAGCGGCTCGTTGTCATCGGCATGACGGTCGATCTCGGCTTCGGTCTTGACGTCGATGCCCTTGATCGCCGGGATGTCGGCCGGGGACGGCAGATATTCGACAACGGCGTCGAGCAGCGGCTGAACGCCCTTGTTCTTGAAGGCGGAGCCGCAGAACATCGGGAAGAACTTGACGTCGATCGTGCCGCGGCGGATCAGCGCACGGATCTTGTCGTTGTCCGGCATTTCGCCTTCGAGATAGGCTTCCATCGCCTCTTCGTCGATCTCGACGACAGTCTCGATCAGTTTTTCGCGGAACTCTTCAGCCTTGGCTTTCAGGTCGTCCGGGATCTCGACGACGTCCCACTGGGCGCCGAGGGATTCGTCGCGCCAGACGAGAGCGTTCATCTCGATCAGGTCGACGACGCCCTTGAACTCGGTTTCAGCGCCGATCGGCAGCTGGCAGACGACGGCGGTGGCGCCGAGGCGGGTCTTGATCATCTCGACCGAGCGGTAGAAGTCCGCACCGGTCTTGTCCATCTTGTTGCAGAAGATCATCCGCGGGACGTTGTACTTGTCCGCCTGACGCCAGACAGTTTCGGTCTGCGGCTCCACGCCGGCATTGGCGTCGAGAAGAGCGACCGCACCGTCGAGCACACGCAGCGAACGCTCGACTTCGATGGTGAAGTCGACGTGGCCGGGGGTGTCGATGATGTTGAAGCGGCGCATCTTGCCGTCACGGCCCTTCCAGAAGGTCGTGGTGGCGGCAGAGGTGATCGTGATGCCACGCTCCTGCTCCTGCTCCATCCAGTCCATCGTGGCCGCGCCGTCGTGAACTTCACCGATCTTGTGCGACTTGCCGGTGTAATAGAGGATACGCTCGGTGGTCGTGGTCTTGCCGGCGTCGATATGCGCCATGATACCGAAATTTCGGTAGTCTTCGATTTTATACTCGCGAGCCATAGGACTGCCTTTCGAAGTTCGATCGGATGAAGATTACCAACGGTAGTGCGAGAATGCGCGGTTGGCGTCGGCCATCTTGTGCGTGTCTTCACGCTTCTTGACGGCGCTGCCACGGTTGTTGGCGGCATCCATGAGTTCACCGGAAAGACGATCGACCATGGTGGTTTCGTTGCGCTTGCGGGCAGCGGCGATCACCCAGCGGATCGCGAGGGCCTGACGGCGCTCCGGACGCACGTCGACCGGAACCTGGTAGGTCGCACCACCAACGCGGCGCGAACGGACTTCAACATGCGGCGCGACATTGTCGAGCGCCTGATGGAAGATACCCAGCGGGTCGGCCTTGGACTTACCCTGCACGGCGTCGAACGCACCGTAAACGATGTTTTCAGCCACGGACTTCTTGCCGTGAAGCATGATCGCATTCATGAACTTCGTGACGACGAGATCACCGAACTTCGGGTCCGGGTTGATCTCACGCTTTTCTGCACGATGGCGTCGGGACATACTTCTTCTCGTCTCTTCAACTGTTAAGGCGCTTTACCACGCGGAGAACCTCGCGCAGCGCCGGGATAATCAAAACCGAATTACTTCGGACGCTTTGCACCATACTTGGAACGGCGCTGCTTGCGGTTCTTGACACCCTGGGTATCGAGAACGCCGCGAATGATGTGATAACGAACGCCCGGCAAGTCCTTGACGCGGCCGCCACGGATCATGACGACGGAGTGTTCCTGAAGGTTGTGACCTTCACCCGGGATATAGCCGATCACTTCGAAGCCGTTGGTCAGGCGAATCTTGGCAACCTTACGCAGAGCCGAGTTCGGCTTCTTCGGGGTCGTGGTGTAAACGCGAGTGCAAACGCCGCGCTTCTGCGGGTTTTCCTGCAGGGCAGGAACCTTGTTGCGCTTTACCTGCGCCTGACGCGGCTTGCGGATCAGCTGGTTTACGGTAGGCATATAACCATCCCTTGCAAAATCTTCTTCCAAAGCCCTTATCAGGGCCAATCTGATGCCGTTTCCGGCGGCGACACACACATTTCCTCATGCGCAAAACGTGGCCCGATCCGCTTTCCGGATGGACCACAAAAGGCAGAGGACGCATTCCTCATGCGTCATGCGTGCAACATTCGTGTCGTCAACGTGCGTATGGAACCGTGTCTGAGGCGTACTCCGGAACGAGTCGTTCCGAACGGGCAAGCCTCACATCGCTTCCGATGCGGGGCGTTTACTGTTTTCCCCCCCGCCCGTCAAGAGCCGCGCCGAAAATAATGCCTCAAACCCCTGGCTTACCGGGCACAGGGCAGGTTTTCCGACAAGGTTTCGTGAGTTTTGGCCCTTCGCCGGCATTTGTATTTGGGAATCGCTGTCAATGGAACTAAAGAGGACGGAAACCTTTCATCCCGCTTCCGCTTCGGGGCAAAGGTCTTTCCCGTATCTGGAGACAATGATGATGGCGGCCGCTGACAACGACAACAATCTCGACGGGCCGATGATCTTTATCATCATCGGCAAGGGATATGAAGTAAAGGATGGCGAGGGCGTCGACCTCCACATCATGCTGCAGGCACCGGACGACGATTCCGCCGTGCGCGGAGCGCTCAACGCGCTCTCGGAGGAAGGTTTCCTCGAAGCCGATCTCGACCAGATCGGCGTTTTGACCGACGAACCGACGGAAGAACCGCATGCATCCGCCTATCAGGGTGCGCTCGAAGGCGAAGTCTCGATCATCCGCTTCGAATAAAGAGATTAGAATGGATGGCACCCGCTGGTGCGGTGGACCAGCAGGTGCCCCCTCGCCGGCTTATTTTGCGCATGCTGTCCCGAACCGGTCCCCCTTCGGGCGGCATGCTCCAACGCCGGTCTTGTTTATTTGGAAGTCGGTATGATGCTGACCGGCCGCGGCGTTACGTCGGTTTCGGGCGGAAGGATTGGATAGGTCACGTCCGGCACCTTGCCGGTCAGAGAATCCAGGAAGGCGACGATCAGATCGACCTCCTTGCCCTTCAGTTCCTCGCCAAGCTGCGCCGTTCCCATGATCGCGACCGCCTGTTTCAGGTCCCACACTTTCCCTGAATGGAAATAGGGTGCCGTCAGCACGATGTTGCGCAACGGCGCGGCGCGAAAGACGTAAGAATCATCTGCCGTATTGGTGACGGCAAAGCGCCCTTTGTCGTTTTCCGGCAGGACCTCGGCCCCGGGCTTCTCGATCAGTCCGAAGGGATAATACCCCTCCCCGCCGACGTTGATGCCCGCATGGCAGGCCGCACACCCCTTGTCCATGAAGAGCGACAGGCCCCGCTTCGCCTCGACGGTCATGGCATTGTCGTCACCGTTCAGCCAGGCGTCGAAAGGCGCCGGTGTGATCAACGTCGCCTCGAAGGCTTCGATCGCCCTGGCAAAATTGTCGAAAGTGACCGGATCGGCCTCCCCCGGAAAGGCCGCCTTGAACCACTCGACATATTGCGGCATCGACTTCAGCGCCGCGATAACCTGGTCCGGTGTGTTGGCCATCTCGACGCCGGCCTGGACCGGCCCCTTGGCCTGGGCCTTCAAGTCTTCGGCGCGCCCATCCCAGAACTGCGCGATATTGAAGACGGCGTTGAGCGCGGTCGGCGCGTTGCGCGGTCCCTTCTGCCATCCGTGGCCAATCGAGGTTTCGAGATTGTCGTCGCCGCCGGTCGCAAGATTGTGACAGGAGTTGCAGGAAAAGACACCCGAAGCCGACACGCGCGGGTCGAAGAAGAGCGCCTTTCCGAGCGCGATCTTCTCCGTGGTGATCCTGTTGTCCTTCACTGCGGGGATGGTCGACGGCAAGGGCTTGAACACTTCAAGCGCTGTTTCGCGAAGATCGGCGGGGACCGGCGGGTCCGCCGCGTGCGTCACCGTTGCAAGCAAAACGCTGACGGCGACCGTGGACACTAACTTATTCATTTGAGCCTCCATTCGTCATCGAACGGAGACCAGATTAGAAACCTTCCAATGATGCCCGTTTGCCCTTGGTCAACCCTTGAAACCTCACCTATCCCCGAAAACGCGAAAACGCCCGGATTTCTCCGGGCGTTCTTTCTTTCGTCAATTCCAGCGGGTGCGACAGATCGGCACTCCGGCCTATCACTCGGCCGGGGTGTTTTCTCCCGCCATGTCCTGCAGCATCGGGGTTGCCGAGGCGGCTCCCGACCCCTTCTTGCGCTCCTCGAGGATAAGCTCGTCGCGCGAGGTGGCGATGCGGCGGATCTGGGTCATGGTGCCGCCCGTACCAGCCGGGATGAGACGGCCGACGATGACGTTTTCCTTGAGCCCCTGCAGCGTGTCCATCTTGCCGGCGATCGCAGCCTCCGTGAGAACCTTGGTGGTTTCCTGGAAGGATGCGGCCGAGATGAAGGACGGGGTCTGCAGCGACGCCTTGGTGATGCCGAGCAGAACCGGCTCGCCCGAAGCAGGCTTCTTGCCTTCCTCCGCCAAGCGCTCGTTGACGTCGTCGAGTTCGATGCGGTCGACATTGTCGCCAACGATGTACTGGCTGTCGCCGGCATCGGTGATCTCGACCTTCTGCAGCATCTGACGGACGATGACTTCGATGTGCTTGTCGTTGATGACAACGCCCTGCAACCGGTAGACTTCCTGGATTTCGTTGACGAGGTAGGAAGCAAGCGCTTCCACGCCCTTGATCGCCAGGATGTCGTGCGGCGCCGGGTTGCCGTCGAGGATGTAGTCGCCCTTCTCGATGTAGTCGCCGTCCTGAAGATGGAAGGGCTTGCCCTTCGGGATCAGGTATTCGACCGGTTCGACACCGTCTTCCGCCGGCTCGATCATGACGCGACGCTTGTTCTTGTAGTCGCGACCGAGGCGGATCGTACCATCGATCTCAGCGATGATGGCGTGGTCCTTCGGACGACGGGCTTCGAACAGTTCGGCGACGCGCGGCAGACCACCGGTGATGTCCTTGGTCTTGGCGCTTTCCATCGGGATACGGGCAAGAACGTCACCCTGGGAGACCTTCTGGCCCGGCTCGACGGACAGGATCGCATCGACCGACAGCTGGAAGCGGGCTTCGCCGCCACGCGACAGCTTGGCGATCGCACCGGAAGCATCCTTGATGACGATCGCGGGCTTCAAGTCCGAACCACGCGGCGTCGAACGCCAGTCGATGACCTGGCGCTTGGTGATGCCGGTGGATTCGTCGGTCGATTCCGAAACCGAGATCGAGTCGACGACGTCTTCGAACTGAACCGTACCTTCGACTTCCGTCATCATCGGGCGGGTATAAGGATCCCACTCGGCGAGACGCTGGCCGCGGCGGACCTTGTCGCCGTCATCCACGAACAGCTTCGAACCATAGGCGACGCGCTGCGAAGACCGTTCGACGCCACGCTCGTCCAGGATGGTGACCGCCATGTTGCGGCCCATCGCAACGAGAACGCCTTCGGAGTTCCGCAGCATGTTGCGGTTCTTGATCTGGATCGTGCCTTCGTAAGACGCTTCGAGGAACGACTGGTCGACCACGTTCGCCGTACCGCCCAGGTGGAAGGTACGCATGGTGAGCTGCGTGCCCGGCTCGCCGATCGACTGAGCGGCGATGACGCCGACCGCTTCGCCCATGTTGACCGGCGTACCGCGAGCAAGGTCACGGCCGTAGCAGACCGAGCAGACGCCCGTCTGGACTTCGCAGGTCAGTGCGGAGCGAATGCGGATCGACTGGATACCAGCCTTTTCGATCTCGATGACATCCGGCTCAAGGATCATCTTGCCCGCATCGACGATACGCTCGCCCGTGACCGGATGATCGATATCGTCCAACGCGGTACGACCCAGGATGCGGGCGCCAAGCGAAGCAACGACCTGGCCGGCATCAACGATCGCCGTCATGGTGAGGCCGCTTTCGGTGCCGCAATCGACCAGGTTGACGATGCAGTCCTGCGCCACGTCGACGAGACGGCGGGTCAGGTAACCGGAGTTCGCGGTCTTCAAGGCGGTGTCTGCGAGACCCTTGCGGGCGCCGTGCGTCGAGTTGAAATACTCGTTCACGGTCAGGCCTTCCTTGAAGTTCGAGATGATCGGCGTTTCGATGATCTCGCCCGACGGCTTGGCCATCAGACCGCGCATGCCGCCCAGCTGGCGCATCTGGTTCGGAGAACCGCGGGCGCCCGAGTGGGACATCATGTAGATCGCGTTCATCGGCTTCTGGCGACCGGTCTCGGCGTCGAACTCGACGGCCTTGATGCGTGCCATCATGTCCTCGGCGACCTTCTCGGTGGCCTTGCCCCAGGCATCGACGACCTTGTTGTACTTTTCGCCCTGGGTGATCAGACCGTCGTTGTACTGCTGCTCATATTCCTTCACCAGCGCTTCGGTATCACCAACGATCTTTTCCTTGGTGTCCGGAATGATCATGTCATCCTTGCCGAAGGAGATGCCGGCGCGGCAAGCGTGGGTGAAGCCAAGCTGCATGATGCGGTCGCAGAAAATGACCGTGTCCTTCTGGCCGCAGTGACGATAGACCGTGTCGATCATCCTGGAGATGTTCTTCTTGGTCATCTCCTGGTTGCAAATGTCGAACGGCACGTTGACATTCTTCGGCAACAGTTCGCCGATGATCATGCGGCCGGGCGTCGTTTCATAGATCTTCGAAACCGGCTTTCCCTCGGCGTCGACGGTCTTGAAGCGGCCCTTGATCTTGGCATGCAGCGTGACGACCTTGTTTTCCAGAGCGTGGTGCAATTCGCCCATGTCGGAGAAGGCCATGCCCTCGCCCGGCTCGTTCTGGTTCATGATCGAGAGATAATAAAGGCCGAGAACCATGTCCTGCGACGGCACGATGATCGGGGCGCCGTTCGCCGGATGCAGGATGTTGTTCGTCGACATCATCAGCACGCGGGCTTCGAGCTGGGCTTCGAGCGACAGCGGCACGTGAACGGCCATCTGGTCACCATCGAAGTCGGCGTTGAAGGCCGTGCAGACGAGCGGGTGCAACTGGATCGCCTTGCCTTCGACCAGGATCGGCTCGAAGGCCTGGATGCCCAGGCGGTGCAGCGTCGGCGCACGGTTCAACAGGACCGGATGCTCGCGGATGACCTCGTCGAGGATATCCCAGACTTCCGGCTTTTCCTTTTCGACCAGCTTCTTCGCCTGCTTGACGGTCGAGGAGTAACCCTTGGCGTCGAGGCGGGCATAGATGAACGGCTTGAACAGTTCGAGCGCCATCTTCTTCGGCAGGCCGCACTGGTGCAGCTTCAGTTCCGGACCGGTCACGATGACCGAACGGCCGGAATAGTCGACGCGCTTACCGAGCAGGTTCTGGCGGAAGCGGCCCTGCTTGCCCTTCAGCATGTCGGACAGCGACTTCAGCGGACGCTTGTTGGCGCCAGTGATGACGCGGCCACGACGGCCGTTGTCGAACAGCGCATCGACAGATTCCTGCAGCATGCGCTTTTCGTTGCGGATGATGATGCCCGGAGCGCGCAGTTCGATCAGGCGCTTCAGACGGTTGTTACGGTTGATGACGCGACGATAGAGATCGTTCAAGTCGGACGTCGCGAAACGACCGCCGTCGAGGGGCACGAGCGGGCGCAGATCCGGCGGGATCACCGGAACGACCTTCATGATCATCCATTCCGGGCGATTGCCGGACTCGATGAAGTTCTCGACGATCTTCAGACGCTTCATCAGCTTCTTCTGCTTGAGGTCCGACGTGGTGTCGGCAAGCTCCGAACGCAGGTCGCCGGCGATCTTCTCAAGATTCATCGAAGCCAGCATTTCATAGATGGCCTCGGCGCCGATCATCGCCGTGAACTGATCCTCGCCGTATTCGTCGACGGCGATCATGTATTCTTCTTCGGAAAGAAGCTGGTTTTCCTTCAGCGCGGTGAGGCCCGGCTCCGTCACGATGTAGTTCTCGAAATAGAGAACGCGCTCGACATCCTTCAGGGTCATGTCGAGAAGGGTGGCGATGCGGGACGGCAGCGACTTCAAGAACCAGATATGGGCAACGGGAGCGGCAAGTTCGATATGGCCCATGCGCTCGCGGCGTACGCGCGACAGCGTGACTTCGACGCCGCACTTTTCGCAGATGATACCCTTGTACTTCATGCGCTTGTACTTGCCGCACAGGCACTCGTAGTCCTTGATCGGCCCGAAGATGCGGGCGCAGAAAAGACCGTCGCGTTCCGGCTTGAACGTACGGTAGTTGATGGTCTCCGGCTTTTTGATTTCGCCGTAGGACCAGGAGAGAATCTTCTCCGGCGACGCGATCGAGATACGGATCGAGTCGAAGTGCTGCGCAGGCACCTGCGGATTGAAAAGATTCATGACCTCTTGGTTCATGCCTATCTCCTTTAGGGGCCGAAGCCCTCGGCTTGCGATCGGTGCTGTCCAAACTCCCAGGCCCTATTTCCGGGAATGGCAGTCCGATGCTTTAAGTAGTCGTAGCCGCTGAATGCGGCGAAAATTTCCCGATCCTGCCGGCAGGAGCCAGCGGCGGGAGCGGCGCGCGCCAATCCAAGCGCGCGCCTTCTCTTGTCGTTACTCGGCGGCGTCAGGCAGTTGCTGGCCGCCATCCGCCTGCTCGACCTTCGAATTCTCGAGCTCCACGGACAGGCCCAGCGAGCGCATTTCCTTGACGAGAACGTTGAAGCTCTCCGGAATGCCCGCTTCGAACGTGTCGTCGCCACGGACGATCGCTTCGTAGACCTTGGTACGGCCTGCCACGTCGTCCGACTTCACGGTCAGCATTTCCTGCAGCGTGTAGGCGGCGCCGTAAGCTTCCAGAGCCCAGACCTCCATTTCGCCGAAGCGCTGGCCACCGAACTGCGCCTTACCGCCCAGCGGCTGCTGGGTGACGAGCGAGTACGGACCGATCGAACGCGCGTGGATCTTGTCGTCCACAAGGTGGTTCAGCTTGATCATGTACATGTAGCCGACGGTGACCTTACGGTCGAAGGCTTCGCCCGTGCGGCCGTCGTACAGAACCGACTGACCCGACGAATGCAGGCCAGCCTTGGTCAGCATGGCAGCAACGTCCGGTTCATGCGCGCCGTCGAAGACCGGCGTCGCGATCGAAACGCCGCGCTTCGACTGCTCTGCAAGCTTTACCAGCGACTCGTCGTCAAAATTGGCGACTTCGTTCTTGGCTTCGCTGGCATACACGTCCGTCAGCTCGCGCTTCAGGTCGGTGATATCCATCGTCTTGCGATATTCTTCGAGCAGCTCGCCGATCTTCTTGCCCATGCCTGCGCATGCCCATGCGAGATGGGTTTCAAGGATCTGACCGACGTTCATGCGTGAAGGCACGCCAAGCGGGTTCAAGCAGATGTCGACATGCGTACCGTCTTCGAGGAATGGCATATCCTCGACCGGTACAATGCGCGACACGACGCCCTTGTTCCCGTGACGGCCGGCCATCTTGTCGCCCGGCTGGATCTTGCGCTTCACGGCGACGAAGACCTTGACCATCTTCATGACACCCGGAGGCATTTCGTCGCCGCGCTGGACCTTCTCGACCTTGTCCATGAAGCGCTGTTCAAGGCGCGACTTGGATTCGTCGTATTGGGCGCGCAGCGCTTCGATCTCGCCCTGGACCTTTTCGTCCTCGACGGCGAACATCCACCACTGCGAGCGCGGGTACTCCGAGATCACGGCATTCGAAAGCTCGACGCCCTTCTTGAAGCCCTTCGGGCCGGCAACCGACATCTGCCCACGCAGCATGTCCGTCAGACGACCATAGACGTTGCGGTCGAGGATCGCCTGTTCGTCGTCCCGGTCCTTGGCGAGGCGCTCGATCTCCTCGCGTTCGATCGCCATCGCACGTTCGTCCTTCTCCACCCCGTGGCGGTTGAAGACGCGAACTTCAACGACGGTGCCGAAGGTGCCCGGCGGCATGCGCATGGAGGTGTCGCGGACGTCGGAGGCCTTTTCGCCGAAGATGGCGCGCAGGAGCTTTTCTTCCGGCGTCATCGGGCTTTCGCCCTTCGGCGTGATCTTGCCGACGAGAATGTCGCCCGGCTGGACTTCGGCGCCGATGTAGACGATGCCCGCTTCGTCGAGGTTCTTCAGCGCTTCTTCCGAAACGTTCGGAATGTCGCGCGTGATTTCTTCCGGACCAAGCTTGGTGTCACGAGCCATCACCTCGAATTCCTCGATGTGAATGGACGTGAACACATCGTCCGCCACGATCCGCTCTGACATCAGGATCGAGTCTTCGTAATTGTAGCCATTCCAGGGCATGAACGCGACGAGCGCGTTACGGCCGAGAGCCAAGTCACCAAGATCGGTCGACGGACCGTCGGCGATGATGTCACCCTTGTTCAGAACGTCACCGACGGCGACCAGCGGACGCTGGTTGACGCAGGTGTTCTGGTTCGAACGCTGGAACTTCTGCAGACGGTAGATATCGACGCCGGACTTCGACGGATCGAGGTCCTCGGTGGCGCGGATAACGATACGGGTCGCGTCGACCTGGTCGACCACGCCGCCACGCCGGGCAGCGATCGCAGCACCGGAGTCGCGGGCGACGACCGGCTCCATGCCGGTGCCGACGAACGGAGCCTCGGCGCGTACCAGCGGCACGGCCTGGCGCTGCATGTTCGAACCCATGAGAGCGCGGTTGGCGTCATCGTTTTCCAGGAACGGAATCAGCGCGGCTGCGACGGAGACGAGCTGTTTCGGCGAAACGTCCATCAGGTTGATGGTGTCGCGCGGAGACAGCATCACTTCGCCGGCATGGCGGCAAACGACGAACTCTTCGGCAAAGGTGCCGTCATCGTTCATCGGCGCGTTCGCCTGCGCGACGTAATACTTCGCCTCTTCCATGGCGGAGAGGTAAAGCACGTCGTTGGTGACCTTGCCGTCGACGATCTTGCGATACGGGCTTTCGATGAAGCCGTACTTGTTGACGCGAGCGAAGGTCGCCAGCGAGTTGATCAGACCGATG
Organism: Neorhizobium phenanthreniclasticum; assembly: GCF_040066075.1. Classification (NCBI taxonomy): domain Bacteria; kingdom Pseudomonadati; phylum Pseudomonadota; class Alphaproteobacteria; order Hyphomicrobiales; family Rhizobiaceae; genus Neorhizobium; species Neorhizobium phenanthreniclasticum. Next base: position 12,218 of record NZ_JBEAAL010000053.1, read on the forward strand.
TTCGGGCCTTCCGGCGTTTCGATCGGGCAAATGCGGCCGTAGTGGGTCGGATGCACGTCGCGGACTTCGAAGCCTGCGCGCTCACGGGTCAGACCACCCGGGCCAAGGGCCGAAAGACGGCGCTTGTGGGTGATTTCCGACAACGGGTTCACCTGGTCCATGAACTGCGAGAGCTGCGAGGAACCGAAGAATTCGCGAACGGCGGCAGCCGCCGGCTTCGCATTGATCAGGTCCTGCGGCATGACGGTATCGATCTCGATCGACGACATGCGCTCCTTGATGGCGCGCTCCATGCGCAGCAGACCCAGGCGATACTGGTTCTCCATAAGCTCGCCGACGGAACGGACGCGGCGGTTGCCGAGGTTGTCGATGTCGTCGATCTCGCCCTTGCCGTCGCGCAGTTCGACCAGCATCTTGACCACGGCCAGGATGTCTTCCTTGCGCAGCGTGCGGACCGTGTCCTCGACTTCGAGGTCAAGACGCATGTTCATCTTCACGCGGCCGACGGCGGAGAGGTCGTAACGCTCCGCATCGAAGAACAGCGAGTTGAACATGGCTTCCGCCGATTCCATGGTCGGCGGCTCACCCGGACGCATGACGCGGTAGATATCGAACAGAGCGTCCTGGCGGTTCTCGTTCTTGTCGGCGGCAAGCGTATTGCGGATATAGGCTCCGACATTGATGTGGTCGATGCCGAGGATCGGGATCTCGTCGAAACCTGCGTTCAGGATGACCGGCAGTGTCTTCTCGTCGATCTCGTCGCCAGCTTCCAGGTAGATCTCACCGGTTTCCAGGTTGACAATGTCTTCGGCAAGATAGGTGCCATAGAGATCGTCATTGGTCGCCTTCAACGCCTTCAGGCCCTTTTCGGAGAGCTGACGGAGCAGACGGGGGGTGAGCTTTTTGCCGGCCTCGACAACCACTTCGCCGGTGTCGGCGTCGATCATGTCGGAAAGCGCCTTCGCGCCCTTCAAGGTGTCCGGATCGAACGGAATTCGCCAACCTTCGCCGTCGCGCTCATAGGCGGACTTCGTGTAAAAGGTGGACAGGATTTCTTCACCGTCCATGCCGAGCGCCATCAAGAGCGAGGTCACGGGGATCTTGCGGCGGCGGTCGATACGGGCGAATACGATGTCCTTGGCGTCGAACTCGATATCAAGCCAGGAGCCGCGATAGGGGATCACGCGGGCGGCGAAGAGCAGCTTGCCGGAAGAATGGCTCTTGCCCTTGTCATGATCGAAGAAGACGCCCGGCGAGCGGTGCATCTGCGACACGATCACGCGCTCGGTGCCGTTGACGATAAACGTACCGTTATCGGTCATCAGCGGCATGTCGCCCATATAGACGGACTGTTCCTTGATGTCCTTGATGGACTTCGCGCCGGTATCCTCGTCAATATCGAACACGATGAGACGCAGCGTCACCTTGAGAGGTGCAGCATAGGTCAGGTCGCGCTGGCGGCATTCTTCCACGTCGAACTTCGGCGGTTCGAATTCGTAGGACACGAATTCCAGCATGGAGGCGCCGGAAAAATCGGTGATCGGAAAGACGGACCTGAAGACGGCGTTCAGACCTTCGTCCGGGCGGCCGCCCTTCGGTTCTTCGACCATGAGGAACTGGTCATAGGATGCCTTCTGAACCTCGATGAGGTTCGGCATCTCTGTGACTTCGGGGATTTTTCCAAAAAACTTGCGTACGCGCCTGCGACCATTAAACGAAAGGGTCTGAGCCATCGTCGCTCCTTCAAAATTGCATCCGGGCCTGCAACGGACGGGGTTCGCTGGCCAGTCGATCCCGTCGATCAATGGGTATTCCCAATCTCGTCCCACTTCCCGAACACGCCAGGCCGGATTGCCTTCTCGGTTCGGTTCGGGACCATCCTCTTGAGAACCCATTACCCAAGAACCGTTTTCGCGGTTCTTGGGTAATCAGTTCGGTGGAAATCGGCGGGAGAGGAGACGTCCCCTCTCCCACCGCATTCCGGTATTACTTGACGTCGACCTTGGCGCCGGCATCCTCAAGCTTCTTCTTGAGGTCTGCGGCTTCAGCCTTGGAGACGGCTTCCTTGACAGCCTTCGGAGCGCCTTCGACGAGGTCCTTGGCTTCCTTGAGGCCGAGGCCGGTGATAGCGCGGACTTCCTTGATGACGTTGATCTTGTTGGCGCCGGCCTCCGTGAGGATAACGTCGAACTCGGTCTTTTCTTCTTCAGCCGGAGCAGCAGCACCGCCGGCAGCACCGCCAGCAGCAGCAACCGCTACGGGAGCAGCAGCGGAAACGCCCCACTTTTCTTCGAGCATCTTGGAAAGCTCAGCAGCTTCCAGGACGGTGAGAGAGGAGAGGTCTTCTACGATCTTTGCGAGATCAGCCATTTTACTAGTTCCTTTGTTCGGTTCGAACTGGTTTGATATGAACAGCGAAAAACCGCCTCAAGCGGCTTCGTCCTTCTTGGCATACGCCGAAAACACGCGGGCAAGCTGAGCTGCCGGTGCCTGAACGACGCCTGCGATGCGGGTAGCCGGGGTCTGGATCATGCCCAGCAGCTTCGCACGCAGCTCGTCCAGCGAAGGCAGGGTCGCAAGCGACTTGACACCTTCCGCGTTGAGCGTGGTCGATCCCATGGCACCGCCGAGAACAACGAGCTTGTCGTTGGTCTTGGCGAAATCCGAAACGACCTTCGGAGCGACGATCGGGTCATTGCTGTAAGCAATGAGCGTCTGACCCTTGAACAGGTCCGACATCCCTTCCGACTCCGTGCCCTGAAGAGCGATCTTGGCCAGGCGGTTCTTCGCGACTTTGACGGTGCCGCCAGCAGCGCGCATCTTCGAACGGAAGTCGTTCATCTGCGCAACTGTGACACCAGCATAGTGGGCCACGACAACCGAACCGGAAGCCTTGAAGACTTCGGTCAGCTCCGTGACGAATTCGCGTTTTTCCGCTCTTTCCACTGTCTGTCTCCAGTAGGTAGGACCGCAATCCTGCAGGCCCCACCGGGTTTGCCTTTGCCTCAAGGGATCCTTTTTCTCGGACCCCAAGCGGCGCTTGAGGATCCTGTCCCCTCGCACTGTCCCCTTTCGGGTTCCAGGCACAAGGCACACTAGGCTCGAACCGAACTCGAAAAGCGCCTCGGCGCCCTTCAAAAACTCGTGCTCTTACCCGTCTCATGCAGGCAAGGTGATTAAGGTCGAAACCACCTGCAATCTCGGACAGGAATTCCGGATTTCTCCGGAAATTCCCGGCCCCGAAGGGCCGGGAATTCATGTAGCCGAGACCGAAGCCCCGGCGAATGCTTTAGACCGTTACCGTCGACGGGTCGATCTTGACGCCTGGACCCATGGTCGAGGAGATCGCCACGCGCTTGACGTAGTTGCCCTTCGCGCCAGCCGGCTTCGCCTTGATGACCGCATCGGCGAAAGCCTTGATGTTCTCTTCCAACGCCTTGGCGTCGAACGAAGCCTTGCCGACGCCGGCATGGATGATACCAGCCTTCTCGACGCGGAACTCGACAGCACCACCCTTGGACGCCTTGACGGCACCAGTGACGTCCATCGTGACCGTGCCGACCTTCGGGTTCGGCATCATGCCGCGGGGGCCGAGCACCTTACCGAGACGACCGACGAGCGGCATCATATCCGGGGTCGCGATGCAGCGATCGAAGTCGATCTTGCCGCCCTGGACGATTTCAACGAGGTCTTCGGCACCGACAATGTCGGCGCCGGCGGCCTTGGCTTCATCAGCCTTGGCGCCACGGGCGAAGACGGCAACACGAACGTCACGGCCGGTGCCGTTCGGCAGATTGACCACGCCGCGAACCATCTGGTCGGCATGACGCGGGTCGACGCCGAGGTTCATGGCGATTTCAACGGTCTCGTCGAACTTTGCGATGGCACGGTCCTTCACCATCTTGATGGCGTCGGTCAGGGCAACGAGCTTGGTCGGATCAACGCCTTCGCGGATCTTCTGAATACGCTTTGCAAGCTTTGCCATGTTAAGCCACCACTTCCAGACCCATGGAGCGGGCAGAGCCCTCGACCATTGCCATTGCGCCTTCGACGTCGGCCGCATTCAGGTCCTTCATCTTGCCTTCGGCGATTGCGCGGACCTGCGCCTTGGTGATCGTACCGACCTTCGCACCCTTGCCCGGAGTCTTCGAGCCGGAGGTGATCTTCGCTTCCTTCTTCAGCCAGTAGGTGACCGGCGGCTGCTTCATCGCAAACGTGAAGGACTTGTCCTGGTAATAGGTGATGACGACCGGGATCGGCATACCCTTTTCCATTTCCTGCGTAGCGGCATTAAACGCCTTGCAGAATTCCATGATGTTAATGCCACGCTGACCAAGCGCCGGGCCGATTGGCGGGGACGGGTTTGCCGATCCTGCCTTGACCTGCAGCTTGAGCTGGCCCGCTACTTTCTTAGCCATTTCTCTGCCTTTCGTTATGGACCCGTTGCCCGGTCCGACATGCCGGGCTCGCCCGGCGGCTGCGGTTGCGTGGTTCGGTCGAGGCACCCGGCTAAAGACGCCACCCCTCCCACGCGCTTGCGGCACACGCCGCTCAAGGCTCGCCACGCAAATGGCAAGCCCCAATTCGAAACTCATCAGACCTTTTCGACCTGACCGTATTCCAGCTCGACCGGGGTCGCGCGACCAAAGATCGAGACCTCCACCTTGAGGCGGGAACGCTCCTCGTCGACATCCTGAACGATGCCGTTGAACGATGCGAAGGGACCATCCGAGACGCGAACCTGCTCGCCGATCTCAAAGCTGATCGAGGACTTCGGCCGCTCGACGCCTTCCTGTACCTGGCCCAGGATGCGCTCAGCCTCAAAATCCGGAATCGGAACCGGCTTGTTGTCAGAACCCAGGAAGCCGGTGACCTTCGGCGTATTCTTGATGAGGTGATAAGCCTCGTCGGTCAGGTTCGCACGGACCAAAACATAACCAGGGAAGAACTTGCGCTCGGAATCGACCTTGCGGCCGCGGCGGACCTCCACGACCTTCTCGGTCGGCACAAGGATCTTTTCGAACAGATGCTCAAGCCCCTTCTGGCGAGCCTTGTTCTCGATGTCCTCGGCAACCTTCTTCTCAAAATTCGAATATGCGTGGACGATGTACCAACGCGCCGCCATCTTCACTCTCCAAGAATCAAACGCTGACGTTCAGGATCAAACGTAACAACCAGCCCATCAGCTGATCTGCAGCGAAGAAAAACAACGCAGCGAAAATGACCATAACCAGCACCATAGCCGTGGAGATCATAGTCTCGCGACGAGACGGCCAATGGATTTTCGACGCCTCGGAGCGCACTTGGCGCAGAAACGTGACAGGATTGGTTTTGGATGCCATCGATTGCCCACGCAATTACGGCGCGTAAAGCTGACCTCGCTCAGCCCCACGCACCGCGTGTCTGTTTTGAACCCTACATAAACACCCCTTCCCCTTTACACAAGAGGGAAAACAGTGCCCGATGAAATTTTGCCGCTTTGGGCGGCAACCATTTCCAAACAATCCCGCTGCGGATGTTCCGCGCCAATCGCCTTGGAAATGGCAGGGGCAGAGGGGCTCGAACCCCCGACCTGCGGTTTTGGAGACCGCCGCTCTACCAACTGAGCTATACCCCTTCAACCAGGACGGATCGCGGAATTCTAAAGTCCGGTTCCCGCCACCAGGCCCGGCGCTCCCTTTAAGGGGATGCGTCACGCTTTGCAAGAGCGTTTTTGAATATCCCTGCGTTCTATCTCAGCTTTCTGTTGCTCGCGTCGGAAGCTTCGGTAAATCGCGCAAGAGAAAGCGACTGCCCTCCCCCGGTCGCGAGAATTTCCTTGCCCGGCAGATCGTAGCCGCTCGCCCCTGTCACTGATGATTGCGCTCCCCTTTCGGGCAGCAGCGGCAGACGCCGCCAGGAAAGCCGCGGCGGCCTTTCCACATAAGCGTCCGGCTGATTGACCAGTCCGCCGGAAACGCGGGCGATGATTGCCTCGATAGCCAGCTTGCGGCCGGCCTTGTGATAGAAATTGCCCTTCACCTGCACGCTGCCGGCCAGGGCCTTGATGAAATCAGCCAGAAGCCGCTTATCGATCGGCTCCGGGTGGCGCCAGAAATTGTCAAGACCTCCCTGATGGGTCAGGCCAGGTACGTCGTAGATCGCAGCACCGAGCGCAATGGTCGGAATGCCCGCCCGAAGGCTGTGCAATCCCGTCGTGGAATTGACGACGACCACACCGTGACTATCCCGCAGGATGGCCGACAGATTGCCCTTCTCAATGAAAATCACTCTGCCCTGCACGCGGTGACGTTCCGCAAGACGGGCAACGACCTTGCGCCACCCTTCCAGATCGTTGTCCAGCGGATGCTGCTTGACGACCAGCCGGCCATTTTCGGGTGCGTGGCGCGCAAAGGATTGAATGACCTGTTCCAGCATCTGCGACAGGTGCCGGTAGGGCGAATTTGCGCGGATCTGGTAATCGCTCTGGAGCTGCAGGGCAAGAAGATAGTTCTTCTTCAATTTGTCGTCGAAGAAACCTTCCGGCAGGTCGTGGCGTGCCCTGAACATGCGCGGCACCCAGGAGAGGTAGTCGAAAAGCGGGTCATAATATTTGTCTGCGCGGTAGAAGGGAAACATCAGCCGACCGAAATAGGCCGCAAGGTTATAGACGACTTCATTGGCCGCCTCCTGGCCGAAGGTGTGGCCGTAAAGGGCATGCAGATCAGGCGTGTCCACTTGCGCCGCGATCCGCCGAATATGATCCGGGTCGCTTGGGAAATGAGAAAATCGCCCCATCCCATTCCGCTCGATCGTAATCCAATCGGGTCTCAGATATCCGAACTCCACCGCATGACAGCGCACGCCGAGCTTTCGGCCGACGCGTGCCGCGAGACGATGGTAGGGAAGCCGATCGGCGTAATAGAGGATGTCGGTAATCCCCTCCCGGCGAATCATATCCGCCAGATAGCGCGGCCAGGCCCGCAAGGTCCCGCGATAGTTGATCGCGCCCCGCTTGCGCCAATAAAGCTGGTCTCCCAGCGAGAAGTTCACCCGCTTCGTCTGGAAACCCTGCGCCTCGAACGCATCAGCCAGCTCGCGCCAGAAAATCGATGGAGGTCCCTGCAGAAAGAGGACTTTGGTCATTCGGTAGCCATTGCTGCTGGAGGCTCCATTAAGCGCAGGACTCGTTTATAAGGCAATTTCGATAACGGACTTGTCGATGAATGTTCAGCGGTATTTTGACCATGGCAGTTCCTCCGTCAATGCCAAACCAAACGCGCCCGATCTCTTCCACAGGTTGTGCTACATGACCCCACGTATATTCCTGTTCCTGCAGGGACCGGCCTCGCCATTCCTCCGGCTCCTGGCGGAAGCGATTGAAAAACAAGGCGCTTCCGTCCGAAAGATAAGTTTCTGCCTCGGGGATGTGGTGTTTTGGTGGCCGAGGGAAAGCGACTTCTTTCGCGGCCCGGAGAATGAATGGCCGGTGTATCTCAATTGCTACATCCGTGATCACAATGTCACAGACATTGTCATGTTGGGTGATGGGCGAGCCGCCCATGCGGTTGCGGCGGAGACCGGCATCCGGGAAGGACTGCGGGTCCATGTTCTTGAACACGGCTATCTCAGGCCCGATTGGCTGACGATCGAACCGGACGGCATGTCGGCCCACTCTCGATTTCCGCACGAGCCGGGCGAGATCGAGGCGCTGGCTGCGAGGGAGCCGGCGATTTCATCCGGCGGCCTCTACCGGTCGAGCTTCCTCACCTATGCGCTTTACGACCTCGCCTTCCATATCCCGAACGTCCTCCTTGGCTGGCTTGTGCATCCGAACTACCGGACGCATGGGCCTGTCCATCCGGTGATCGAATACGGCGGCTGGATCCTGAAGGCCCTGACGGGGCGCAAGCGCCGGCGGGCGGCGGAAAAGGCGATAGCGGCATTCCTCACTCCCGAAACCGGTGGGAATGCGGGCCTCTTTTTGTTTCCTCTGCAACTGCCCGGCGATTACCAGATCCGCCGACAGGCACCGGGCGGCGACCTCTTCAGGCTCGTCGATGCGACCATTGCCTCATTCGCCCGATCTGCGCCTGCCGGAAGCCGGCTGCTCTTTAAAGTCCATCCGATCGACAACGGCCTGTCGGGCTGGCCCGACCGGATCGGCAGAACCGCGCAACGACACGGCGCGGCCGCGCGCGTATTCGTCGCGGATGGCGGAGATACGAACATGCTGATCGAAAAATCCACCGGCGTCGTAACGATCAATTCCACCGTGGGGCTGACGGCACTTTCGGCGGGAAAGCCGGTGATCGCGCTGGGCTCGGCGATCTACGACGTGCCGGGCCTGACCTTTCAGGACAGCCTTGCCGCCTTCTGGCAAAGGCCGTCACCGCCGGACCCGGACCTGCTCGACGTCTTCAACCGGGCGCTTGCTGCCACCACGCAGGTTCGCGGCGGCTTCATAGGCCGGGAAGCGATCCGGGCCGGGGTGGACAATGTCGCCGGCCGACTCATGGAAACAGAAGACAGACTTCCGCTTGCCTTCCGCAAACCGCGCGACGCAGCTTTCTTTCGTTACGAGAGCGAACTCTTTCCATCCAGCTGATGCACGGCCGATCCGGTTGCCGACTAAAGCCGGCCCTATATTACAAAAGGCCCCGCCGTTTCCGGCGAGGCCCTTTTTATTCCAATGTCGCCGCCGATCACTCGACGATGGATGCGACGATGCCGGCGCCGACGGTGCGGCCGCCTTCGCGGATGGCGAAGCGCAGCTTCTCTTCCATCGCGATCGGCACGATCAGCTCGACGTCGACCGTCACGTTGTCGC
>NZ_JBEAAL010000054.1:0-16762 GCF_040066075.1 Neorhizobium phenanthreniclasticum
AACGTAAAGTGCGATATCATCGACCACGGCTCGTCTCCTATGTTTGAGGCTCTGGCTCTGCAGCTAACCCTCGTTCTGAACATAATGCGAGACGAGCCACCCTGCCGGCCAAGGACATGGGGTCTCACCCGCTCAAATTGCCCCAAAATGAGAGTACCGCGCGCGCCACGCTACCAGTACGCGAAAGATCACCGCCGCCGCTACAAACCTGAAATTCCAAAGGGATTTTGTACAAAGTCAAGCTGAGCGAGCGCGTGAAATCAGGCCTGGCCGCAGCAAAGGCACGCGGTAAGAAACTCGGCCGACAATCTGGACAACGTCCTAAATCCGATCGGCTCGCACCGAAGGTCATTGCGTTGAGCGCCGAAGGTCGCAGCTACCGATGGATCGCTCGCGATCTCGGCATCAGCAAGAATATCGTCGCGGAGATCGTCAAGCGCCGCAAGTCTTCTGAGGCTCCACAGGTGGAGACCGCATTATGACCAAGCCAGTAAGACTGCCTCGGCCCGATCCGTATCGCAAGGCGCGCTTCAGGGAAATTGCCCGGGAAATCGTTGCGAAAGACCGCTACAATCGAAAATACGGTCTGTCCGTCGATACGGCGGGCGCAATCGCCAATGCGCTTGAGAGGGCCTACCGGGAAGGCATCAACGGCGGCGAAAACAGGCCCGCTCCCATAATGGAATATCCAGACAACGGGCCAATGGATTGGGCGTTGATACCGCCACGTCCAAGAAACGCGTTCTGGAGCATCTGCCTGTTCACGCTTTCGCGCGGCGACAGGCCCGCCCGAGGCGGACGCCTTGTCCCTGCCATCACCGAACGCGGAACATCGGGATGGATGCTTGTCGTGCCCGGGCACACCTATGAAAAGCAATTCGGTGACAAGACGGTCGCACCGCTCGTACGTCTTGGCCTGCTTGAGGCTGATGACGATGATCCTGCACACCGGGTCGTCTCGAAACGTGGCGAGGAAACCTGGAGCCAATTCGTCCAGAGAGGCGGTCAGTTCCCGGAAGACCTGACCAATCTCTAGCCCTATTCAGAAAGCCATGCCATGTCACAAGAGAACCATCGGATCGCCGCCGCCATCGATCTGCGAATGCAACAACTGGAAAAGCAGGGCATTCAAGGGGCGGCGGTCGTCCATCATATGCTTGGTTATATGCAGGGTCTTCAGCAGATTTACGATACTGCCTCCGACAAGGTGCTGACGGACCTGTGTCAGCGCTATCCGGGCTTCTATCGCTATGCGGATATGATGGAGCGCATGTCCGAGAAGAATCAGCAAATGGTCGAGGCGGGAACGCACCCCTACCGCGATCTGCCTGAACTTCCCGAGAAGCTGAAGCGGAGCCTGGCTGCATTGATGGCCAGTGCGGCCGACCTTGAACGTGCCTTCCAGTCTGCCGTGGATTGCGGTGACTTCGCCCGTCACGTCGACCAACTCGACAGCCTGAAACGGCAATGGGGCGCGGATTTGCAGCGCCTGGTCGAGTTGTTTCGCTCTTCAGACGTTGCTCCCCAAAGCCAACTCATCGTGCAAAGCGCCCTCAAAGCCATGGCTGAGCGAATTAATCGGCTCGGGTGAGCAATTGGTGAGCAATCTGGTCCCTGAAGCCGCCGCTAACTGGCGGGCGATCTCACCGATCGGCACCTTGCGCTCCTTGAGATGATACAGGCGCCGGGATCAGAATGCGTAAGCTGCGAATAGCAGTATCCATCCGGCGTAGCTTTCGATTACCCACATCCACTGCAGACGAGGTTGCATCCGATGAATCGTCTGTGATTCTGTCTGTGACGCCGAATCACGGAGGCGTCGCAGATGAGCGAGAATATGGAAGGTGGCGAAGCGGGCTGGCTTGGCGATGAGATCATTTCATCAGGTCTGCCAGACAAACGCCTGGCGCGCCGGATGCACCGACTTCTTGACCAGATGACGTCAGCACCTGGTCACCCCATCCCGGCGGCGTGTGGCGACTGGGCTGCGACGAAAGCGGCCTACCGGTTCTTCGACAATCCACGGGTTACAGAGCACGGCGTGCTGGCTGGCCATCATCCGCACGACACCGTCACTCTTGGCACTCTACAGTCTCGTGACAGTGTGGGCTGGTGACGTTCTAAGCCAAACCACCTCCGCCCCACGCGGCCGCATGGTACAAGAAAACCGATCTCACATTTACGGATGCGATCGGTGCTGTGCGCCTCGTTTTCTGGAGCGATGATCTTTATCGACACTCCCCGTCAAACCCGCAAATGCATAAAATACCTCCCGGACGGCTTATCCGCATGGCGCAGGCGCTCTGCTTCGCCGCGTAATGTACAAAGTCAAGCTTAGCAGTCGCGAACGAGACCACTTGGTTGCAAGATAGAGACTGCCGGAGCGTCGCTTGCGTCAATCTTAAGCGTACACAAGGGTGGAGCTCTTCCGAAGACGTGCTACAATCAAGCGACTAAATCAGCCACGCTGGAAGGCGACTGCGCCGTAACGACCATGAAGCCGTCGAAGAATGCTGTCAGCTCCGAATAAGCATCAAGCGGAAGCACGTGAGCGACATATTGGTCGGGCCTGACGACCACCATGCAGCCCTGCTTCCTGTTGATACTGCGCATCTCAAAAATGTTCTCGCTGCCGCCTGAAGCGGGGCAGAACATCTTTTCGTAGTCACGCAGGCCCAGCCGGCCCTTGGCGGGCAAGAGCAGCTTGGGCATCGTCTCGATTGCGAGCTCGCGATGCGGCTGCTGGAAAACGACGCGGAGATCGATGAAAGAGTCGATATCGGCGTCTTCTGGCGCGAACTTCACCAACGGTGATTTCTTGGACGTCAGGAAATCGCAGAGCCCAGCAAGAAGGGACCCGGGCGCAGCATTGTCGCCTTCGTCGGCGAAGGCATAAACTCGCCAGCGACCGTCGGCTCGGGCAATGTGGCCGAGCTGCATCGGCTTAGCATCGGCCAAGCGAATAACAGGAGCCGAATGGAAGCGCATCCCAATCGGGAACCCTTCAGCGAGATGTTGATGCTTCGGCTCGCCTATCAGCGTAGATGGCTCGTATCGCGTTGCGGTGCCGGCGGTATAGCGTCCAAAGCGCACGAAATACTCTTGTACTTCCGCGGGATCAACGCCTTCCGGATACTCGATAGTTTTCAGCGGTGAACTCAGCATCTTTGCCCATTCGCGATCGAAACTGATTAGTTCTTTGGCAACTGATTGGCGTTCAGCCGAATAGCTGTGCAGTAATTGTGCCGGGACGCGACCTTCTAGTACTGCTGCCAGCTTCCAGCCGAGATTGAATGCGTCCTGCATAGAGACATTCATACCTTGCCCCGCCTTTGGGCTATGGGTATGGCAAGCGTCACCGACAATGAAGACGCGTGGCAAGCGCGTCGCCATCTCCTCATCGGGCACGTCGTCGAACTTGTCGCACAGCCGCTGGCCGATCTCGTAGACCGACCACCAAGCGACCTCTTTCACTTCAAAACTGTAGGGCTTCAGGATGCGTTGGGCCGCTCCTATCAAATGTTCCACCCCGATACTTCTGCTGGCGACACGCTCATTCGGCGCAAGCTTATCCAGCTCCACATAGACGCGGATCAAATAGCCGCCCTCGCGGGGAATGAGCAGGATGCTGCCTTCGCTCGCGGACTGAATGAGCGCCTTGAGGCGCACGTCCGGGAAGTCTGTGACGGCTAAAACGTCCATCACGCCCCAGGCTTGGTTGGCGGAATCGCCACGCAATTCGCGGCCCAGCGATCTACGCACGGCGCTGCGCGCGCCGTCGCAGCCGACCACGTAACGTGCCCTCACGATCTCCCGTTCGCCGTCCCCTCGATCGATCGTCACCGTCACCGGGTGTGTACCCGCCTGCTGCGCCGCATCGATAGAAACTTCGACCATCTGGCGGGAGTAATGCGGCTCAAGACGGCGAGGCGAACGACGCATGACGTCGAGATAGAAATCGTGCACGCGCGCCTGGTTGAGGATGACATGCGGCATTTCGGAAAGACCATCCTCGACGTCGAGTACTCGGCCGTGGCGAATGATCTTCTCGTGATCTGAATCGTCTGGTTTCCAAAACGAGGTTTCGTTGACCCAGTAGGCTTCTTTCAAGACTTTCTCGGCGAATCCGAATGCCTTAAACATCTCAAGCGTGCGGCAGGCGATGCCGTCGGCTTGGCCGAGTTCCAGCGGCCCTGGCTTCTGATCGATGATTGCGACATTGATGCTCGGAAATGCGGACAGCTGTGCCGCAAGAGTTAGACCGGCAGGACCACAACCGACGATCAGTACATCAACTTCCGACGGTAAGGCATCGCCAGAGATTGCGGTATCGACAATGGGATCAGACACGCCGGGATCGCCTGTTCTGAATCCATTTAGATGAAATTGCATGCCTTTTTCCTCCCTTAACTATTCGTGCCGAAGACGTTCTCCCTTTCGGAACCTGACGCGCCGGCTGATAATGGGAAGTAATCTGAATGTACGTATACGGTCAATAATGCGGGTGAAGAATAGTGTTAAACATCAACACGCGCATCGGACTGATGATGGGGCTGTTTGATGTGCCGGAGCTCATCAGGCCGCAGCTGCGCGACATCCAAGCACGATTGTCGCCGCTTCGGCGCGGGAGTAGCGCGTCGTGTACAGTCAGAGTCGATGAGAAGCTGTTTCAGTTATTTACCAAGTCAACTGTGTTGACAGGTCTGATTTGTTGCGCATACATATCAATACGGAGTGAGGAGATGGACTGTTTTTACCGTGCGCTGGGTTGAGGCAGTTGTTCCAACAGGAGAAATCTGAATGAATATTTTCTTGAAGCGATTAACCGTCGAGCGACCTAATGGGCGCCGAGGTGACATCATTATGCAGGTGGACGATGCGTGTCATCAGCTTCAGAAAGATCTCCCGTTCGGAGCGGCTTAACACCCCAACGATCCTGTTCTGGACACGGTCTACTGCCTCTTTGCAGTCGGCCAACAGTCTGGAGCCCTGATCCGTCAAGAAAACCAGACGTTGCCGACGGTCGGTTTGGCTGGGTCGGCGTTCGATCAGGCCGCGCTTTTCGAGTCGATCAAGGACGTTGCCAATTGTCGATCGGTCGAAGGCTATCATGTTCGAAATTCGCGTCGCATCTGTACCGGGGACGGCATCAATCGAGACGAGTGCGGCATACTGGACCGGCGTTAAGGCAAATTCCTCGCATTCATCCAGGAATATTGCCCATGATATTTGGTGGGCTCTGCGGATGAGGTGCGCGGGGCGGGCATAAAGATCTTCGAGGGACATTGCGGTTTCTTCAGCTCACTTTGCGGTTGGACCGTATTTATGCTGAATTTCAGCAAACCTCCAGTATCTAGGTTGAAATTGCGAAGCTTTGGGAGGGCTCCTTCGGGAGCAATGGAAGCATGAACCGTATGAAGGATAAAGTCGTCATTGTCAGCGGAGGAGCGCGTGGCGTCGGTGCGGCGGATGTGAGGCGGCTGAGCGAAGAGGGCGCGGCAGTCGCTATCGCCGACGTTCTCGAAGAGGAGGGCACAGCGTTAGCTCATGAACTTCAGGCCCAGCATGCGGATGTCCGGTACTTTTCCCTGGATGTCACGAACGAAGATGCCTGGCGCCAACTTGTTGCCGATGTGCTGGACTGGAAGGGGAGGATCACGACCCTTGTCAACAATGCCGGTATCGTCAACCGTACGGGCATCACCGGAACCAGCCTTGAGAATTGGCAGCGCGTGATGAGCGTCAACCTGAATGGCGCCTTTCTCGGAATGAAGACGGTCTGCCCAGCCATACGCGATGCCGGTGGCGGTGCGGTCGTTAATATGGCTTCGGTTGCTGCACACGTCGGGCATAACGATCCGGCCTATGCGGCTTCCAAAGCGGGCCTTCTCGGGCTGACGCGGACTGCGGCAGCGGAATATGTCGAATGGAATATCCGCGTTAACGCAATCTGCCCAGGCATTATCGTCACCGGCCTGAATGCTGGCGGCAGTCATCTTGAGCCTTGGCGGAGTGCTACCCCGCTCGGTCGGTTCGGGACAATGGAGGAGGCGGCAAATCTCGTGCTTTTTCTTGCAAGCGACGAGGCCGGCTACATCACAGGTGAGGATATCGCCATGGACGGCGGCTTTCTCGCTGCAGGTTCCGCACGGCGAATTTCGCTTGAGGCCGGTATTGATCTTACGGCGGGCGTTCAGACATGACATTGATTGCAGCAACAGACAGTCGTTCAACGTCTCAGGCGGATGCCGACATCATCGTCGTCGGCGGAGGCGGCTCCGGTCTGACGACCGCTATATTTGCGAAGAAGGCAGACGCCAGCGTCATTCTGCTGGAAAAGCATACGGAAGTACGCGGAAGCACTGGACTTTCAATAGGCTCAGTTACCGCCACCGGTACCAGGCTGCAGAAGAAGGCCGGCATCGTAGATGATCCGCAGGCGCATTTCGAGGACATGCCGAAGTTCGCCCCTGAACTGGCCAAGGATGACAACGAAGCCCTCCGGCGCATCTTGGTCGAGAACGTGAGCGAAAGCGTCGCATGGCTCGAGAGCCTTGGAGTGACTTTCTACGGCCCAATGCCGGAGCCGCCGCATCGCCAGCCGCGCATGCACAACATCCTGCCGAACTCCCGCGCCTATATCTATTTTCTAGAACGCGAAGCGCGACGCGTCGGCGTGACGATCCGAGTTAATTCGGAGGTCAAGGATCTGCTGGTCGAAGACGGGCGGGTGGTCGGCGTGCAATTGCGCAGTGGCATCTTGCGCGCAAGGAAGGCGGTCGTTCTAGCTTCAGGCGACTATTCGTCGAGCCCTGAATGGAAGGAGCGTTTCAATCCTCCGGTGCGCGACATCGATGGCGTCAACACGACGAACACCGGCGACGGACAGCGGATGGGCGAAGCACTGGGGGCGAAGATCAAATATGGCCACGTCGTCTATGGGCCAAATCTGCGCTTCATGCCGCCGCCGAAGCCGAACTTACTCCAGAAGTTGCCGCCCTGGCCATGGTTCACACGGCTGATGCGCTGGTCGCTGAACACGATGCCCTCGTGGATCCTGCGTCCCTTCATCCTGTCCTTCGTGACCACCTATCTGTCGCCGGAGCCCACGATGTTCCGGGAGGGGGCGATCCTGGTCAATCGGGACGGCGAGCGTTTTGCCGACGAACTTGCCAAGCCGAACTTCGCATTCGGTCAGCAGCCGCAAAAACAGGCCTTCATCGTTTTCGATGACGAGGTAGCGAAGAAGTTCAATGCCTGGCCCTATTTCATCTCGACTGCGCCGGGCGTCGCCTATGCCTATCTGTCGGACTACAAGCGGACGCGCCCCGATCTTTATTCCAGCGCGCCGACGCTCGGTGAACTGGCCCGAAAGATCGGCGTGCCAAGCGGTACGCTGGAAGCCGAAGTGGCAAAGCATGCTGCGGAAGCCGGCATCGAAGGTCGCCCGCGGGTCTCGAAAGGCCCCTTCCACGCCCTCGGCCCCGTCAAGAGC
This sequence comes from Neorhizobium phenanthreniclasticum, assembly GCF_040066075.1. Lineage (NCBI taxonomy): Bacteria > Pseudomonadati > Pseudomonadota > Alphaproteobacteria > Hyphomicrobiales > Rhizobiaceae > Neorhizobium > Neorhizobium phenanthreniclasticum. Next base: position 7,496 of record NZ_JBEAAL010000054.1, read on the forward strand.
TGGATCATCCTCACCGATGGCGGCCTCACGGTGAACACCAACCACCAGGTCATCCGGGGCGACGGCACCGTCGTGCCCGGCCTGTATGCTGTCGGCTCGGCCGGGCAGGGTGGCCTTCTGCTGGAGGGGCATGGCCATCATCTGGCGTGGGCCTTCACTTCGGGACGGCTTGCGGCGCGCCACGCTGCCTCCGCCTGAGCTCATCGAACCATTTTGAACGTAGTCGCAGAGGTTGAAGATGTCCGATCCTAAACAGCCACCGTCCTATCCGGCCATTCGGCTTCTTGCCGAAAAGGGTGATCTCCTGGCCATCGTCATCGCGCTGGCGCCGCTCTGCTTCGGCATTTGGGCTATCGCGGCTGGCTATGGCTGGCTCTGGATGGTTGTCGCGCTCTTGGCCGCGGCCGTGCTCTGGCTGATCCTGCGGAGCTACGTAGAGGTGCTCCGCGTCCTGTCCGACACGCTGATGCCGCGCTGAGGTCCATCATGAAGGAAACAGCTCGCTCCCAAGATGTTCTAATCGTCGGCGGCGGCCTCGCCGGGATGAGCTCCGCCATCCGTGCAGCCGAACTCGGTCTGAGCGTGCGCGTCATCGAGCAGGGGACTGGCGAGCATTACCTCTGCAACAGCCGCTACACGGGCGGACTCTTTCACATCGGTATGGAGGACATGCGTTCCGAACCGGCCGAACTCATTGCCCGGCTCAAGCGAGTGACAGGTGGCGAGACGCGGGTTTCATTGGCTACAATGTTAGCCCGCAATGCCGCTCGGGCGATCGCGTGGCTGCGCACACAGGGCGTCGGCCTCATCCGTGTCGGCCCGGATGGGCTGAGGCAGAACTCACTGGCGCCGCCCGGTGTCCGCAATACCGGCCTGAACTGGCACTGGCGCGCGGGCGACGTGATGCTCCGCACCCTCAACAAGCGGCTGGCGGAACTCGGCGGTCGTTTCGATCAAGGCGTGATTGCTCGCAAGATCGTCGCCAAGAATGGCCGAGTCAGCGGCCTTTTGGTTTCCCGCAACGGACGAGAAGAACGCCTCGACGCGCCGGTCGTGATCCTGTGCGACGGCGGTTTTCAGGCAAAACGTGAGCTGATCGGACGGTATATCTCTCCCGCGCCGGACCGCCTCCTGATGCGCAACGCCGAAACCGGACGCGGCAATGGGCTCGAGATGGCCGAAGCCGTGGGCGCAAAGCTTATCGGCATGGAGAGCTTCTACGGACATATCCAGTACCGTGAGGCGATGACGGACGGACGCTTCTGGCCTTATCCCGTCATGGACTCGCTCTGCGTTTCCGGCCTGCTCGTCGACCGCGCCGGAAATCGCTTCTGCGACGAGAGCATCGGCGGCGTTCACGCCGCGAACTGCATGGCGCGGCTCGATGATCCGCTTGGGTGCCACGTGATCTTCGACGAAGCCATCTGGCAGGGGCCCGGCCGCGACTGGCTGTTGCCTGCGAACCCTTATCTGGAGCGGGCAGGAGGACGACTCATCTCCGAGAACAGCCTCGATCAGCTGGCATTCCGCATCGGCCTCGATCCCAAAGCCCTTGCACGATCGGTGGCGGCCTGGAATGCGGCGATCGACGGGCAGGGAGCATTCGAACCGGACAGGAGCAATGCGGCATATAAGGCGCACCCGATACGGACTAGCCCGTTCCACGCGGTGCCGCTCTGTGCCGGGGTAACCTACACGATGGGAGGCATCCTGACCGATGCGGCGGCTCAGGTGCTGGACGCCGAAGAGCGTCCGATCCCAGGCCTGCTCGCAGCCGGCGCATGCACCGGTGGGCTCGAAGGCTTCAGCCGTGACGGCTACTCGGGCGGGCTGTCCAAGTCCGCAACATTCGGAATGATCGCCGGCGAGACCGCTGCCACGCTGGCGCGCGCCGCTCTGCGGGAGGCAGTATGACCCTGAACGAATCGTCCAAAAATCTGACGTCAGCCGAGCCTGTACGGACGGTCGATCTGCTCGTGATAGGCGCTGGCCCAGCCGGCATGGCCGCCGCCATCTTCGCGAAGCTGAGAGGACTGGATGTCGTCATTATCGAAAAGTCTGAAATGATCGGTGGAACGGCCTCTACGTCCGCCGGCACACTATGGATACCGGAAAATAGCCAAGGTAAACAGATCGGCGACAAGGACAGCATCACGCAGGCAGCCGCCTACCTAGACAGCCTGATTGCCGCGCATACGCACCGCACTGACCGGCAGCGCGACGTCTATTTCAGCACCGGCGTCGAGGCGATCGATGTGCTTCAGTCCATGACTGAGGTGAAATTTCTTCCGTGCGGCGAGCACCCTGATTACCACGCCAAGGCCGGCGCGGCCGTGCGTGGCCGTGCGATCGTTCCGGCTCCGTTCGACGCTCGGATGCTCGGCCGGGATTTCGAACGTGTGCGACCGCCGATCGACGAGTTCATGATCTTCGGTGGCATGATGGTCGGCAAGATGGATATCCCCCGGCTGCTGGGCCGCTTCCAGTCGCTGGGCAACTTCATTTATTCCGCCAGACTGTTTTTACGTTACCTGACGGATCGGTTGCGCTTTTCACGCGGCACGCGGCTTGTGATGGGCAATGCTCTGGTGGCGCGGATGTATCATTCGCTGCTGAAGCTCGGCGTGCGTCCCGAATTCGGAACGTGCCTCGGCGAACTTCTCGTCGAAAATGGTCGGGTGACTGGAGCGACCGTCGCGGGACCGTCGGGGACCGCCAGGATTTCCGCACGCAAGGGCGTCATCCTCGCGACCGGCGGCTTTGCGCATAATGCGGGCTATCGTGAACGGCTGATGCCGCAGCCGACGCCGAAATTCTCGCTGGCGAGCACCGCCAATCAGGGCGAGGGCATAGCGGCGGCGGAGGCGCTCGGAGCGCGGATCAGCGAAACCGAAAACGGCAGCGGCGGCTTCTGGACCCCTGTGTCCGTGACCCGCCGCAAGGATGGGACGCAGGGCCTCTTCCCGCATTTGTCTCTGGACCGGGCCAAGCCCGGCCTGATTGCCGTCAACCGCGCGGGGCGGCGCTTCTGCAACGAGGCGGATTCCTATCACGATTTCGTAGAAGCCATGTACCGTTCGAACGATCCCGACAGCGCGATTCCGACCTGGCTGATCTGCGACGGGACCTTCATCCGCAAGTACGGTCTCGGGCACATCTATCCCGGCACGACTGACCTCGCCCCCTTCCTCACCAGCGGCTACCTCGTCCACGGGGAGACCCCGGAGGCGCTGGCAAAGAAACTGGGGATTGACGCCGCCGGATTGGAGGCAACGCTTTCCCGCTACAACGAGCAGGCGGCGCGCGGCGTGGACGAGGATTTCCACAAAGGCCACTCCGCGCTCAACCGCTTCAACGGCGATCCCCAGGTCAAGCCCAATCCCTGCCTGGCACCGGTCGGCACCAAGAATGTCTATGCCATGGCGGTCTGGCCGGCGGAAATCGCCTGCAGCGCCGGCATATCGACCGATGAAGACGCGCGTGTCGTCGATGGCGACGAGAACCCCATCCCGGGGCTTTACGCCTGCGGAAACGACATGGCGTCCGTGATGGGGGATTCCTATCCCGGGCCCGGAACGACGCTTGGACCCGCTGTGGTTTTTGCTTATCGCGCCGTCAATGCGGCCGCGAGGGAGCGGTACGACTAGCAGACCGCGGCATTGAGACATGCCGCGGTACGAGGAATGATGGTCCTGGCCGCCGATGTCGGCAAGGGCGCAATGTCGGAGGAGCGACAGATGCATAACAACAAGAACACCGTGCGGTGCGCGGTGGCTTGTCGAAAGGGAGGGCGGTAATCATGCTGATCCAGATTTTGAACGGTCTGGTCTATGCAGGCCTTCTCTACATCGTTTCCGTCGGTTTGGTCCTGATCTTCGGGCTGCGACGCGTGGTCAACTTCGCCCATGGCGGCTTCTACATGGTCGGCGCCTATGCCGGCTATACCGCCGCCATGGTCTTCGGCTTCTGGGGAGGATTGATCGTCGCAGTTCTCGTTCTTGGTTTGATTGGCATCCTTCTCGATTATGTCGTCTTCAGGCCGTTGCAGAACGCCGACCACATGGTGACCGTCCTCGTGACCTTCGGCATCCTGCTCGTTTTCGAGGATGTGGTCCAAATGATCTGGGGCGCCGATACGCTGTCTGTCCTGGCGCCCTATCCCTTCGACGGCACAGTGCAGCTTGGCGACATATTGTTTCCGGTCTATCGTCTCCTGGTAATTGCCGTTGCGATCGCCGTTGCGCTGGGCCTGACCCTATGGCTCCGCTTCAGCCGCGCCGGTCTGTACGTTCGCGCTTCCAGCGTCGACGCGCTAACCACCGGCATGCAGGGCGTTGACACGGAGAAGCTCAGCCTTTCCGTCGTCGGCCTTGGTACAGCCCTTGCCGGCCTGTCCGGCGTCATAGCCTCACCGCTTCTTGCACTGTCGCCGTCGATGGGGAGCTCGATTCTCATCGAAAGCTTCATCGTCGTGGTCACGGGGGGTCTCGGATCGTTCGCCGGCGCCTTTATCGCCGCACTGTTGATCGGGCAGGTGCACAATCTCGGCATCGTCTACGTGCCGAACGTCGCGTCGATGCTTCCGCTTCTGCTGATGGTTGTGGTGCTGATCCTGAAGCCGACAGGGTTTGCGAGGTCCTACTCATGAGCAATTTATCCATGGCGGCTGCCGCTCCCAAAGTTAGAACCTCTACTACGCCACCCGTACTCGTCGTCGTCGGCATCGCCGTTGCGCTCGTCGGCTTCGTCCTGCCGTGGCTCGGACTGCCGCGAAATATATTGTCGCTTCTGACGTCGGCTTCGATGACCGCCATCCTGGCAACGGGTGTCGGTTTCTTGGTCCGGCAGGCAGGCTTCAGCAGCTTCGGCCACGCCGCTTTCTACGGCGGCGCGGCTTATCTGCTGGTGCTGATGAGCGTCTATACAGGCCTTTCAGGCGAAGCGGTTGTGCTGCTTGCGCCGGTGATCGCCACGCTGGCGGCCTTTGCCCTGTCCTTCATCCTCCTGCGGACACAGGGGGTCGCCTTCTCGATGCTGAGCCTCGCAATCGCCCAGGCTCTGTTCGAACTGATGATGCGCTGGCGCGACCTCGCCAACGGCGAAGACGGCTTGCGCATGCGTCTTCCGCGCGAGATCTTCGGCTTGAAGCTCAGCTTCTTCCAGAAGGCCGACACCATGTTCCTGGTGAGCTGGTCCGCCCTGATCATCATCATCGTCGGGCTGGTGCTGCTCAGCCGTTCGCATTTCGGAACCTTGACGCTTGCTATCAAGAACAACGAGGAGCGCGCGCGCTTCATCGGTTTCCGGACGCTGATGCCGCGTGCTGCGATCATCGCGCTTTCGGGCCTCATTGCCTCCATCGGCGGCACCCTGTTTGCGCTCTACAACGGTTATATTACACCCGGCCTCCTACACTGGAGTCTGTCTGGTGAGGCGCTGATCATCGCCATCATCGGCGGCACGCGGTCGGTCTGGGGACCCGCCCTCGGAGCCTTCCTGTTCGTGATCCTGCGTGACTTCGCGGGCAACTACACGACCCACTGGCAATCCATCGTCGGTTTGGTGCTAATCGCTGTCGTCATTCTACTGCCTTCCGGCGCAAGTGGCGCCGTCTCCTCGCTCGTCAACCGTATTCGTGGAGGACGCGATGTCTGACACCTACATGCTAGAGGCCACCGGCCTGACTCGGCGCTATGGCGGTTTCGCCGCACTCAATAACGTCAGCTTTAAGCTGAGACAGGGTGAAATTCGCGGCCTGATCGGCTCGAACGGCGCCGGAAAATCGACTTGCATGGACGTGCTCACCGGAAGGGGCCGCAATCAGCAGGGCACTGTCTGCCTGAACGGCCAGGACATTTCGCGACTGTCGGAGCGCGAACGCCGTGCGGTTGGACTCTCGCGATCCTTCCAGAAGACCAACATCTTCCCCGAGCTGGGAATCCGTCAGCAGGTCCAACTCGCGGCACGAAAAGCGGAATTCGACAATACGGAAGAAGTTCTAGCCGAACTATCGCTAACGGCGATTGCCGACAGAACCGCATCGGACGTCTCCTATGGAGACCAGCGCCGCGTGGACCTGGCACTCGCCTTGGTCGGCAAGCCGAAACTACTGTTGCTTGATGAACCCGCAGCAGGCCTGACAATCGAGGAGTCGCTCGCCATGGCGCGGCACCTGCGCAATCTGGCCGAGCGTTGGAAGCTCACCATCCTCCTCGTAGAACACGACATGGAAGTGATTTTCGCGATCTGCGATCGGCTGACGGTCCTGCATCTGGGCGAAGTGTTGACGGAAGGCCTGCCTGACGAGGTGCGCGCCAATCCTGAAGTCATTCGTGCGTATTTGGGGAGCACTTTCGCATGAGCCTGCTCGAACTGCAAAACGTTCACGCGGCCTATGGGTCGGCACGAGTCCTGCACGGCGTTTCGCTGAAGGTGGAAAAAGGCGAACGAGTCGCCTTGATCGGTCGAAACGGCGTTGGCAAGACGACCGTGGTCAACACCTGCATCGGCGCTGCGCGGCTGACGTCGGGCAAGGTTTCGTTCATGACGCGCGTCCAAAAGCCCATTCGTGCCTTCCGGGCCGCCCGCAGCGGTATTTCGATCGTACCGCAAGGCCGCCGCATCGTGCCCGGCCTGACAGTTCGCGAAAACCTGCTTCTCGGCTCAGCGCCCGATCGCAAGGGGCCTTGGAACCTGGAAGCCGTTTTCGCCATGTACCCGATCCTGCGCGAGCGCGCTGACGGGCTGGGAACTGCCATGAGCGGTGGACAGCAGCAGATGTTGGCCATCGGTCGGGCGCTTATGGCCAATCCCGACCTTCTGATCCTCGACGAGCCTAGCGAAGGTCTGGCGCCCGTGGTTGTTGACGAACTCGGTGCGTCTCTCGTCCGTCTGGCGGAACAAGGCACCGCGATCCTATTGATCGAGCAGAATTTTGGCCTGATTCGCTCCGTCGGTGATCGATACTACGTCATGGCCAAGGGATCCGTTGTCGAGGACGGGCGGCTCTCGGCGTTGACGGCTGAGGAGCTGAAGAGACACGTTTCTGTGTAACCCGGCCGGAGCCGGAAAGTGGAGGAGAGAATTATGAGAACTACCAAACTATATGCCGGAGTGGCCGCTGCAGCGTTCCTGATTGCCGCCGGGGCTTCATCCGCAGCCGACGCTACGATCAAAATCGGCGTCGCGACGGCCTTGACGGGCGCCTACGGCGATCTTGGGCAACAGGTCAAGAGGGCGGTAGATTTTGCGGTCGAAGAAGTGAATGCGAAGGGAGGCATCGACGGAAGGAAGGTCGAGACGCAGTATCAGGACACCCAAGCGAAGGCCGATATCGCTCGGCAACAGGCCGAGAAGCTGGTCAATGACGGTTTTACTATTTTGACGGGCTCCATCGCTTCGGGCGAGGCGCTCGGCATTGCGCCGATGTTGGAGCGCTGGGATGCCGTCATGATGGGCACCGTTCCGAAGGCGGATGCTCTGACCGGCGCCGAGTGCAGTCCGCGTTTCTTCCGGGCCAATATCCCCGACTATGCCGATGCCGCGACGGTCGGTACTTGGCTCAAGGAGCAGAGCGAGAAGAAATGGGCCATCATGGGCTCGGATACCGCCTGGGGCAGAAATTCCGGCGCAAGCTTCACCAAGACCGCGAGCGGTCTTACCCGCGATATCGTCGCAGAAGGCTATGCGGGTCTCGGAACGAATGACTTCGCTCCCTACATCCAGAAGATCCTCGATTCGGGAGCGGAAGGCGTTTGGGTCGCGCTGGCCGGTCGCGATGCGATCAACTTCGCGCAACAGGCAAAGCAGTTCGGCCTAATCGACAAACTCAAGGTCGCGGGCGTCAGCTTCGTCACCGACAATACAGTGAAGACGCTGGGTGACGTCTCTAAGGGCATCTACGGCATCATTAACTACTCGTCGACTCTGGACACTCCTGCAAACAAGGCCTTTGTTGACGCTTGGGCCAAGAAATATCCAGGTACTTTGCCGGCGAACTTCGAAGGCGAGACCTATCTCGGAATGCAGGTCCTGTTCGCGGGCATCGACAAGGCCGACAGCACTTCCCCGGAAGACATAGCGGAAGCACTCGAAGGCATCGAAACCGACACCATCATCGGCAAGATTTCGGTGCGGCAGGCCGACCACCAGTTCGTCCGCGGTAACTTCTTCGGGCGCATCGAGGATCAGGATGGCACGCTGCGTCCGGTGGTGGCGACGTCGGTTGCCGCCGACGTCGCAATGCCTGCCGCAGACGACGCCTGCAAGCTCTAACGAGCCAAGGTCGCCCGCGTTCATCGGGCGGCCGCTTTCACAAAGGTAGATCATGATAAAGTTCGACTTCAAGAACCGCACCGCCGTCGTCACGGGTGGTGCCCGTGGCATTGGCCGGGGAGTCGCGGACCGCCTTCTCGCCTCCGGCGCCCGCGTTGTGATATGGGATCTGCTGAGCCCGGAGCCGTCGCAGGGGCTATTCGCGTCTGCTCCAGGCGATTTCGCGTACGTAAAGGTCGATGTGACGTCCGAATCTGCGGTGGCCGCTGCAGCCGAGCAGGCTCTCGAGGTGACCAGTTCCGTAGACATCCTGATCAACGCGGCAGGCGTGACTGGGCCGACCAAACCGATGGAGGAGTTTACCCTTCAGGAGTGGAAGCGCATCATCGATATTAACCTGGACAGTATCTTCCTTAGCAGCCGTGCGGTTATTCCCGCAATGAAGGCTAGGAACTATGGGCGAATTGTTTCGATCGCATCCGTCGCCGGCAAGCAAGGAAACCCGTATATGGCCGCTTATTCGGCATCGAAAGGTGCCGTGCTGTCCCTCACGAAAGCGCTTGCGCTGGAGTTGGCGGGTACCGGCGTTCTTGTTAATTGCATCACGCCGGGATTGGTGCAAACGGATCTTCTGAAGGAGATGAGCGAGGAGGCCATTGCCCTTTCCGCCTCTAAAATTCCCCTCAATCGGCTGGGGAAAATTGAGGAAGTGGCGGCGCAGATCCTCTGGATCGCGTCCGAGGAGTGCAGCTTCGTGACTGGCGCTGCATTCGACGCGTCGGGAGGGCGGTCCAGCTACTAGTGTGACGTCCCAGAGATTATGACTCGTTGAGCAAAGGTATTGGATAAGACTTTGCCATCTTTTTGCGGGCTTGGTCTGTCGAGAACATCCATCGGATTTGAGCGCCACTTTCGGTTCGACGCCGCTCCCAGGCGTCAACCTCGGATTTGAGCAAGTCGCGGTTGTCGATACGGCGGTCAAGACACTGTCGG
>NZ_JBEAAL010000004.1:0-160214 GCF_040066075.1 Neorhizobium phenanthreniclasticum
TCGACCTGCAGCAGAGCCTCAACCTCGCCTTCCTGTTCATCTCCCACGACATGGCGGTGGTGGAACGGGTGAGCCACCGGGTGGCGGTGATGTATCTCGGCGAGATCGTCGAGATCGGCCCGCGGGCGGCGGTCTTCGAGAACCCGCAGCATCCCTATACGAAGAAGCTGATGTCGGCCGTGCCGGTGCCCGATCCGTCGCGCCGCCGGATCAAGCGCAACATGTCGACCGACGAGATCAAGAGCCCGATCCGCCCCGTCAACTATGTGCCGCCCAAGCGCGAATACCGCGAGGTCTCACACGGGCATGTCGTCCAGATCGCATGAGGGTTTGGTAAGGAATGAGGGAACACCCTTATGCAGGGAGGGTGGTCGGGTCGGGCGGGATTGCAATGGACTTGCAGAATTGCTCACGGAAAGGGAACTGCCTCCAGCGTCGGGTGCTCCTGGCCATAGCTTTCTTCTGTTGAGCGGTCTGCTCCTGCTACAAGAGGCGATGATGGGGTTGGATTTCTCTTCAAAGGCGGAAAATTCGAAAGTCGCATTCAGAACAGAATTGCATTGCGGTATCCGACTTAAGCCAAAGTCGTAACATACTCGCGCAATCTCGTGCCTAAGAGCGCGAGATTGGCCTTGAGCTCTGCATAGCCGGCATTCTTTTCGCGCGTATCTTCGTCCATGTAGAGCTTCCGATTCAACTCGATCTGAATGCTGTGGCGCTTGTTCGACGGGGCAGAATAGGCGGAGACGAGCTCTGCACCACGGAAGGGGACATTCAGCGAAACCGAGTAGCCGAGACCTTCTAGAGTCTCGATGACGAGGTTGACGAAATCCGGCTCGCTCGACTGTCCGTCATAATCGCCGACAACCACATCCTTGCGGACCGTGCCCGGTGGATCGGGTGAAAGCACATGGCCGATCGCGGGCATGGAATGGCAGTTGACATGATAGACCTTGCCGAAGGTGGCGTAGGTTTCGTCGAGTAGCCGAACGATCTCTCGGTGATAGGGGCGCCAGTAGGTTTCGACCCGCTTTTCGAGCTCCTCCACGGTTAACTTTCGGCCATACATCGGCGTATCGCCCCAGGCGTAACGCCAGGCAAGCCCCATGCCCCGACGGGCGGCGGCGCTGTCGCGGGTCGGGTGCGGCCATTCACCTTCGATCATTTCGACGTCGACGTCCCTCACCGATCGGTTGAGATCGAGGAAACTGCGTGGGAACAGGGCGATAAGCAACGGCGCACCTATCGAGGGTGCGAAGCCGAAAAGATCGTCCACGTAGGTATCGGCTGCAACCCGCACCAACTCGTCGGAGACCGTCCGTTCAAAATCTGGGATCGTCAGTCCGCTATGGGGTGAATCGAAGACAAGCGGGACAGCCGGCGCGGTCGGCGGAATAATCTTCAATACGCCGTCTATCTCAACGGCTGCAAATAATGGGTCCGACATGAGAGCCTCGTTTAGGCTGTGGCAGCGAAAGCGGCCGGATAAGTGATGTCGGGCATTCCGACGAACGATGCTCCGCGACGGCCGACCATGCCGGGCGCAGCGAAGGGGCGAGGATAGACGACCGCTGCCGCCGGCCGGATCTTGGCGATCTTTTCGAGCGCCTCTATCTGATCGGCAGGCATGTCGATATTGAAAATGATGTCGCTATGCGGACCTGTCGTCATGCGCGGGGTGTTCATCGCGTCCTCGATATCAAGGCCCGCATGCACGATCATGCCGGTCAGCTGGGTCAGCGATGGGACGATCTGGTTGCCGCCAGCAGCGCCATAGGCGGCGAATGAACCGTTTTCGTCGGTGATCGCCACGGGACACATATTGCTCGGCGCATAGGCATTCGGTTTCAGCGAATTGGCGCGGCCGGGCGTCGGATCGAACCAGGACATGCCGTTGTTGAGCAGGATACCGGTCGAAGGCGACAGGGCACGGGCGCCGAACCGGTTGAGCAACGTGAAGGTGATCGCCACCATTCGGCCTTCATGGTCAACTGCGTTGACCTGCGTCGTGCTGGTCTTGCCGTTCGTCTCGGCCGGGTTAAGGCGCTTGCGGTGGGCGCCGAAACTTTCCCACAGCGCTTCGGCCATGGCCGTGAAGAAACCGGCGTCGACCGGCCCCCTGCCGCGCTTCCTGTCGAAGTGATCGAGCGCGTCGAAGAGCCGCTGGCCGGCGCTGGTTTCTCCGGCCACATGCACCGTCTTCCCCTGCAGTGACATGGTCCGCGATGGATAGAGGAGGGGCGCATAGTTCGCCATATCCGCAAGCGTGATCGAGCTGCCACCGGCATTCAGATCGGCAACGAGCTTCTCGCCGATCGCACCCCCATAAAGTGCGTCTGGGCCTTCGTTGGCGAGCTGTTCCAGCGTCTGTGTGAGTTGCTCAAGCGGCAGCGTCGCTCCCGGTTCGGGCGCGTGGCCGCCGGGCAGAAAAATGGAGCGCGTGCCGGGGTCCATGGCAAGCTCGCCTTCGGCAATGGCGACCGCCAGCGTCGTGTGCCAGTCAACATACATGCCCTTGCGGGCACGTTCGATCGCGGGCGCCAGAGCCCTGTCGAAACCGATCGTGCCATAGCGTTTCAGCGCCTCGGCAAAACCGCGCACGCAGCCCGGCACGACGGCAGCGGTAAAGCCCCGGACGTTGCGGTTGTCGATCGAGGCCGGGTGGCCGATGAAGGTCCTGATTGTCGGATCGGGCTTGTAGAACTCCTGATCGAAAGTGGACGGCACGCGTCCGGTGAACTCGACCACCTCGACCTTGCCGTCCGGCTCGGCGATGAGCATGTAGCCGCAGGCGGCGAGGCTGGTCATCCATGGTTCGACGGTCTGAAGCGTGAAGGCGGCGGTGACCGCCGCATCGACGGCATTGCCGCCAGCGGCAAGAACCGCAGCGCCTGCCTCGGCTGCCGCATAATGTTGTGACGTGACGACACCATGTTCGCTGACGCCGGCCACCTTGCGATAGATGCCGCGTTCGACGCGCAAATGGTTATATTGCGGGTTTTCCATTATTGGCTCTCCAGCGCGGCGGCCACCATGCGGCTTGCGCCTGAAAGATCGCCGAGCTTTTCGCCCGCCTCGATCCTGTGCTTGTTGCGTCCGGCGCGGGCTTGCCGCGCCATTGCCTCTTCCGCGACTTCTTCCGCTTCATCGGCGGAGATAACCACGATGCCGCTCGCGTCGGAGACCACGACATCGCCCGGCAGGACCGGTACGTTGCCACACGAAACGGGGAGATTGAGCGACCCACCGAGGTCGTTGAGCCGTGTGGTGATGCCGGAGACGCCCCGACACCAGAGCGGCATGCCGAGTTCGACGACTTCCTCGACATCGGTGCACGGGCCATCGATCGCAACGCCGATCGCACCGGCCGTCCTGATGGCAAAGGCAACCCCGCCGCCGATACAGGCGTGCCGGTCGTCGCCAAGCCGGTCGACGAACAGGAAATCCCCCGGACGCAGCAAGCCGACGGCATGATGGAGAAGAGTCGAATCCGTTGCAGGGATCGCGACCGTCACCGCCGTGCCGACCAATGTCTTCTTCGGTTCGACAACCGGCGTGATCGAATGGCGCAGGAACCCGCGATGGCGGAAATGGCCGATCGTCGCGACCTCGACGCTCTCGAATTTCCGGATGAGTTCGGCGTCGACCTGTTTCGGCACAGGCCCGATGTGGTATTTCTTCATGGCGCTTCCTTCCGGAGCATGGATTCTCCGGCCTCGTTTTCAGCCGCGTGATGTTGCCAGCCCTTGCCGGGTACGGCGGCAAGCAGTTCCTTGGTGTAGGTTTCCTTCGGCGCGCCGAAGAGCGAAGCCGGGTCGCCACGTTCGACGATTTTCCCGTTCTTCATGACCGCGATGTTGTCGCAGATCTGGCTTGCGACCCGCAGATCGTGAGTGATGAACAGGATACCGAAGCCGAGCCGGGCCTGCATGTCGGCGAGCAGTTTCAGCACCTGCGCCTGCACCGAGACGTCGAGCGCCGAGACGCTTTCGTCGGCGATTAGAAGCTCTGGCTCGACTGCAAGCGCTCTCGCGATGCATATGCGCTGCCGCTGGCCGCCAGAGAACTCGTGCGGGAAGCGACTGGCCGAGGCCCTGTCGAGTCCGCAGGCTTGAAGGAGGTCGAGGGCGCGGGCCATGGCGGCCTTGCGATCGAGCCCATGAATGATGGGACCTTCGGCAATCGCATCGCCGACCTTTTCGCGCGGGTCGAGGGCGGTATACGGATCCTGGAAGACGATCTGCACTTTGCGGCGCGCTTCGCGCAACGCCTTGCCGGAGAGTTCGGCGAAATCGCCGCCGGAAATCAGGATATCGCCACTTTCCGGCTGCACCAGGCGGATGACGCATTGGGCAAGCGTCGATTTGCCGGAGCCGGATTCGCCCACGAGGCCGAGCGTTTCGCCGCGGCGGATGGTGATGTCGACGTTGTCGACCGCCTTCACGGTGCGGCCGCCGCCGAACAGGCCGGAGCGGGTGAAGGTTTTCATGATGTTCCTCGCGATCAGCACCGGATCGCCGAGCCCTTGGCGCTCCTTGCGCGGCGTCAGCGTCGGTACGGATGCGAGCAGCCGGCGGGTATAATCCTGACGCGGGTGATTGAGGATTTCGTCGCGCGTGCCGATCTCGACGAGGCAGCCCATCTGCATCACCGCGACGCGGTCGGCGATTTCCGCCACAACGCCGAAATCATGGGTGATGAAGATGATGCCGGTGTCATGCCTGGCGCGCAGGTCCAGCATCAGCTTGAGGATCTGCGCCTGGGTGGTGACGTCGAGCGCCGTCGTCGGTTCGTCGGCGATCAGAACCGACGGATCGAGCGCGAGCGCCGTAGCGATCATGACGCGCTGGCACTGGCCGCCGGAAAGCTGGTGGGGATAGGAGTGGTAGATCTGCTCCGGATTGGGAAGCTGCACCTCGCGGAAAAGGTCGATCACCTTCCTGCGGATCTCCGCCTGCGATAGTTTCGTGTGGATACGGAAGGTTTCCGACACCTGTTCGCCGACCCGGAAGATCGGGTTCAGCGCTGCCATGGGTTCCTGGAAGATCATGGCGATGCGCCGGCCGGTGATGCTGCGCCGGGTCGCATCGTCGATGGTCAGCAAGTCCGTGCCTTCGAACATCACTCGGCCGGTCGGCTGCCCGAGGTTGCGGGGCAGGAGGCCCATAGTGGCAAGCGCCGTCAGCGATTTGCCGGAACCGGATTCGCCGACGATGCAGAGGATTTCGCCCTTGCTCACTGACAGCGACAGATCCTCGACCGCAAAACGCCGATCGGCGCCTTCCGGAAGCGGCACGTTCAAATGTTCGATCGAAAGTCGCTCGCTGCTCATGAGGCCGCCTTTGTGTCTTGAGGTGCAAAGGCGGTTGGCGAGCGCATGTCGCAGCCGCGCATATGTCCGACGAAGCGGGCGCAGAAGCCAACAAGATGTTCGACCATTCTTGCGCCTTTCTCCGCACTGGCGAGCAACGGATCACCGCCCAGCATGCCGTCGGCATTCACCTCGTGGCAGTTCATCTGCACATGCACGGGCATGCCCTCGAACTGTATGTTGTTGACGCCGCCGGTCGGGAGGCCGAACGCCTTGGCGCGCACAGATGGACGGGCGAGGTCCATGCGCATCAGTTCGGGGAAGAGATGCAGGTAGATGGAAGTCAGCGGCTCGCCGCCGTGGCCGCGCGCAGCAGCGACGGAACTGCCGTGCAATTCCTTCCAGAGCACGTCGGGGATCGATTGCCAGAGATTGACGAAGGGGATTGAAACCCCGCGTTCCGTGCGGATACGGCGAAGTGTCTGATCGAAGAGCGGTGCGTTGCTGGTATGGCCGTTCAGGATCAGAATATGCTCGATACCGTGATCGAGGAAGGCGGTCACGGTATCCTCGACGACAGCCGAAAACGTCGAAGGCCGCAACTGGATGCCACCCGCTATGGTCTTGAAGAAATCCGCATAACCGAAGGGAATGGTCGGCGCGACGATCGCGTCGGAGGCTTCCGCCACTTGTCCCGCCACCGCCTCGGTCAGCATGAAATCACCCATCGGGGCGTGGGGGCCTTGTTCCTCCTGGCTGCCGAAGGGCAACAGGATGACCGGCTTTTCGGAAAGACGCTCGCGGAATTCCGCGAACGTCATGTCCTTCAGCGCATGCTTGCGTATCCTGGCCATCATACGAACTTGAAGTAATCGCCGTAGATGCGCATTTCGCCGTTCGGCTTGTATTTGAATTCGATGCCGGCACGGTGGGCGCAGTTGTAGACGCTCTTCCACAGGTAGTAGCCGGGCGTCACGCGTTGCCATTCTTCCGAAAGCGCCAGATAGGCCTTCTTGCGCTCCTCGAATTCGGTCGTGGCGTCGAACTTCTTGCCGAGCTCGACGAATTCCGGCGTCGGATCCCAGGTCTTCCAGTTGGCCGTCGAGCGTGATGCGGTCGGGCCCCAGTCGAGCCAGAGCGGCTGGTAGGGATCACCGGGGATGAAGTCCGAGCTCATGGACATGTTCATGAGATGGAACGGGCGGCGATAGACGAGTTCGAAATTGTCGAGCACCTGTGCTTCGACGTTGACGCCGATCTCCCGCCATTGCTCGACCATGATTTCGGCGGCCGCCTCGTAGTTCGGATAGAACTGCCGAGTGATGTGCCAGAGCAGCTTCTCGCCCTTGTACTTCGTCTTGGCGACCAGCGCCTTGGCGGCGGCGACGTCGTAGGGCAGTTTCACCGGCAAGTCAGGATCATAGAACTTGCCGTATTCCTTGAAGTTGAACGGAACGGCCGGATGTTCGGTCGTGCCGTTGAACAGCGCCTGGACAATCGAATCCATGTCGATCGCCTGGACCATGGCGTAGCGCAGATTGGCGTCGACCAGCGGATTGTCTTCCGGATCGGGGCGGGTGTTGAAGGCGAAAGCCGGATAGTTGTCGGCGAGCACGCGCTTCAGCACTACGCCCTTGTAGCTTTCCAGCGTTTTCTCCTGATCGGTCGGGATGTTGACCATGAAGTCGAATTCGCCCGAGACGAGGCCTGCCATGCGGGCGGCGAATTCCGGCACGATCTTCCAGGAGATCTGCTTGACCGGTGGCGGGCCGTCCCAATAATCGTCGAAGGCCTCCAGCACCATGATCTCGCCGGAACGGAAGGTCGTCACCTTGTAGGGACCCGTGCCGATCGGCTTCTGGCCGAAGCCGTCGACGCCCACTTCCATGTAGTATTTCTTCGGCACGACGAAGCCGATATAGCCGGTCAGCTTTGCCGGAATGTTGGGATCGGGACGCTCGGTTTCGATCTCGAACGTATATTTGCCAGTCGCCTCGACCCGCTTGAAGCCGGCCGTGAAAGTCTTGCCGCGCGGTTCGAACGGCTTCTGCCCCCATAGTCGCTCGGGCGACAAGGTAAAGACGGCATCCTCCGACGTCATCTCGGCGCCGTCGTGGAATTTCACGCCTTCGCGCAGCTGGATGCTCCAGACATTGCCGTTCTGCTCCCATTTCGTCGCAAGTTTCGGCGCGAAGAGCAGGCCGTTCTCATCATTGATATAGTCACGGTCGACGAGCGTGTCGTAGAAATTCGGAAAGATGCGGCGTGACGTGGTCGAGATACCGTTGATCGTCGCCATATTGGCCCAGAGATTGTCGACGGCGATCGTCAGCGATGGCCGGTCCGCGGCATTGGCCCGCGGCATGCGGCCGGCGAGCGACAATGCACCGGCTCCCAGAATGAGACTTCCCACTTCGCGTCTGGTATACATGGTTCCACCTTCTCCTATTATGATTATAAGGTTCTATTCATGCGGTTCTGACACGCAGCATCGGGTCGAGCCGGTCACGCAACCAGTCGCCGACGATGCTCATCGAAAGCGTGACGAGGAAAATGATCGATCCGGGCACGACCGAGATCCACCATGCGGTCGACAGGTAGTCGCGTCCGTCCCCGAGGATCTGGCCGAGGCTCGTCTGTGGAGGCTGGATGCCCAGGCCTAAGAAACTGAGCGAGGTTTCCAGAAGGATGATCTGCGGAAAGGTCAGGGTGACCTGCACGATCAGCGCGCTCGCGACATTCGGCAGGACGTGCTTGAGATAAAGCCGGCCGTTGCCTGCGCCGAGTGCGACGATCGCCTTGGCATAGGGCTGGCTGATCGCCGACAGGACCACGCCGCGGGAGAGGCGCGCATATTTTTCCCAGCCGAACAGGCCCATCAGGATCACGAAGAGCGTCATGCTGTTGCCGAAAAAGGCAAGCAGCGTCAAGGTGATGAGGATGAAGGGGAGCGATGCCTGGAAGTCGACGAGCATCATCAGAACTTCTTCCACCCATCCCCTAAAATGTGCGGCGATGAAGCCCACCGCGGAGCCGAAGACCGCTCCGATGATCGTGCCGGCGATCGCGACCGAGAGCGACATCCGCAGTCCGGCGATGACCCTTGCCACCATGTCGCGGCCGATGCGGTCGGTGCCGAGCGGAAAATCCGGATTGCCGCCGGTGAGGAAAGCCGGTGGCCTGAGGCGCGCGAGCAGGTTCTGCTGCGACATGCCGTAGGGCGTGAAGACGTTGCCGACAATCGCGACCAGCACGGCGATGACGAGCACCGTAATGGCAAGGACGAGGATGGGAGAGATGCGCTTCATCCTTCTGTCCTCAATTCTGTACGCGGATGCGGGGATCGAGCAGGCCGTAGAGCAGGTCGACCACCAGGTTTGCGAGCACCATGGTGACGGCCATGATGAGGACGAGACCCTGGACAACCGCCAGATCCCTGGACGAGACGGCGGTCACCAGCAGGCGACCGACCCCCGGCCAGGCGAAGACGGTCTCCACCACGATCGCACCGCCGATCAATTCGCCGAGGTTGAGGCCGATGATCGTCACGAGGGGAATGCTGGCATTCGGCAGGGCATGGAAGATGATGCGCTTCCAATAACTTACTCCCTTTGCAGCGGCGGCCCGGATATAGAGTCTGTCGAGCACTTCCAGCATGGCTGAGCGGGTGAAGCGGGCGAGCGTGCCAGCCGTGAACGTGGCGAGCGTGATCGCCGGCATGATCAGGTGCCAGATGGAGCCCGTGCCCGAACTCGGAAGCCATTGCAGACTCAGGGAGAAGAGCAGAATCATAAGGACCCCGAGGAAGAAGTTCGGCAGCGCGAAGCCGAAGACTGCGGTGGCCATGATGAGATTATCGAAAGTCGAGCCGCGCTTGATGGCGGCGACAATGCCCGCTGGAACGCCGATCAGGATGGCACCGAGATAGGAGAAGAGCCCGAGCATCAGCGTCCAGGGGATGCGCTCGGCGATGATGTCGATCACCTCGCGACCGTCGCGATAGGAAACGCCGAACTCGCCGATCGCCATTTGCATGACGTAGCGCAAGTATTGGACCCATAGCGGGTCATCGAGGCGCCAGAGCGCACGGAACTGTTCGATTTCCTCCGGGGTGGCGTCGGCCCCGACAAGTGCGACGACCGGGTCGCCGGAGGTCCTCAAGACCACGAATGTGAACGTCACGACGAACCAGAGCGTCAGCGCGGTCCGCAGAATCTTCAGCAACCAGAAACGCGTCATAAATGCCCCGTTTCGGGGCCTGGCGACCCCAGCTGTTCCAATTTTTATGTCATTTTTTTCGAAAGCTAATCACGGGAATAGATTATTATCTATTACAAAATCGCGGGATCATTGATATGTATGAAATATGAAATACGGCATCGAATTTCGTCATCTCCACTATTTCGCATGCGTGGCGGAAGAACTGCATTTCAGCCGCGCGGCCGACAAGCTCGGCATGGCCCAGGCACCTCTCAGCCAGCAGATCCGCCAGCTCGAAGAGCGGCTCGGTACCCGGCTCTTTCGCCGCACGACGCGCCGTGTGAAGCTCACGCCGGCGGGTGAGATATTCCTGCGTCACGCACAGGAAATCCTGGGCGGCATAGACAGGGCGGTCACGCATACGCGTTCCATTTCCGGCGAGGACAGCGGAACGATTTGCGTCAGCGGAGTCCATTTGGCGCTATCGCATGTCATGCCGCCTGTCATTGCCGACTTTCGCAAACTCTATCCGGCGATGACGGTCGATGTGCAGGTCCTGGGAACAGCGCAGCAGTTGGAACTGCTGCAGAGCAACAAGGTCCAGGTCGCATTCATCCGTTCGACCAATCCGGCTGGCTTCTTGAAAACGGAACATATTCTGGAGGAGGGCTTCGTGGCGGTTCTGCCGAAAGACCATCGGCTGGCCCAGAAAGACGACCTGACAGTGAAGGACTTTGCCGGTGAGCCGCTGATCACCTATGCGCCGCTTGTCGGCGCGAGCTATTATCACGCAATCATGGACGCACTTCGCCGCGCAGGGGTCTATCCGGTGATCGTGCAGGAAGTCTCGCACACATTAGCAATCGGAACCCTAGTCGCGGCGGGCGTCGGTGTGGCGATCGCACCATCCTGGCTGGCTCACAACCCAAGCCCATATGTGGTTTACCGCCGTCTCAACGATATTCCTGCAGAAGTCGAACTGCTGGTTGCTTGGCATGCGGAGGAAAAATCGAAAACCGTAATCGACTTTATCGAGATCACTCGACAGACTGCGGCGAAAAAAGAGTTCGTCGGAATCTCGAGCTAAAGATGCGAGGCCTTTCTTTGGCGCAGCCGTCGGATTTTCCTCGGCCTCGCCCAGTCGAGCGCAATCCATGACGAAGTGCGTCAAATTCTTAAAGCCATCGCCCCCGCAAGCGTGTGCAGCCTACTTCAAGGAGGCTGGAGATGAACGGGCTTAAAACATATCGCTCTAGTTCGATTGCAATATCCAGTGATCCCAGAAATCGTTGCGGCCGTCTCGGGTATCAACACGAGGGACAACGGACATACCGGCGCGAAGGCGTCCGGCGAGTGTCTTGTCATCAATCGTTATCTTCACAGGAACCCGCTGGACGACTTTCGTGAAATTACCTGTAGCGTTGTCGGCGGGGAGGAGAGAAAATTCAGAACCGCTTCCGGGCGAGAGGCTTTCCACTCGCCCGCCGATTTCAATACCGGGAAAGCTGTCTACCCTAATCGTCACCGGCTGAGCAGGATGGATATCGCTGACTTGGGTCTCCTTGAAGTTCGCGACGACGTAAATCGCATCCAGCGGGACGACTGCCATCAGCTGTGTGCCGGCATTTACGAGTTGACCGATTCTGAGTGTCCGCGCGCCGATCGTGCCATCAACGGGGGCCACAATCTGCGTGTAAGAAAGGTTGAGCTCCGCCTGCGCCACTTGAGCCGCTACGCGGTGACGCTGGGCCACAGCCTGATCTTTCTGTGATTCCAGCACGGGAATTTTATTTCGGGTTGCAATAACATTTGCTTCGTCGCGTTTGACTGCGGCGGCCGCCTGATCGCGCAGCGAAGCGCTTTGTTCGGCACGGGATCGGGTTCCGGCGCCGTTCATAATCAGCTTGGTTGATCTGTCGGCTTCCGCCAGCGCAAAGGCGAAGGCAGCATTGGACGAGTTCAGAGCGGCTACCGCCTGCTCGACCAACGAGTGCTGCAGAGCAATCTGAGCGTCGACATTCCTGATCGCGGCATCCGCAGATTCGAGATCAGCCTTTGCCTGAGAGAGTGCGATTTGGAAGTCCCTGTCGTCAATGCGGGCAATAAGCTGGCCGGCCTTTACCGTGTCGTTGTCTTCGACAAGAATTTCCTTGATGTATCCCGACATCTTGGGAGCGACCGTGGTGAAGTCAGCTTTCACATAGGCATTGTCGGTCTGTTGGACGTAGCGGTTGACAACGAAGTGCCTATATCCGGTATCGACTCCGATCGCAGCTCCGGCGGCAAGGGTGATCGCGAGAATTCCCGTCCGCACCGCTCCTCGTTTGGCGGACTTGCGCGCTGGGGCGCCGGCATTGGGAGGCTCAGGAACTACCGACTCGGTCGTGGCGACGATGCGCAAGCTCTCCTCGGGCTCTTTGGCCTCAAAAGCTCTCGCGCCCGGTAACTCAACCATCTTCCAACTCCTTCACCGTGGCAGACGAAAGACCGTCCACCCGTTCGACGGAATAGATGCCTGCAAAATTTGATCGTGATAATGAGGGAAGATGTAAAAGGATTATCAAGCACAGGTGTAAGGTAAGGACCGATGGATAGGTTGAAGAGTCTCGAGGTCTTCGGTCGGGTTGTGGAAACAGGTGGCTTCTCCGCCGCGGCGCGCAAGTTGAACATGTCAACCACGATGGTGGCCAATCACATACAAGCGCTGGAAGATAGTCTCGGTGTCCGGCTGCTGCAGCGAACGACGCGGAAGGTAAGCGTTACCGAGACAGGAAAGTTCTTTTACGATCGTTCCTCTGCAATCTTGATGGATCTCGAAGAAGCGAACGAAGCCACGGCTGCCCTTTCTTCTATGCCTCGCGGCTCGCTGCGAATCTATACAAACTCCTCCATGATAAAGAGCCTGGGGCCGATCACGGATGAATTCCTGGAGCGGCATCCCCAGGTTACCATCAGCCTGGATGTCGGCGAGCGGATGATCGACATGATCGACGCCGGCTACGATCTGGCGATCCGCATGATCATGCCGGAAGCCAATTTGATCGTAAGGAAGCTGGCGACGTGGAGGCACCTTCCAGTCTGCGCCCCGGAATATATCGAACGACATGGAGAACCTGAAAGTCCGGGCGATCTGCTCGGGCATAACTGCCTGCAATATTCCCTATACGCTTACGGCGATCTATGGCGCTTTATCGGTCCCCAAGGGGCTGTTGTTGAGGCGAAGGTGAAGGGCAATGTCGTTTCAAGCAGTGCAGACCTGCTCCTTGATCTCGCCCTACGCGGGCGCGGGATATTTCTTGCGCCAGCACCTGTCGTCAGTGAGGAAATCGCGGCCGGACGGCTTGTCCACATCATGAAGGCCCATAAGGGCGTAGAGTTTGCTCTTAGCGCTGCCTTTCCCAATCGCAACTACCTGCCCACCAAGGTGAGGTTGTTCATAGACCTGCTGGCTGAGCGGCTTTCGAAATTGCCTCAGTTCGCAGGGTAGCGATTGGGCTTCCAACGCACCGGTCACCGGCGACGGATGGATGGAGCAAAGCTGTTTCAGGCGCGGTCCTTTGCAGGATGGATGCGGCCCAGTGCGATCTTCCACAGGATCAAACAAGGCGCTGCAGCCAGGAAGAAGATCGTGATGGCGAAGAAGGCCGTGTCGAAGGCTATCGTCGTTGCTTGCAGGGCGACCTGTTTGCTGATCAGCGACACTGCCGTTTTGTCAGCGAGGTCGAATTCCAGCCCGTGGTTTGAGAGAAGCCTGCTAACCGAGCCGATACGCGCGATCACCTCTTCACTCCCCGGGTGAATATGCGCAGCCAGCACGGCGCGATTGTAAGCGGTCTGGTCTTCGATAAAGGTCTGCAGAAAAGATATTGCGACCAGACCACCGACCTGGCGGCCGATGTTGAACAAGGCGACTCCGTAAAGGAGAAGTGACTCATCCAGGCTCATGAGCGTAACGAGCGTGATCGATAGGAACAAGAAGCCAAGAGCAAGGCCTCGTATCAGGATCGCAGGGGTCATATCGGTAATGCCGCTGTCACCGCTGGAGGCTGAGAGAAGCCACATTGCGAACATTAAACCCAGTATGCCGAAGGGGACAGTAACAATGCCCGGCAAGTTGAGCTTCTGGATCAAAAACGCCGTCAGAAAAAGTGAGCCGATGAACGTCAGCGTGCTTGGAAGCAACAGACTGCCAGCGGCAACCGGGGTCATCTTGAGAACGGAAACGGCAAACGACGGTATGACGAAGCTGCTTCCGAGCAGCGCAAAACCGGCTGCCAGACTGGCGACGATTCCAAATGCAAAATTGGCGTTTCGGAAAACAGTAAAATTGAAGATCGTGGCGAACGGCTGATCGCAAAACTGGCGGATCAGTTGCAGGCCGAGAGCCGCGAACCCGGCGGCAGATGCGATGACGATGGTGCGATCGTTGAACCAGCCCCACCGGTTGCCTTGATTGAGGACGTAGGTAAAGGAGGACGCGGCAACCGTGAACAGGAGCAAGCCTTCCAGGTCGAACCGCACTCTCTTGCTTTGCACCTCCTGAGAATGAGGTGATAGCGCCAACATGGCGATCCCCGCAATGCCGAAGGGAACCGACCAAAGAAAGATGAAAGACCAGTCGATCCTGTCGAGTAGCCAACCGTGCATGTAAGGGGCGAGGGTGGCTGGAGCGACGACTGCGCCGACCGCATAGATGCTCTGGACAACTGGCTGGTGCTTTCTGGTAAAAGACCGAAACAGCAGCGCCTGCGTGCCAGTTAACAATACCCCACCGCTCATGCCCTGGAGAAGCCGAAGACCAAATAGGAGTTCAAGATCGTTGATATGGGCTGCACCGAAGCAGGCAGCCGTCATCACAACTCCTGCCATCACGACGCATCGGTAAAGGGTGAGCAGTCCCGCCAGCCAAGGCGTGAGTGAGAAGGCGATGAGTTTGGCGGCAGTATAGCCATAGTCCAGCTTCGCGAACTCGTCGGCGGATGCATGCGTACCCCCCATCATGTCGAGGCGAGCCATGGATAGTGCAGTTCCTGCCAACGCGTCCGTTAAAACGATAACCGTTGAGCCTGCCAATAGAAACAGCGGGCCGGCCATTGAGGCGGCAGTGGTGGTCTCGATCGGATGGGAAGTATTTGCCATCTCAGTCTCTCAAGCGCGTGCACCACCAGAATGGGGGAGGTGGTGCGTGGTAGAGATCGACAATGCATTGCGACGACGTCGCTGATAATGGCCGTTTTCGTGGATGCACTCTCAAACGAGGGTTTAAGATCGTTGGATCCCATTTCCTTCCCATAGATTGCGATGGATCGCTGATCGATTTTGGCTGCACTTCGCGGTGAGGCCCAAATTGATGCTTGCCAAGTATAACGCGGACTATTAGGGTCTGCGTTATGGCTCACATGACGGCAGGCGTGGAATACGGATTGCATTGTCTCCTGTGGTTGGCGAGCTCGCCCGAGGCGCCGCTCAGCAGCCGCGATCTGGCTGATTTTCAAGGAATTTCCCCGAGCTTTCTGGCGAAGATATTTCCGAAGCTGGAAAAAGCGGGGATCGTGTCCGCATCGGAAGGCGTAAAAGGGGGATACCTGCTCGCAAAGCAGCCCAGGGACATCACCGTCCTGGAGGTTGTTGACGCAATCGAAGGCAGTAAGCCCTTGTTCGATTGCCAGGAGATTCGCGGCCGCTGTGCCGTATATCGGGAGCGGCCGCCGTCATGGGCGACGAAAGGCGTATGCGCAATCCATGCGGTGATGCTGCGTGCGGAGAAGGCGATGCGGGATTCGCTTGCGAGCCAGACGCTGGCCAATATCGCTGGGGACGTGGAGCGCAAGGCGCCACCGGAATTCTCGAGCGATGTTCGCAAGTGGCTTGCCGATAGGGCGGCGAACCGAGGCCGTGGGCTTGCGGCGGAAGATGGGGCGTAGTCCCGAGATAAAGGCGGACCAGGACTATGAATTGCGGCTGACGAGGTTGGAGATGCGGCCTCTCTGGGAGATGGGGATGTAGAGTGATGAAGGATACATTCATATTGACCCGCAACGGCATTTTTCACTCGCTGGTACGTATCCGCCCGGAGTGCGATGGGGCTAGCGAGCCATGCGTCATCATGTCCGCAATCCTTTGTTCCGGGAGGTGACACGATGGCTAGCTCAACTGTCGCTACAGATAGTCCGTTGGTTCTTGTCGTTGATGATGACGAAGATGTTCGCCACTCCCTTCGGGAGCTTATGGAATCCGTCGGCCTCGACGTCGCCTGTTTTCCATCGCCTCGCGAGTTGCTAAACGCGGGCCTTCCTGATCGGCCCGGTTGCTTGGTGCTGGACGTCCGTATGCCAGGCGCGAGCGGCCTGGACCTGCAAAACCAGCTGTCAACGCGCGGGATCACGAAACCCATCGTCTTCCTTACAGGATATGGCGATATTCCGATGACCGTGCAGGCCATGAAAGCCGGGGCCGTCGATTTCCTGACGAAACCAGTGCGGGACCAGACGCTGCTGGACGCCGTGATTGCCGGCATCCAGCGGGATGTAGAGCAGAGGGCGCAGGCAGAAAACATCTATCAGCAAACCACCCGGTTCGCGACCCTGACGCCGCGTGAACGCCAGGTGCTTCGCGAGGTAGCGCGCGGCCGCCTGAACAAGCAGATCGCTTTCGAGCTTGGAATCAGCGAGATCACCGTGAAACTCCACCGCAGCAATGTGATGCGCAAGATGCGGACTATTTCTGTTGGCGAACTCATTCGCGCTTGGGATTCACTGCCTTCCAGCCTTCGCGAGGCGCCGCAAGCCTGAGCTTGCGGCATCACCGTCTTCGCGCGCCCTGCGTTTATCACTTTCGAAAACAACGGCTCTCGGCGCATAGCGCCGCGACATGTTTTTGCCATTCGTGGGCCTCTCAAGGCTGCGAGTTCACTCCAAGGGTTATGGCGCCTTTCACTGGCGTACCTTGGACGCTCGCAGCGGGAGGCGATTGCACCGAGGCGAGCGGGGCAACTAATCACCCGATCTATCCTACCTGTACTCTGGGACTAGACGGTCGATGCCTCTGTTCGATAGGCCGGCGGCCTGCCGTGACGCATTCTCCTGCTCGGTCGAAAGGCCGCAACAGGAGACATCAGATGCGCGATATCATCAATATTCTGGCACTTGCTGCGACGATCGGCACGGCAGCTGCCACGTCGGTACAGGCTGCGGAACCTCGGGCGAAGCCGGTGATCGTGTTGGTACACGGCGCATTTGCCGAGTCATCGAGCTGGAACGGCGTAATTCAGGCGCTTGCCAAGGACGGCTATACGGCAATCGCAGCCGCCAACCCGCTCCGCAGCGTGACGAGTGATGCCGCGGCAGTCGCAAGCGTTCTCCGCTCGATCCCGGGACCGGTCGTGTTGGTCGGTCATTCTTATGGTGGACCGGTCATCACCGAAGCGGCCAACGGAAATTCCAACGTGAAGGCGCTGGTCTATGTCGCCGCCTTTGCCCCGGACACCGGCGAATCGAGCGCGCGCCTTTCAGGCAAATTTCCCGGCAGCACCCTGGCGGATGCGCTAACGACGACCGCGCTGCCGGACGGTGGCCAGGATCTCTACATCCGGCAGGAGCGGTACCACGATCAATTCGCCGCCGATGTGCCCGAGGACGAGGCGCGGCTGATGGCGGCCACCCAGCGCCCCATCACGCAGGCCGCATTGGCCGAACCGTCGGGCGTCGCCTCGTGGAAGACACTACCGTCCTACGCGATCTACGGCACCGCAGATCGCAACATCCCGCCGGCTGTGATGGGCTTTATGGCGCAGCGTGCGCATGCGGTGAAGACCGTCGTCATCGAGGGCGGCTCGCATGCCCTGATGGTCTCGCATCCCAAGGAAATCGCCTCGCTGATCGAGGAAGCAGCCTCGGCGAGGTAACGCCCGCAGGCAATCTCTTAATCCCGTCATCAACTTGAAACCAGGAGATCGAACATGAAAATCGTCGTCATCGGAGGCACGGGCCTCATTGGTTCGAAGACCGTCGAACGGCTTCGCAAGAGGGGACATGAGGTGCTTGCCGCCTCTCCGAATTCGGGTGTGAACACCGTCACTGGTGAAGGCCTTGCCGAAGCTCTGGCCGGCGCCCAGGTCGTGATCGATCTGGCAAACTCACCCTCCTTCGAAGAAAAAGTCGCCATGGAATTCTTCGAAGCAGCCGGCCGCAACCTTTTTGCCGCAGAAAAGACAGCCGGCGTTCGCCATCACGTCGCACTGTCGGTCGTCGGCACCGACCGTATGCAGACGATGGGGTATTTCCGCGCCAAGCTGCGTCAGGAAGAGCATATCCGCAAGTCAGGAATTCCCTACACGATCGTCCATGCGACCCAGTTTTTCGAATTCGTAGCGGCCATCGCCCAATCGGCAACCGAGGGAACGAATGTTCGCGTGCCGACGGGGGCATTCCAGCCGATCGCAGCAGACAACGTCGCCGACGCCATGGCCGATACCGCGCTGGCCGAACCGGTGAACGGCATGATCGAGATCGCCGGCCCCGAGCGCGCACCAATGAATGAATTCATCGCGCGCTACCTCAAGGCCACCAACGATCCGCGCACCGTCGTCGCTGACCCGCGCGCCCGCTATTTCGAAGTCGAGATCGACGACCGGACGCTGGTTCCAAATGACGGCGCCCGCCTCGGTGCCATTAGCTTTAAAAACTGGCTGCAGTCTCCCGCCGCTCAGAAGAAATAAGCGGTTCCCTCGCGAATAATTCCTCCCCGCCTTGCCGGTCCCTCGGGCCGGCAGGCCCCTGCTCAACAAGGAGACGAAAGATGATCAGGACATTTCTCTGCGCTATGGCTCTCGTATTTGCCTCCGCGGCTGCGGTCACGGCCGATGACGACAGCGACGAAAAGGTGACGCTGGTCTACGACCAACCGCTGCCGACCGTGCCGGGCAAGAGCATGAAGGGCGTGCTCGTCGAATATGCGCCCGGCGGCACTTCGCCCGCTCATACCCATCCCAAGTCCGCGTTCATTTATGCGACGGTTCTGGAAGGGGCGATCGCCAGCCAGGTCAATGGCGGGCCGGTGACCGTCTACCATGCCGGCGAGAGCTTTTCGGAATTCCCCGGCGACCATCACGCCGTCAGCGAAAATGCAAGCAAGACCGAACGTGCTCGCCTACTGGCCGTGTTCGTGGTCGATACGAACGAAACCAATCTGACGACTTACGAAAAATAACCTCGACCCGGGCGCCCAGCGCTCGCGTGACATCAATGACTGAATGGCGCCCGCAGCCGGCGCCATTCCAGCTCCGATTACAACCAACACCGAAATACCCTGCTGTGCCAGCGAGTGCCGTCAGGAGGATCCCATGCGTATCGAAAAACTCTATCCCATGACGTCGACGCGCCTGATGGTGATCGATGTCGCTGCCACGCTGCAGGTCGCCGCGCTGACGCTCTCCAATCCCGGGATCGGACTTGTCGTCGTCAGCGAGGAAAACGGCAAGGCTGCGGGGGTGCTCAGCAAATCCGATCTTATTCGCCATCTGACGGATCGTGAGGCAAAGGCCAGCGTCGAGGCGCTGATGAGCCGCAACGTCATTTCCTGCAGTCCGGCGGACGAATTGCAGGCAGCATGGCAGGTTATGGTTGAAAACCGCATCCAGAACATGCCGGTACTTAGTGCGGATGCAAAACCGCTCGGCGTTCTCGATATCCGCGACGCCCTGAAAGTGCTTTTCGAGCAGGAACAGCTGCAGGAACACATGCTGGCGAACTACATCGCCGGCATCGGCTACTGACTGCCGCACATCGATACGGAACGAACACCATGCTAAACGCGCATCTGGGTGAAATCGCCGGCGCGCCGCTGGTCTGGCTGATCATTCTCGGCCTAACCGGAATGGCGGTGTGGAAGCTCATCGGCCCGTTGCGCTCCAATCTGCGGCTCGTGGTGCAGATCATCTTTTTCACGGCCATGACCTTCGTCCTCGTTCTGGAGGATATTCCGCTCGGTCAATCGGACGGTCTGCGGATTGGCGACGAGCATGCCGCTTTTGTTGTCTTCGCCCAGTCGTTGTGGTGGCTCCATCTTTCCTGGGCCGTCATCGGCTTCGTGCGAATCTATTTGGTCCTGGAGGGAAGGCCGCGCGAGGCTCGCCTGCTGCAGGACATCGTCGTCGGCGTCGTCTATATCTGCGTCACGCTCGCCGCCCTGGCTTTCGTTTTCGGCGCACCGGTCGGAACGTTGATTGCAACGTCTGGTGTTATCGCTATCGCGATTGGCCTTGCTCTCCAGAATACGTTGGGCGACGTCTTTTCCGGCGTCGCCCTCAATCTCGGGCATACCTATGCGCTGGGCGACTGGATCCTCCTTGAGGACGGCACGGAGGGACGCGTCATCGCGAGTACCTGGCGGTCGACGCAAATCCTGACCGGCGCCAACAACATCGTCGTCTTGCCCAACAGCGTCCTTGCCAAGCTGAAGCTTACGAATGTCAGCCGGCCTGACGAAACGCATCTTCTCAAGATGACGGTGCGGGTGGTGCCGGCACACGCTCCCTCCGTTGTCGAGAAGGCCATGTTGACAGTCCTGGCCAGCTGTAACTCGATCATACAGGAGCCGCCGCCGGTGGTCGCGCTCAGCAATCTGGATGCCACCTCACTGGAAATCCATCTGTTTTTCCGGGTGAGCAATCCGATGCTGAGAATGAAGGCTCGCAGCGAGGTGATCGACCGTTTCTATCGCCATTGTCGATCCACCGGATTGCAGCTGGCGATGCCTCCGTCGGCGATCGCTATCGTGAACGGAATTCCGGTTGAGGAAGGCGCGCGGACGCCTGAAGCGATGCTGCAGGAGGTTATCGATGAAAACCCGATCTTCTCTGGCCTGACGCGGCCCGAAAAAGAAAAATTGGCCCAGTCGGGAGTAACGCGCGAATTTCAAAAGGGTGACGTCATCATCTCCAGGGGGCAGGCGCTGCCCCCGATGATGATTATCCGCACCGGCGTCGTATCGATGCAGCACGACGAGCAAGAAAAGTGGCGCCTCTCGTCGGGAGATTTCTTTGGCGAAATCGGGCTTCTCGCGGGAATGGGCGAGGCTTATACACTGCAGGCGCTGACCGCGGTCACCGCCTATGAGATCGACCAGGAAAGCTTTGCCCGCCTAATCGCCGACCGTCCGGCGATAATCGAGGAAATCGCGGCAATGCTGTCCGCATACTCGAGCGACATCAGCCAGCTGCCGCTTACAGCGGCAAAACACGAGCGGAACGCCTCCGCTTTCCTGAAGTCGATCCGGACAATCTTCAGCACCTAGATACCGGCCACTTTGCGTATGCGGCGATCAATCCTGCAGCCGATAGTGAGCGAAGAATCAACTCGGAAAAGCCTTGCCAGCCCCTTGTACCGGCGATTCCGCAGAGTGGGTGCGTGAATTCATGCATCAAATCTTCGTCCTATCCTTCGGAACAGGTGTTTTTGTCGCAAGCTCCCATATACCGTTCTCGCCAGAGGGCCGTGGTGCGGTCCCGGTTTAAGGCACCACGGCGATCTCAAATGCAACGGGATTGGGTTGAGGCATGTCGAGGTTCGCCGGAACGTCGGGGGTAGATGGTGGTGGATCGGCCTGGTCCCCAGATATCGATGCCGTGCAAGCGGCGAAGGTCGTCGAGCGGGTCACCGGCAATGCCTGGGCAACCGATGCCGATGGCAATTTTATCTACGTGACGCCGGCAGCACTCGCTTTTTTCGGCACCAGCCTGGAAAGCCTCAATACACAGCCTGACGAGAACACGTGCGGCTGGAGGCGTGTCATCCATCCGGAAGATTATGACGCCGCCGCTGCCGCCTGGCGTCGGTGCTTGCAGACGGGCGAGCATTACAACGTAGAACACCGGATGCTGCGTGCGACCGGAAGCTATGGCTGGGCCCGCAGCACAGGGCAGCCGATACGCGACGCGGCTGGCACGATCACCGGATGGTACGGCACGGTCATCGACATGGCCCTTCCGTCCCGGATCGGCGAATACCGAGCCAAAGACATCGATGATCGGCTCGCCGATCGATCGGCCCATGATGCGCTTCAGTCGATGGACGCGGTCCATCCGCATGACAGGTCCACCGTCGAGCAGGCGGCGGCACGAGCCTTCTTTCACGGCATCCCTCAGATCAGCAGCTATCGTCAACTGCAGTCCGACGGCAGTTATCGCTGGGTCGAGTTCCGGGTCGAGCCGGACTATAGCATCAGCGTCGATGTCGATCCGGCGGTCGCGCGGCAGG
Source organism: Neorhizobium phenanthreniclasticum (assembly GCF_040066075.1). Classification (NCBI taxonomy): domain Bacteria; kingdom Pseudomonadati; phylum Pseudomonadota; class Alphaproteobacteria; order Hyphomicrobiales; family Rhizobiaceae; genus Neorhizobium; species Neorhizobium phenanthreniclasticum. The sequence goes on from NZ_JBEAAL010000004.1 coordinate 21,766, forward strand.
ACGAGCCGTGGACGATGGCAAGCTCTTTCGGTGAAACGGGAGATGCGGTTCAGGCAGCTCTCGCCATCGAAAAACTCTATGGCGGCGCTTGGGCAATCGACACAACCGGGCAGTTTACCTATGCGACCCCAACGGCGCAGACCTCGATCGCGATGACGCTCGAGGACCTCAACGTTCTCCTGGACGGAAAGCCTTTTCTTGAAGGTGGGCGGCAGGGCTGGCAGCGCGGCACGCATCCCGACGATAGCGAAAGAGCGGGAGAAACGTTGCGCCGCGCGCTCAAGACGGGCGAGCACTGGAATGTTGAATACAGGGTGCTGCGCGCCAACGGCGCCTATGTCTGGCACCGGGCAGCGGCCCGCCCGACGCGCGACGAGCAAGGACGTATCACCGGATGGTTTGGAACAGCATTGGACATCGACGTGTATAAGAGAACCGAGGCGGCGCTTCGTGAACGCGAACGGCAACTGCAGCAGCTTATAGATACCGTGCCGGCGCTGATCTGGAGCACGATGGCGGACGGAACACCGGCCTTTGTGAACAAGCGCTTCACGGAGGTGACCGGGGCTACGCTTGAAGACATGACGGCACCGGATGGCTCGCCTTCGCTCGGCGTTGTGCATCCCGATGATAGGGTGGCGGCGCGGGAAGCCTTCCTGCATTCGGTCAGGGCAGGTGCCCCATACATTCAGCGCTACCGCCAGCAACGGGCCGGAGGCAGCTATCGCTGGACAGAAACGCGGGCGGAACCGTCACGTGATGAGGCAGGCACCATCGTCCAATGGTACGGCCTGAGCTCCGACATCCATGACCTCATAACCACCCAGGAGGCGCTGCGCGAAAGCGAGCAGCACCTCCAGCAGCTGGTCGAAACGCTGCCTGCGCTGATTTATTGCGCTCTTCCGAATGGCAAGCCGATCTATCGCAGCCAGCGTCTTCGCCAATATCTCGGCTTCAATCTCGAAGACACGGATGGTCTGGGAAAATCCCGATTGGACGGCACGCTCGACGCCGTGATCCATCCTGATGACCTGGCCGTCGTCAAGGAACGGTATGCCCATTCGCTGGCGACTGGCGAGCCCTATTTGCTGCGACACCGACTGCGGCGCTTCGACGGCGTGTACCGCTGGGTTGAGACCCGTGCTTCGGCCATGCGCAATGGCGACGGCGAGATTATGCAATGGAACGGCATTTGCCTGGATATAGAGGATCAGGTGCGTGCGCAGGAGGAGCTTAGCCGCGCCCAGGAAAATCTCGCCCGCTCCAGTCAGGCGGCCAGCCTTGCGGAGTTGTCGGCGTCTATTGCGCATGAGGTAAACCAGCCTCTTTCGGCGGTGATGAACTATTCCAGCGCCTGCCAGCGCTGGCTCACCGCCGAGCCGCCGAATATCGAACGCGCTCAGAAGACGTTGGAACGCATCGTCCACAGCGCCAATTCCGCCGCTGATGTCGTCAGCCGCATTCGCGCTCTCTTCAAGCAATCGACGGATAAGCGGGACAGCATCGAGCTCGGCGCCGTCGTAAGAGAGGCGCGTGACTTGCTTGCCGAAGAGGCGGGTCGGCGGCGCATCCGGATGGATATCGAGGGCGAGAGCGGCCTCCGGCTAGTCCCGTTCGACCGGGTGCAGATCCAGCAGGTAATGGTCAATCTGATGCGCAACGGTATGGACGCGATGGCCTCCGTTTCGAACGACCGTGTCCTCCAGATCCGTGCCTTCCGGGCGGACGATGTGGTCCGCATCGAGGTCAGGGACCGGGGGTGGGGCATCCAGTTCCCCGACAAGATTTTCGAGCCCTTCTTCACCACCAAGGATGAAGGAATGGGCATGGGGCTCGCGATCTCCCGCTCGATCGTCGAATCGCATGGCGGGCAGTTATGGGCGGAAAAGCACGAACCTCGCGGCGCGAAATTCGTTTTTACCCTGCCGCTCGACGTGGCGAAGATGCCATGACGCGATCGCCGGGCCGGAAGGGGACAGTATGCACAAGCCTATTGTAGCGATTGTCGACGACGATCCGGACGTGCTTGCCTCACTGGTGGAACTCCTTGAATCGGCGGGGTTCACTGCCTGCAGCTTCACCTCGGGGGAGGCGCTGCTTTCCTCCGGTCTTAAGGGAGTGGATGTGTTGATCACCGATATCGGCATGCCCGGTGCCGACGGGTTCGAACTCCGCGACCTTGCCAGGCGGGAGAACCCGCAACTTCCCGTATTCCTGATCACCGGGCGGCATGAGATAGCGGATCAGGACCGAGCCCGAGGGATTGGCGGTTTTCTGCGAAAACCCTTTGACGGGCATGCTCTGCTTGCGGCCGTTCGCGACGCGCTGGGCGACCGGAAAGGCTGAGCCCGACCCGCGTTTACGTCACTTTCTCGGTCCCGACATTACGCTTTTTTTTGGTAGAAATAGCCGGTTTGACAGGCGCAAGCATCGGCTTGGAGCGCTTGCGTTGATCAACGGCGATCACCGCGCGGCCAGCGCCCACCCTCAAAATATCAAGCGTCTCCGTCCCCATAGCAGAGTAGCCATGACTCAATCCTCGCTCTCGTAAACGAATGGGGCACCTACCCTGTTCTTGGGGCTAGCTCTCCCTCTTCCTCGGCCCAATCGACCGCCAAAACGCGCCCCAATACACTCTGCCGCATGGTCCGTGCCTCGCACGTTCCACCCCCGCAGAACAGGAGCACATCATGACGCAGGTAGAAGCAAATCCCCATATGATGGGTCAGCAAAAGACAGATGTGAGTATGGAAAACATCTCACGTCCCGGTCAGCCGACAACCGAAGAACTGGTTCCATCGCGCTACGCGGTGAAAATCGGCGAGATCGAGGTGTTGGTGATCAGCGATGGCGTACTGCCCCTTCCGACCAAGATGTTGGGGCACAATGTCGACGCAGCAGAACGCGCCGTCTGGTTGGAAAATATGTTCCTGCCGGTGGACGCTTTCGATTGGGCACTGAACGCTGTCGTGGTGCGCAGCGGCGCGCAGACCATCCTCATCGACGCCGGGCTGGGACTGGATCCAGAACTAAACCTGCCGCGGGCAGGGCAGCTGGTCAAGCGGCTGGAGAGCGCCGGAATCGATCTCGCGTCGGTGACCGACATCGTGTTGACCCACATGCATATGGATCACGTTGGCGGGCTGCTCGTCGATGGCGTTAAGGAACGGCTGCGCCCGGATCTGCGGATTCACGTCGCTTCCGCCGAAGTCAAATTCTGGGAAGCGCCCGATTTCACGCATGTAAACATGCCTCCGGGCTTCCCGGATGCCCTTCGCGCCGCCGCCAAACGATTTGCCAAGGAATACCATAACCAACTGCGGCTGTTTGACGAGGAGTATGAGGTTGCTCCAGGCGTCGTCGTCTCCCGCACGGGCGGCCATACGCCAGGGCACAGCGTGGTCCGCGTGGTATCCGGCAACGACCGGCTGATGTTTGCCGGCGACGCCGTGTTCGCGGTCGGTTTCGAACACCCTGACTGGTTCAACGGCTTCGAACACGATCCCGAGGAGGCTGCCCGCGTTCGAGTCCGGCTTTTGAAGGAATTGGCGACGACCGGCGAGTTGCTGGTAGCCACCCACATGCCGTTCCCCTCGGTTGGGCATGTTGGCGTTGATGGCGACGCTTTCCGTTGGGTGCCGGTTTTCTGGGATTATTGACCGCAAAATAGCCGACGTGCCGATGAGGCACCGCGCGCGATCCCGGTCCGCCGGGATCGCCAAGTCTACCCGCCCCAATCGTCAGAGGGATACGACATGACCACGACAGAGACACGCCTATTTGCCGGCATTTCAGTTCCCAAAACGCCGCTTGTCGATTTAGCGATCGACTATGCTCGCGAAACATACGAAACCTACCTGTTCAACCACGTGTTCCGGTCCTGGCTATTCGCGGTCAGGATTGCTGAGCTTCAGGACATCGCCCATGATGGGGAAGTCCTTGCCCTCGGCGTGTTGCTGCACGACATCACTCTTAACGAGAGATTTGCAGGTCCTCGTCGGTTTGAGGTGGAGGCCGCGGATATGGCACGGGATTTTGCAAAGAAGGCCGGATTGGACAAGCGCCGCGCCCAACTAATTTGGGACAGTGTAGCACTCAATTCCACGCCTTCGATCGGGCTCTACAAGGAGGCGGAGGTTATGCTCTGCACGACCGGCATCTGTTTTGATGTCGTAGGCCTAAAATACAGCGTCATTCCGTCATCCGAAGTACAGGCGATTGTCGCTGAATTCCCGCGGCTCGGAATGAAGCAGAAAATGACCGCGTGTTTCTGCCATATCGCGAAAACGCAGCCGGAAACCACCTACGACAATTTCGTCAGGGATTTCGGTGAGCGCCTCGTCCCGGGTTATCGCGTCCCGTCGTCCGTCGATCTCGTCGCGGCCGCCCCCTTCGACGAGTGACGGCGGCATCCGGCGGGGTCAATGTGCCCGCAACACGGCTAAAGGTTCCGCCAGACGACCTGAACCTTTGGATAGGTGGAGAATCCCGAGTTGAATAGCCATCGTTGTTCGCCGGGGGCATTCTCAAGTCATTTCTGAACTATCTGACCCCGAAGCTACAAGCCGGCGAGGGTTTTGGCTTCGCCGGCCATGAAGTCGCAAAATAGCCTTACGCGCGCCGGTACAGTCCGCCCGAAGGCATGCAGGGCGCTGAAGGGCAACGTGGGAAGCGCGAAATCCGGTGCAAGTTCGACAAGCGTACCGGCCAGCAAATCGTTCGTCACAAGGCATCGAAGCAGGTAAGCGGCGCCAAGTCCGCTGCGCGCGGCTTGAATCAAGGCCATTCCCGTATCGCAATCGACCCTTCCCCTTGGAATGAAGTCGGTACCATCGGCGAAGCGGACTGACTGTACCACGCCGTCCATCACGTAACGGGCAAAGGGCAGCCCAGCCAGTTCCTCGATGGATTTCGGGCTGCCCCACGTATCGAGAAAGGCGGGGGAGGCGACAATGGCCATCGGCAGATCCGCCAGGCGGCGGACGATCAGATCCTCCTGTGTCGGGATTCCGGCGCGCAAGGCGACGTCATAATCCTCCCGGACCAGATCGACGAAGCGGTCGGTCAGCCTGACATCGAGCTGGAGATCCGGATAGCTCTTCGCAAATGTGCCAAACAGGCTCGGAAGCAACAGCTGCGCAAGCTCGCCAGGCATGCTGATCCGCAGCCTGCCGGATGGAGCAGTTTGGAGCCGGATGGCATCGTCACTCGCATCGATTTCCCGCAAAAGCGGCGCGACGCGCTCGAAAAACATCTGCCCATCCTGGGTCAGGGTCAGCGCTCGGGTGGTGCGCAGGAAGAGCCGCGAGCCAATTTTCCTCTCCAGCCGCGCCACGCTTTTCGAAACTGCCGATGGCGTCGTGCCAAGGTCGCGCGCTGCCGCGGTGAACGATCCGGCTTCAACGGTCCGCACAAACGCCATCAATCCCGGCGTTTCGTCCAGCAGGTTTGGCATTCGCGTCTCCGTGGCACAGATCATGTGCCTGATCGTGGTCTAATGGCATGCGCTGTCAGCATTTATCTCATCTGCGATGAAAAGCAGGAGATAAACAAATGCAGCATCTCAAAAACAAGGTTGCCGTGATTACCGGCGGCAATAGCGGTATCGGCAAGGCAACCGCGCAGCTCTTCGCAGAGGAAGGGGCGCAGGTCATCATTACCGGCCGACGCCGGGATATTGTCGAGCACGTGGCCGGCGAAATCGGCCACGGCGCCATCGGCATCGCCGGCGACGTCGCCGATCTGGAGCATCACCAAAAACTCGCGGACCTGGTGAAGCGCCGCTTCGGCGAGTTTGACATCTATATGGCCAATGCCGGCGTCATCAACCTTAAAGCTTCCGGCAGCGTCACCCTTGAGGATTACGACCGTCACTTCGCAACGAATACCCGCGGCGTCTTCTTCGGCGTACAGGCGATGGCTCCGCTTCTTCGCGATGGCGGCAACATCATCATTACCAGTTCGCTGGCCGCAACGAAGGTTCTGCCGGACCATGCCGTCTATTCCGGCTCGAAAGCCGCGGTTGCCGCCTTCGCAAGGAGCTGGGCCATCGAGTTCAAACCACGGAAGATCCGCGTGAACGTCCTGAGCCCCGGACCGGTCGAAACCGCAATCCTCGGCAAGCTTGGGGTTTCGGAAGCCGATCGCCCGGCATTTGAAGGTCAGATGGCGTCTCTCATTCCCGCCGGCCGCATGGGGCGGCCGGAGGAACTGGCTCGCGCGGCGCTGTTTCTCGCGTCCGATGCAGGAAGCTTCGTGAACGGCATCGAACTGCATGTCGATGGCGGCATGACCCTGGCTTGAAGGAGCAAAGTTATGAACGAGCAGCATAATTCCGAAATTGCCGCATTCATCGATCGGCTGGCAGAAGCCGGCAGCAATTATCGAATGGAAGAGATGGAGGATTTGTACACCGAAGACCTGGGCTTTCTGGTCCTCACCCCCGACGGCACAATCGCGCGGTTTTCCAAGGCGGAAATGTTTGCCGAATTCCGTGCCCGGCGCGATGGAGGTGAAAAGCCGCTTTCGACCGAGAAAAGGATATTGCACATCGAGCAACAGGGCGATGAGGCGACGGCAGTTCTCTATCGTCGCATGAGCGATCGTGCGTCGCCGGCTTTCTACGAGTTGCGCATGCGACGGATAAACGGCGACTGGAAAGTGTCGGGGGAAACGGTCTTGCCCTGGCCAGACCTTGCCACCGTCAAAGGGTTCCTTCCGCACCGTGAATATTGACACAAAGGGGCGTGTTGCACCTCTCCTCCGTACAACGCACTGCAGCCGGCTTCCGATGAGCCGGCTGCAGTGGTTTCTGCCCGGTCTTGTTTTAAAGGGTGGCCCGGCGCCAATCCCCGGGCGTCGATCCGGTGTGGCGCTTGAACGCCACGCAAAAGGCGGTGAGCGTTGCATAACCAAGCGTTCCGGCGATGTTGGTTATCTGCAGCGCCGGGTTGCGCAGCATCGCCATCGCCTGTTCCATCCGTCGCTGGCGCAGCCATTCATGTGGCGTGAGCCCCGTGCTTTTCTTGAAGGCCCTGCAGAAGTGGAAGCGCGAAAGATTGGCAGCCTCGGCAAGCGCGCCGAGTGAAAAATCCTCCTCGTTTTCTGAGGACAACCGCTCCAGCGACATGCGGAGAATGGCCGGGGAGAGGCCGCCCGAGGCTTTTTCAGCGGTTTGGGCGACACCACTATGGGTCTTGACGAGGTGGATGGCAATCAGACTTGCTAATTGCTTCCGATAGAGTCCTGCCAGATAGGCCGGATCGCCCGATGACTTATGCGTCATCTCAAGCAAGGTTGCCATGACATTGTCCGGTTGCGCTGTGCTCTCGACCAGAGGCCTCGCAGAGCGGGAGCCTTCGCGCGCGACACTGTCGAGAAGCTCCGGCGACAGATAAAGCTGCACAATGTCCATCGGTCCGTGGATGTCCCATCGCGAACTGGAGCCTGCTGGGATGAAGGTGATGCTGCCGCGGCGCCCCATGCCCGTCGAATATTCCCTTCCAGACCGCCGCTCCAAACGCTGCATCGTACCGAGATAGGTCATGAGCACGTGGTCCGACATGGGCTGCACGATTTCATGAATGGGACCGTGCTTCCAGCGCGTGAGCCGGGTATCGAAAGGGTCGTCGATGCATAGGGATTCCACTGGTGCGGTACGCAACACGCGCTGCATTTCGTGGTAGGGCGTCACGCCTGCTTCCAAACGCTTCGTGAATGTCACGGCCGGGTTCGGTGACTTGATATCAAAGGAAGCCATGCTCGATTCCTTCCTGCGGGCTCGTCGTCGAGAGCTAGGAAGGAGAATAGAATTCAACCGCTATTGGCGACATTGTTCGCTGGACTGCCAAAACCTGACCCAAAGAATGGGCGCCCAGCACAAGAGGCGTTGGTGGCTTTCGCAAATCGGCGCGATGTCCTATGCCTAAGGATAGCTTTTCCGATCGAAATGCCAGCCGGCAATCAACGATTGCGATATCGCTCTATCGCGGATGGAGTGCCGTTCCAGCTTTAGATCAGATGCCGATCGATGTGTTTGTGAGGCCGATCTTCGGAGGGGCGAAAGTGATGACGGATAGGGAAGCGGCGCCGGCGGCGGATGGCGCCGCTTCCCGACCGACCTAGCTCTGGATGAACGCGAGCAGGTCGGCGTTAATGATCTCGGCATGCGTTGTGCACATGCCATGCGGCAGGCCCGGATAGACCTTGAGAGTGGAATTCTTCAGGAGCTTTGCCGAAAGTGGCGCAGAGTCTGCGATCGGTACGATCTGATCGTCGTCGCCATGCATGACAAATGTCGGCACCGTGATCATCTTCAGGTCTTCGGTGAAATCGGTTTCAGAAAACGCCTTGATACCGAGATATTGCGCGTTCGCGCCGCCCATCATCGACTGGCGCCACCAATTCTGGACGACAGTGTCGACCGTCTTGGCGCCCTCCCGATTGAAACCATAGAAGGGGCCGCTTGCGAGATCGTAATAGAACTGCGCCCGGTGCGCGGCAAGCTGGGCGCGCAAGCCATCTAAGACTTCAAGCGGCAGGCCGCTGGGATTGTCGTTCGTCTTGACCATGATCGGCGGCACGGCACCAATCAGCACCAACTTGGCCACGCGCCCGTTCGGCTGCCCGTGCCTGGCAACATAATGTGTCGCCTCGCCGCCGCCAGTCGAGTGCCCGATATGGATGGCGTTGCGGAGGTCGAGATGCTTGGCGACTGCGGCGAAATCAGCAGCATAATGATCCATATCGTGACCGTCGCTGACCTGGCTCGAACGTCCGTGTCCACGACGGTCATGGGCGATCACCCGATATCCCTTGCCAAGGAAGAAGAGCATCTGTGCATCCCAGTCGTCGGCTGAGAGCGGCCAGCCGTGATGGAAGACGAGCGGCTGGGCATTTTTCGGACCCCAGTCCTTGTAGAAAATCTCAACGCCGTCGGAGGTGGTTACATGGTTCATCTCACGGCTTTCCTTACTGGCCTGGCTGCCTTTGGTGGTGGTGGTTTTGGCTGCAGCGCCGGTGGGCATGGCCGCCAGTACCGAGGCGGAAAGGCCGGCAATCAGCACACTGCGGCGAAGTGGCAGCGATTCTGCAAAAAGATGTTCTTTTGCGTTGGAAGGATCTGGGAAAGAATTTCCGATCATGGCTATCTCCTTGTTCGAGGCATTGCTCGCAGACGTTTTATGCGAGGACGAAAACCCATGACCTTGCGGGATTGCTGTTCGTGTCGCGAGATTGCTGTTCTTTTGATCGGCCAGGCTAATCTGGGAACTGTCCGCTCGACGAATCGCAGGAACTGGGTGTTGCGAGCCCCCCGCAACCAGTTCCGGCATAACGCACTCGCTGCAATCCTTAGAGGATGCGAGAGGCGAGCACCGCGTAGCGCTGGCCGTCCGCTCCGATCTTTCCATTGAGGTACAGACAACAGCCGACGGTGCCACATGGCTCGATCGCCAGCTTGTCGCTCGCGATCCGATCGATTTCGGCGTGGGCTTCGGGTTGGAAGTGAGCCAAGCGATGGAAGCCAGAACCGAACATCTGGTCGAAGAAGGCCTGGCACGGCGCGAGGGCAAGCGGGTCGTCTTCGCCCGCAACCTGCTTGGTACGCTCAGGCAATGTGAACTCGACGCGCTCGGCGAAAAGCTCTCCAATGAAATGAACATGCCGTACCGCCAATCCGCCGGCGGGGAGTATGTTGCCGGCACCTACAACCGGCGCTTCACCCTTGCATCCGGCCGCTTCGCGATGGTCGACGACGGCCTCGGCTTCAGCCTCGGGCCGTGGGCGCCTTCCGTCGAGAAGCACATCGGCCAGCCCATATCCGGTGTGGCTCGCGCCGATGGCGGTGTTGACTGGAGCTTTGGACGAAAGCGCGGGTTTGGCTGTGAATGAAATGTTCCAGCCTTTCGCTTGATTCAAACCGGCGGAATCGTATATGACTATTGGTGGTCATATGGAGGATTGCCATGAAGGAAATCCAGCTCAAGGACGCGAAGGCTACGCTTTCCGCCGTGGTCGATCGAGCCGTGGCCGGCGAGCCGACCGTTATCACCCGTCATGGTCGCAAGGAAGCCGTGCTGGTTTCCTTCGAGGAGTGGGAACGAGTTTCCAAGGTGCCGGACTTTGCCGATCTGCTTTTAGCCTTTCCCGGTGAGCCGGAGGATATTCCCGGACGATCGGGGAAGCCCGCCCGCGCATTGCGCGAAAACGGTCTCTGATCTTGTATCTTCCGGACACCAATATTGTGTCGGCCGATGCGCCGACCAAGCGCCATGTCGGTGTCGAGGCGTTCGCGGCGTGGGTGCGTGCGAATAGTGACAGGCTGTATCTTTCGGCCATCACCATCGCCGAGATCGAGGCGGGCATTGCCCGCGCCGTCAGGATCGAGGCGACGACGAAGGCGACAAACCTGCGCCGCTGGCTTGCCGCCGTCGAACATTTCTATGCCGGTCGTATTCTACCGTTCGGCGTCGAGGAGGCCAGACATGCGGGCCTGATGCTCGATCGGGCGCGAGCTCATGATCCCGGTTTCGAGGACATCGCCATTGCCGCAACCGCCGCCGCGCATGGTCTCACGGTTCTGACGGCTAATGAGCGTCATTTCGAGCCACTGGGCGTGCCACTCGCCAATCCCCTGAAGCAATTGCCGACCATTCAGTAATGGCCCGTACCGGTATTGGTCGGTTCCGCAACCTGTAACTATTTTACGATGGCTTTCGCCGAGGCACGCTGGAAAGGAGTTCCACCTTGTCAGCTACACGCGTTCTCTGGGGCCAACCCGCCATCGTCCTCCTGATCGCCCGGTCCTTGAATCAGATCGAGAACGCCTACAGCGCGAACAATCCCATCTTCGAAAATTGCCATGCCAGGATGAGCTTTGCGACCAATGACGAGAGGATTGGAGACAGGGTGCCGTCCTCGTCGTGCAGGAAATCGAGGCGCCATCGTCGGCGGATCCACGGGTTCTGGAGAATGTCCAAGCCTTTCCGGCACCGCTGCCGAAGGGGTCTTGGAGCCTTTCGCGGCAAAGCGCTCCGGTCAGCTATATGCTTCATGACTGGAGAGCGCCCAGCCTCATGAAGGCAACGAAGTTGCCGACGACAGGCCGTTTAATGGCGCATTAACCATCGCTCGCTAACAGTTGATCTCGCGCGAAATGACCTCCGCGCCTAACCTCTATGGGGATCAACATGTATGTTGTATCGGTGCTCGATAACGGCGACCAACGGACATTCGTGTCCGAAAATCTGAAAATAATAGACCGTGTTGTCTATGCTACCATTTGCGGCGCTCAGAAGGAGTTCATGCTCTCGGAGATCGTCGATATTGTTCCCGTTGATGCAAAGCCTTCGAAAGAGTCTACCGCACGTCTGCGAGCTTCGCTGACCCAATAGCGCTTGCGGCCGAATTGCGCTCCCGCCAGACGCGGATTGCGCTTTGAGCCTCAACGCTTGACCTATCGCATCGCTTTCACACTCTCATCCCAATACGTCGCTGCCGCCGATCACACATGGGCGAGCAGCTTCGTGGGCTCGCCGGCAAAAGTCGGCGAGCTTTCCAGATGCGGCCCGGATCATTGAGCTACAGCATCGTTCAGCCATTTCCGGAGGAAACGGAAACTGTCCGATCGCAGCTTCGGTTCGGCGAACATGAATACATAATGCTCGCGCACCATGTGGTCCGCAAATAGCGCGACAAGCTGACCTTCCGCCAATTCCTGCCTGACCAGCCTTTGTCGAACGATCGCGATGCCGAGGCCCTCCACGGCTGCAGTCAATTCGAGGCCCGAGCTCTCCAGATCGATGAAACGGGCATTCGCGAATGTTCTCGCGACGCGTGGTCCCAGCCAGCGTTCCCAGTTGCGGGTGAATTCGGCGGAACGCAGCAGGACATGCCGTTCGAGATCGTCCGGTGTATCAAGGGGCGGCGCGCGCCGAAGATAGCCAGGACTACAGACCGGAGTGAGATCCGCATCGGCCAGAACCTCACACACAAAACCTTTCCTGCCGACAGCCTCGCCTACATAAATCGTCCCGTCCGCTCCTTCGCTGTCATGCCCGCCTGTCACGAATTTCACGACAATGTCCGGGTGGCGCGCATAAAGCGTCCCCAGCACCGGCATAATGCATTTTTGCAAAAAGACGCGAGGGCTGCCGATGACGAGCGGTCGCCGGTTGACGCCAACGGATAGGTCGCTGGTAACGGCGCGTATCTCGCCGAGCGAAGCCTGGATTCTGCCCCAATAAACTTCGCCAACAGGGGTAAACGCAATCTTTCGGTTCGTTCGCTCGAAGAGATGGCAGCCGAGAAAAGCTTCCAGGTTTCGGATCTGGCGACTGACGGCGCCCGCCGTGAGGCAGAGTTCGCCCGCTGCCTTGGCAATACTCATATGCCGCCCCACCGCCTCGAATACCGGAAGCGAGGTCATTGGTGGCAGTCCTCTGCGCGATTTTTGCATCTGTTCTCCTCCCGTCTACTCTAGTGTTCAGTTGAGAAAAACTCAATCGATAGGAAAAAAATTCGATTTTTCCTGCAGCCGGCCCACGTTACCGTTCCCTCACGAAATGAATGGGAGGAGGACCATGAAAAGCCTGTCACTAGCATCTTTCGGCGTGGCGCTCGCAGCCGCGACATCGCTTGCGCCGTCTCCGGCTGCGGCCGAACAGTTGCGCGTGGGCCTTGCCGCACTCGCGACCTCTGTCGATCCGCATTTCCACCGAGCCGGCTACAATTTCGATCTTCGCGAGAACATCTCGGATGCACTCGTCTACGCCAATGGCGTCAACGGCAGCGTCGAGCCGCGTCTTGCGAAATCGTGGGAAATCCAGGGCGAGACCAAATGGGTCATCATGCTAGAGCCGGAGGCGAAATTCCAAGACGGAAATGCGCTCGGAGCCGATGACGTAATCTATTCGATCTGCCGGGTGCGCAATGTGCCGAATAGTCCCGGCCTCTTCAGCAGCTTCATCGCCACCATTGCCGATATCAAGGATGCCGGTGAGGGCAGGATCGAGATCGACACCAAGAAACCCGATCCGAACCTACTGCGCAGCTTGAGCAATATCGGCATCGTCCAGAATCCGACCGGCGCTACGCTGGCCTATGACGACAAGACCTGCGGCAACGATAATTGGCTAGAGACGGCCGACTTCAATAGCGGAAAGGTATTGCCTGGCATCGGCCACTACCGCGTCAAGAAGTTCGCGCCCGACGTTGAGATCGAACTGGAGCGCAACGATCGTTATTACGGCGCGCCACCCGCTTACGATTCGGTGCTGGTCAAATCGCTTCCGGACAACAGCGCCCGCATCGCCGCTCTGCTCGGCGGCTCGGTGGATGTCATCAACGCCGTCCCGATCAATAGTATCGACAGCATCCAGTCGTCTGGCAAGTATCATCTGTCGTCCATGCCTTCGACGCTTTTGATCTTCCTGTTGCCCGACCAGGGACAGGAAAAGACGCCGAAGGTTTCCGGTACGGATGGAAAGAACCCCTTCCTCGATCCGCGCGTGCGCAGGGCGCTCAACCTCGCCATCAACCGCGAGCAGATCGCCGAAACCGTGATGGGTGGCATGGCACAGCCGGCGAGCCAGATCATCGTCGAGGGCGTTTTCGGGCACAATCCGGACCTGCAGGCCTATCCCTATGACCCGCAGGAGGCCAGGCGACTGCTGGCCGAGGCCGGCTATCCGAACGGCTTTTCGTTGACGCTGAACGCGCCGAGCGACCGTTATGTCAACGGCGCTCAGGTCGCCCAGGCCGTAACTGCCATGCTCTCGCAGGTCGGGCTGAATGTAACGCTGGAGACCTTCCCTTTCAGCATCTACTTCACCAAGGCGAGCGCATACGAGTACAGCCTCTATCTGGCAGGTGCTGCAGCCGACACAGGCGAAGGCCTGAGCCAGATGATCAATCTTGCCGGCACCCGAAATCCCGACCGCGGTTGGGGTGGAGCGAACCGCGGACGATATTCCAGCGAGGTCACCGACAAGGCGCTTGAAGACGCACAATCGACGTTGGACGACACCAAGCGGGAGGAACTGATCCGTGCGGCGGTGGCTGAAGTCTACAAGGACGATGGCTATGTGCCACTCTACCACGAGTTCGGTGTCTGGGGCGTTCGCAATGGCGTGCACTACGACGCCAACGCCAACCTGACCAACATCTTCTACACCGCGCGTCCCGAATAAGACGATACCGGCAAGGCTGGTGGTCAAGCCGGCCTTGCTTTTGTTTTCATGAAAGTGCGAAACCGGATGGGTACAGAATTCAACGACGCGCTCACGTCACAATACGATTACCGAGGACTGCGGGACGCTTTTACGCCATCGGCCATGTACCAAGCCTTCCTGGACGTCGAGAAGGCCGTGGCGACCGCTCAAGGAGAGCTCGGCATGATCCCCAACGCCTCAGCGGAGGCGATCGCGGAACATTGCCGTTACGAGTATTTGGACATGAGCCGCCTGGACACATCGTACCGGACAACCCGACACCCTCTCATGCCGGTGATCAACGAACTCGTCCGGCTCTGCGGCCCACAGCACGGCGGATATGTCCACTGGGGTATCACCACGCAGAACGTCATCCAGACCGGATTGCTGCTGCTCGCCAAGCGCGCTCAGGTGGTGCTGGACGAACTGCTCGCGGACATCCTGCGTCATCTCGGCCGTCATGCCCGCACACATGCCAACACCATCATGGCCGGACGCACACATTATCGCCACGCTGTGCCGATCACCTTCGGCTTCAAGGTGGCGGTCTGGATCGAAGAATTCCTTCAGGCGATGGACCGGCTCAAAGAGACCGAGAAGCGTGCCTTCGTGGTCATGAGCGGTGGTGCCGTCGGCTGCTTTTCGGCTCTCGGCAAACAAGGCCCCGCATTTCAATCACGGGTGGCCGCACTTCTCTGCATGGGCGATATGGCCATTCCCTCGCGGGCGATCCGCACCCACATGTGCGAATATGTCAATGCGTTGAGCCTGACGGCGTCCATCTGCCACAAGATCGCCGAGGAGGTCTATCAGAGCTCGTCGGAGGAATATGGGGAATTGCACGAGGGCCGCATCGAGGGCACCATCGGCTCCTCCACCATGCCGCAGAAGATCAATCCTATTCTGTGCTACGGCATCATCGCCAACAGCAACAAGCTTTATTCCTTGGCCGGGATGCTGATGGCGACCGCTCACCGGCCATTCGAGTCGGACGGTAGCGCCAACCAGATGTTCGAGGATGGACTGGCGGAAGTCATCGGTGCCATCTCCGAAATCCTCGTGCGGACCGAACTTCTGGTGCGCGACCTCTATGTCGATACGGAGCGGATGCGGACCAATCTGGATCTGTCGCAGGGGGCCATCTTCGGCGAATTTGCCATGATGCGGCTCGGTGAGACGCTCGGCAAACACAAGGGGCACGAACTGGTCCATGACGCTGCCATGGCGGCGGCAGGCGGCAAAGCTCCTTTCCTGGAGGAATTGTCGTTGCTGCCGGGCGGCCCGGCGCTTCGGGCAGAGATCGAGAATCGGCTTGAAACCGGAAATACGAGCGGCATATGCGCTGAATACGCGGTGCATTTTGGATCGCTGGTTCAGGATATCGGAGCCGGATCGTTTCCGACCGTCGAGCAGCGCAACATCAACGCCTACCTGAAGGTTGACCGCTGATGCTGTCCTTCGTGCTGCAGCGCCTGCTGCAAAGCGTCATCGTCGTGTTCGTGCTGTCGATCGTGCTGTTCGTCGGGGTCTGGCTGATCGGCAACCCGGCGGATATCCTGATCTCGTCGGAAGCTTCGGAGGCTGACCGGCTTGCCGCCATCGCCGCGCTCGGCCTCGACAAGCCGCTTTGGCACCAATACCTGGTCTTCCTTGGCAATGCGGCACAGGGGGATTGGGGGGCCTCTTTCGTCTACAAGGAGCCGGTCGTCAGTATCCTTCTGCAGCGGCTGCCCGCCAGCCTGGAGCTCGGCTTGGTGGCCTTCCTCATCGCCGTTGGCATTTCCATTCCGGCGGGCCTCTATGCCGGTTTGAATCCGGAATCGCTGCTCGGTCGAGGCATCATGGCCTTCTCGCTGATCGGAGTGAGCATCCCGACGTTCTGGCAGGGCATGCTGCTCATCGTCGCATTCGGCATCGCCCTGCCGATCTTGCCGGTCGGCGACCGGGGCCAATTGGCAACGCATTTCGGCATCACCTCAAGCCTCTGGACGCTCGACGGCTGGTCGCACGTCATCATGCCGGCCTTCAGCCTGGCGCTGCTCAAGATGTCGCTGCTGATGCGCGTGACGCGTGCAGCGACCATGGAAATCTCACGCCTCGACTTCGTCAAATTCGCTTATGCCAAGGGCGTGAAAAGCCGCAAGGTGATCGTCGGCCACATCCTGCGCAATGCGCTGGTTCCGCTCGTCACCGTCACCGGGATCGAACTGGGCAATCTTCTCGCCTATGGCGTGATCACCGAGACCGTTTTCTCCTGGCCGGGGCTTGGCAAGCTTCTGATCAACTCGATCAAGGTACTGGACAGGCCGTTGATCGTGGCGCAGCTCACCTATACGGCGCTCCTGTTCATCGCCATCAATTTCATCGTCGACATTTTACACACGGTCATCGATCCGCGCGTCAAATCTGTTCTGAGGCGGCGCACCGCATGAGCACGGCTGGCCTTAAGGATTTTACCGGGCGTTTTGCCGAAAGCCACTCCGCCGTGGTCAGTCTCGCGGTGAGCATCACATTCGTCGCCTGCGCCATCTTTGCGCCACTGCTGGCACCGACGGACCCATACGACCTGACGCAGTTGCAGCTCTCGGACGCGTTGAAGCCCACGGGCTCCAAGCGCATGCTGCCGGGAGAGGAAAGCAGGGCGAATATGCGGATCGATGGCGGCTCTTCATCGGTCGAGCCCGTTTCGCCGGCCAAGACCCGCCTTGCCTTTTTGACCGAGCCCTGCGCACCGAATTGTCTGAGCGTCATTGTTCAGCCGGAGGATGTCCGGCTCGCAAGTTTGCAGATCCGCAACCTGCCGGCAGGCGTGACTGTCGAAGGTGCCAAGAAACACCCGATCCAGCCTTGGTGGACCGTTGACACCCCACAGGGCAGCAAGGTCAGGATCATCTCGAGCGCCCCATTGCCTGCGAGCTTCACTTTTTTGGCTATTGCGAAGTCCATGGAGCAGGAGACGGACTTCATATTTCGTCTCGGCACCGATGGTTTTGGGCGCGACATGCTCTCGGCCATCCTCTACGGCATCCGGATCAGTGTTTTCGTCGGGTTGGTAGCGGCCGGCGTCGCCATGGTGTTCGGCACTGGGCTCGGGCTTCTCTCGGCCTGGCGTGGCGGCGTCACAGACGCGATCGTCATGCGCGCTGTCGATTTTATGCTCGGCCTTCCGGCGCTCCTGGTCGGGCTGGCGATCCTCGCTGTCCTCGGCAACGGCGTCAGCAAAGTCGTGCTTGCCATCGTCATCGTGCAATGGTCCTATTATGCTCGAACCGCCCGCTCTTTCGCCCTTAGTGAACTCGGCAAGGAATATGTCGAGGCGGCGCAGTGCCTGCGGCTGTCGCCGGCGCGCATCATGCTGCGCCATGTGCTGCCAAACTGT
Organism: Neorhizobium phenanthreniclasticum; assembly: GCF_040066075.1. Classification (NCBI taxonomy): domain Bacteria; kingdom Pseudomonadati; phylum Pseudomonadota; class Alphaproteobacteria; order Hyphomicrobiales; family Rhizobiaceae; genus Neorhizobium; species Neorhizobium phenanthreniclasticum. The sequence continues at coordinate 39,355 of NZ_JBEAAL010000004.1, forward strand.
ATGCCACAGATCATCGTGCTCTTCACGCTCAACATCGCCGCGGCGATCTCGCTCGAATCCTCGTTGAGCTTCCTCGGCGTAGGCCTGCCGCTCACCAGGCCTTCTCTCGGCATGCTGATCGCCAGCGGCTACGAATTCATCTTTTCCCACAAGTATTGGATCAGCATCTATCCGGGTGTGGTGCTGCTGGTGATGATCGTTGCCATGAACTTGCTCGGCGACCGGTTGCGCGATCTCAATAATCCGCGGCTTGATCGCTAGGAGAACCCGCGCGAATGAGTGAACCCTTTTTCCAAGTCGACGGCCTCAACACCTGGTTCTTCACCCGCCAGGGCATGGTCAAATCCGTGCGCGATATTTCCTTTGATCTTACTCGTGGCGAGGTGCTTGGCATCGTCGGAGAATCCGGCTCGGGCAAATCGGTTACCGGCATGTCGATCATGGGCCAGGTCGACGAGCCGGGCCGCATCGTTTCCGGCTCGATCACCCTTAATGGCGAGGAACTGACGACCCTCGATTTCGAGGAGATGCGCCGCTATCGCGGCCGGAGGATCGCCATGATCTTCCAGAACCCGTTGATGACGCTCAACCCTTTGATGCGGGTGCGCGACCAGATGTACGAGGCAATCGGCGCGCATGAGGATGGTTCTCGCCGGAACATGCATGATCGTTGCATCGAGGCGCTGAAGGCCGTCGGCATTCCGTCGCCGGAGGAGCGCTTGAATGCCTATCCGCACGAAATGTCGGGCGGTATGCGCCAGCGTGTCGTCATTGCTATCGCGCTTCTTCTCGGGCCGGATCTGATTATCGCCGACGAGCCGACGACGGCGCTCGATGTGACGATCCAGGCGCAGATCATCTATCAGATCCGCCGGCAGATCGACGAGCGCGGCCTCGGCATGATTTGGATCACCCACGATCTGTCGACGCTTTCGGAACTCGCCGACCGGATCATGGTCATGTATGCGGGGGCGATGATGGAGATCGGCACGACGCAGGAGATCATCGGTTCCGCCCGTCATCCCTATACGCGCAAGCTTCTTGATTCCGTTCCTTCGCGCAACACGCCGGGAGAGAAGCTGAAGCAGATTCCCGGCAACATGCCCTCGCTGCTTGCGCTCGGAAAAGGCTGTCCCTTCACCAGCCGCTGCGAACGGGCGACGGAAATCTGCGGCGAGCCGGTACCGGCGACCCAACTGTCCGGCACGCACCGCATCTGGTGCTACCATCCATTCGAGGACTGACCACTTGAACGAGATGATCTTCGAGGCAAAGGGCCTTTCGCGCAGCTTCTCCGTCGCAGGCAGCCCAATTCGTGAATTTGCCAATCATTTTCTCCGTGATCGGCAGCCAACGGTGCTGCGGGCCGTCGACAACGTCTCGCTGACCCTGCGCGAAGGCGAGACGCTCGGCGTGGTCGGTGAGTCCGGCTGCGGGAAATCGACGTTGGCGCGGATGATCGCCGGTATTCTGCCGGCCTCTTCCGGCGAGCGGTGCTTCCGTGGCGAAGCCTATGACAGCTTCTTGGCCCGCAAACGCGACGCGCTGAAGATCCAGATGGTCTTCCAGGACCCGCTTTCCTCCCTCAATCCGCGCCTGAGGGTAGGGGAGATCGTCGGCGAGGCAGCGGTGTTGCACAGACTAGTGCCGCGTTCGAAGGCAAAAGACTATGTCGTGGACATTCTCGCCCGCGTCGGCCTGCCTGCCGACAGCATCAATCGCTATCCGCACCAGTTTTCCGGCGGCCAGCGCCAGCGCGTCGGCATCGCCCGGGCGCTTGCGGTCAAGCCCCACATGCTGATCTGCGACGAAGCGGTTGCGGCTCTCGACGTCTCGGTGCAGGCGCAGATCATCAACCTGTTGATGGACATCAAGCGTGACAGCGGCCTTGCGATGATCTTCATCAGCCATGATCTCGGCGTCATCCGCCATCTCTGCGACCGGGTTGCGGTGATGTATCTCGGCCGCATCGTGGAGCTCGCCGAAACGAAGCAGCTCTTCGCCTCGCCGACGCATCCCTATACGCGTATGCTGCTCGACGGCATGCCCAAGATTTCGCTGCAACGCCGCCGGTTCATGCCGATCCAGGGCGAAATACCTTCACCGCTCCATCCACCCTTCGGCTGCCATTTTCATCCACGCTGTCCGATCGCCACCGAACACTGCAGTCGCGTCCGGCCCGAGCTGCGACAGATCGTGCCGGGCCACGTTCACGCATGCCTGAACATCGAGTGTTGCTCAGCCTCAGGCGAGATCTAGCTGCAGCCGCCCAGGCGTTTGAGCCAACGGCGATTCCATCGCGTTGCGCAAACTGCGTGGAGGGCATGCCCAGTGGGCAACGCGAATATAGCCTTTTAAATCCTTCAGATCTTTCCGAAACTTCACGGTGTCGCGGGAGATGCGGTGGAAATGGCGATCGCACCGCGCTCCTGCCCGAGGCGGCTGACTTCGACTATGGGCGGTATTCGCTTGCGGAGGCCGGCACCTTTTCGATGCAGGCCTGAAGCAGCTCGTCGGTCGAGCATCATATCGGGCGGGGCGTCGCCAATAGTGCCCGAGCGGGAAACGAGGGCCAGAACATGGCCCTCGAAACTTCGGGTGCGGATGTCTTCACGCGACAAGATTCAAGGACGGGCGAGATCCCAGACGCCAAGAACGCCGTCGCCGGTGACATCGCCCTGCTTCATATCCTTGACCCAGTAATAAAGCGGCATGCCATCCTTCGCCCACTGCTTCTTGCCGTCCTTCCGGGTGACGATCGAATAGCCGTGACCAGCCTTGGCGCTCGCCTCAGCAAACAATGGCGGCCAATTCTTCTCGCAATCGCCATAGCAATTGGAGACATCCTTCTTGTCGTTCCTGAAGGTGTAAAGGCTCTTGCCCTTCTCGCCGGCAAGGACTTTGCCCTTGGCGGTATCGACACTGGTGACCGACGGGGCAGCCAGGGCGGCCGTGGCGGCGAATGCGGCGACGGCAAACGCCGACAGGAATTTCATGGACTTCATCGTGTGTCTCCTAAGGTTCTGACATGCGTTCTTGCGATGCCGACCATAAGACACATGACGCGGCGATTTTATTCCCTCGTACGGTCGATAATTGTAGTAAAAACAAAAGGATGAGCCATTCGCCGCATGCAGGTAGACCCCGGGCGAAACTATCTCGCCCGGGGTTGGTCTTGTATTGAAAGCGGCCAGCAGACGATCAAGCCTCGCCCAGAACCTGCTTGCGAATCTCGTCGGCAACGGGGTGCAAGGCCTCCGAAGGAAGAGAGCCAACGAGACTATAGCCCATCCCATTCGACGCCCAGCTCCAGCCGTCAACCTTGCCTTGAGAGTGCGGCGTCATCGTTCGCGTCTGATCCACCACCATAGGCCTCGTCAACATGACAAGGCGCGTGCCATGATCGTTGTCATACATCAGCATCAGGCCGGCACCGTGAGGCGTGGAGACGACGCGGCCGCCCATCAGCCGGTATCCGGATTTGGATAAGTCCGGCAGGACAGGCTTCTGTCCCATCCGCTCGGTCGCCCAATCGACCAGCTCGACCATGTTTTCGGCCCGTAGCTCGACCGGCCTGATCCTGTCGGCTGCATAGGTGGCGAAACTGTCAGAGGCTTCCCGGGCAAGGGCGACCACACCTTCGGTGGGATGGGTCATCATACCGTGCATGTACCAGCCACCGGAGCCGCCTGCGAACAGGAGCACGATGGCCGCTGCCGCAAGCCTCAGGGCGGAGACACGGTTCTGTCGTTGCGCGGCGATCATATGATTGAGATTGAGACTGATGGGGATTGGCTCTTCGGTGACAGGATCGAATACGGAGCGTAAAGTGGTGCGCTGGGCAGAATAGGAGGCAAAACGGTTGGCGACATCCGGGTGCCTTTCGAGATAGATCGCGACCTCGGCACTGCGGGCATCGTCGAGCCGACCGTCTACATAGGCGTGAAGGTCATCTTCTGTGATTGGCCTGTCAGTCATTTCACTCTCCGCAGATGCGAACCTGGTCTAGCGACGCTCGCAGGATCCTCCAAGATCTGCCGCAGGCGCTCGCGTCCTCGCGACAGCCGAGACATGACGGTCCCGATGGGGATCGCCAGCACTTCGGCGACCTGGGCATAGGACAGGTCCTCGACCGAGACCAGCAGAAGTACGCTGCGCTGTTCTTCCGGCAATCGCTGAACCGCCGCCATGACGTCCGCCTTCGTAAGTCCGTCTTCTTGCGTCGGGTTGTGCGCTATAAAACCCTCGCCAATGTCGTCGATCCTGACATGCTCTCCGCGCCTGGAGGCCTGTCTGAGGCGATTGACCGCAAGATTGTGCAGGATCGCGAACACCCAGGTGCGGGCATCATCGTTTCGGCGCCGGTGCCAATGAGAAATCACCCGTTCAAGGCAGTCCTGTACGAGATCGTCAGCTGCAACCGCGTCGTGGATGAGACCGCGGGCATAGCGCCGCAGCGCCGGGATCATCGGTTCGACTTGAGAGAGGAGATCATCCATAACGCACCTGTTGCCGGTGGATGGCCCGCCTCGAACGGGCGGGCCACTATACTTACTCCGCCTGGACCTGCACAACCTCGCCGGGCTTGCCATCGGCCGAGGTCGCGACGACGAGATATCGCTTCTCGTCCTTGTGCCTGGCCTCGACGATCTGTCGGATCGGACCGACCGCGTTGACGATGGCCGAACCGGCAGGATTGGTCATGAACGTCGCCAATCCCTGGAGTTGACCGCTGCCATCGGGCTTGTCGGAAAGAGCAAGGACGTAGGGTTTCTTGGGATCAAGGCCGGCGACGGCAGCCTGCAGCACCTGCGTCAGCCCCTGATTGAACAGGGTAACGCTCGTCGACTGCTTTTTGTCTTTGTCTCCCGTGGCTGCAAGCTTCAGGTGAGCGGCGTCTCCGGCAGCGCCGAGCGGCACGAGGTTTTGCATTCCGTCGCCTTCGGGAACAGCATTCGGGACATAGGCGACCGCCTGCGGCGCCTGACCGATCGGAATATTGGCGATGACCTTGCTCTTCAGCGTGTCGATGACGGCGAACTGATCGGCGTTTTCGAGGCCGACATAGACGCGCGTGCCATCGCCCGACGGCCAGATGCCGTGCGGCAGATTGCCGACCGGGATCGTCGCGACCTGCTCGAAATTGTCCGTGCGGAACACTTTCACTTCGTTCAAGCCACCGACGGTTACATACGCAAAGCTGCCGTTCTTGTTGATAACGAGGTTGACGTGGTTGGTAATCGGTCCGGTATCGATGGTCTTGACAAGATCGAAGGGGGCCTCGGCATTGAAGACCTGTGTCTTGCCGATATCCTTCAGCGTGAACCAGACCTGCTTGCCGTCGGCCGAGGCGGCAATGTTGGGGCAAAAGGGGCTTTCCTGCTTCACGTGGCCGACGATCTTGTGGTCGGCGACAGTGACGACTGCGACGTCCGGATTGAAGGACGAGCAGATGTAGCCGTATTTGCCATCCGGCGAGAAGATCTGCATGCCGGGGCCTGGAGCAACCTTGATGCGGGTCTTTTCTTCGAACGTGTTCGCGTCGATGACAGAAATATAATCCTCGCCCCGCACCGTGACCCAAACCTCCTTGCCATCGGGCGTGTAGAAGGCCTCGTGCGGCGAGCGACCAACATAGGTCGTGTGCTTGACGGCGTTGGTCGCGGTATCGATGAAGGTGACCGAGTTGGAACCGATCGAGACGACGGCAAGCGTCTTGTGATCGGGCGAGAAGCCCATGCCGTGGACGAGGACCTGCCCCTTGTAGAGCGGGCTCAGGTTGCCGGGCTGCGGATCGCCGAGCTTGATGACGCCGAGCAGCTTGTTGTCGACCGGATCGGATACCGAAACCGTGTTGGAGAATTGCTCCGCGGCATAGATGCGATCCTTGTGGCTGATCGGAATGTCCGGATCGGAGGCGAGGCCGGGCGCCTGACCGGCAAAGGCTGCCATGGGTAGAAGCATGGTGCTTGCAAGCAAAGCAAAGATCTTCAGGTTGGTTCTCATATCTCGGTCCTTTTCAGTTGGCCGGTTTCATCATCATCTGGATGGTCGGGGCCCTTGATGATGTCTCTTCTTCGGAACTTTGTGTTGTCTTTGCCCCACCTGATTTGACCTGCGTCGGTACGGCATCGGATGCAGGCAACGGATCGCCAACTGCAATACGCATGGCGGCGATTTCCTGCTGCTGATCGACGATGATTTCCTGCGCGAGGCGCTTTAGCTGCTCGTTATTGCCGTAGCGCAGATACGCGACGGCCATGTCGATAGCGCCCTGGTGATGGGGGATCATCATCTCGACGAAGTCGCGATCCACATCGCCGGTCGGCTTGACTGCCATATCGTTCATCATTTTCACCATCGCGGCGTCGTTTTCCTGCAGGAACGGACTTTCGTCCGCCGTTCCAGCCGCGGCTTCGTGGTGATGAGCCGGCGCATCATGGGCAAAGGCCGATACGGAAATGACGGCGAGGAGGGATGTCGTCGCAAGAACGCGGGTGCTGCAAAAGCAGTGAGTCATTGTTGTCTCCTGATCCTTCTCGAAGAGTTCAGGAGGGTAGACATCGTGCTTTTCAGATTATTCCCACCGACGGGATCTTTTTCATGGGTTCGTTTCGACGGTAGCAGCCATGGCGCATCTTTGCTCCCACGCATATGCATTGGTGAAACCGGTTTTCTCTTGGACTTGCGGTCGGTCAGCCGTGACCCCGATGGCCCGAGATGTCGGAGGCCAAGCAATCTGATCGCGCCGCGTGCAGAGGTCATGATCAAGGCGCGGCGAAACAGGCCGGCGCGGCGATCGGTTGTTCCTGCCTGCTGCCGTTATTCCGTTAACTCTTCCACCTTGTGCGCGAGGTCGGCGATATAAGCTGCCGTCGACAGATCGGAACCGGTCGCATCCATCAGCAGCTGGCTCGGGCTCTTTGAACGGCCGAACTGATGGACGTTGTCGTTCAGCCATGTCTTCAGCGGCAGGTAGTCGCCCGCTTCGAGCCCGAGTTCCACCGCGGTCTCTTTGCGGGCGGCTGCGAAGAACTGCGAGGACATGATGTTGCCGATCGTGTAGGTCGGGAATGACCCGACCATGCCAGCCGACCAGTGCACATCCTGCAAGACGCCGAGTGTATCGCTCGGCACATCAAGGCCGAGATAGACCTTGATCCTCTCGCGCCATATGGACGGCAGGTCGGCGACGCGGATCTCGCCCGTCATCAATCCCGCCTCGATTTCCGAGCGCAGCATGATGTGGAAATCGTAGGTCAGTTCGTCCGCCTCGACGCGAATGAAACCGGGACGCGCCGCGTTGACGGCGCGCCAGAAGTCTTCGGCCGAGACATCCGAAAGCTGGTCGGGGAAGGTCTTCCTGAGGTCGGCAAAGTTCAGTTCCCAGAAGCGCCGCGAGCGGCCGATGCGGTTTTCCCAAAGGCGCGACTGGGATTCGTGCGTGCCGAAACTCGCCCCGCCGACGGCATAGAGATTGACGAAATCGGTGGCGAAGACCGAACGCGAGAACTCTTCGGGAATGCCCTGTTCATACATGCCGTGGCCGGCCTCGTGCCAGACGGCGAAGAGCCCGCCCGGCAACCAGGTTTCGCGAAAACGGCCGGTGATGCGCACGTCGGAGCGGGTGAAGGAGATTTCGAAAGGATGGACGGTGTCGTCGAGGCGGCCGCGGTTGAAATCATAACCAAAGCGGGAGGAGATCAAGCTCGAAAAGGCCCGCTGCCTGTCGACCGGATATGCTCGGTCGAGGATTTCGGCACGGACATTCGCTTCTTTCACCTCGGCGAGCAGGGGCAGAAGGGCTTCGCGCAATTCTCCGTAAAGACCACGCAGGCGATTCCAAGTCATGCCCGGCTCGTAGGTCGCGACCAGCGCGTCATAGGGATGATCGTCATAGCCGATCGCCGAGGCGATTTCGCGCTGCATATCCATCGTGCGTTCAAGCATCGGGGCGAAGGCCGCGAAGTCGTTGGCGGCTCGCGCCTTGCTCCAGGCCGCCTGGGAGACGGTCTTGAGTTCCGCCGCGGCGCCGACGAGCGATGCCGGGATGCGGGAAAGCGTGCCGATTGCATCGGCCGCCTGTTCGACGGCAAGAAGGCGGATATCACCGGGAGCGACGCCGGAAAGCTCTGCGCGGGCCTCCTCGATTGCTCGCTGCAAACCGTCGCCGGTCGCGATATCCCGGGCGAGGCCGATCAGGGTCGCGATCTGCTTGCCACGCGCATCGACGCCGCCCGGCGGCATCATCACCCGCGAATCCCAGGTCAGCAGGTTCACTGCGCAAAGGATGTCGTTGAACTTGGCGACCTCGCTTTTGAAGGCTGCGTAGCTCATGGAAGCAATAGTCCTGTTGGATCGTTTGCGTTTGGCGCCGGCGTGCCGAAATCGGTCAGATGGCAGGCGGCGAACTGACCGCGGCCGCGGGGCGAAAGAAGCGGCCGCTCGGTGCGGCAGCGGTCGAAGACATTCGGACAGCGGCCTGCGAAGGGACAGCCGGGCGGCAGGTTGAGCGGGCTCGGCAGTTCGCCGCGCAACGCGACCTTGCGATTGCGCTGGCCCGGGTCGAGCTCGGGCGCGGCTTCGAGCAGCGCCTTGGAATAGGGGTGGCGCGGCGCGGTGAACAGGCCTTCCGAGGTGTTCACCTCCATCACCTGGCCGAGATACATGACCGCCACCCGGTGCGAGATATGCCGCACGAGGCGCAGGTCATGAGCGACGAAGACAACAGTGAGATGGAGCCTTGACTGGAGCTGCAGCAGCAGATTGATCACCTGCGCCTGTACCGAGACGTCGAGCGCTGAGACGAGTTCGTCGGCGACGATCACATCGGGTTCCACAGCGAGCGCCCGGGCAATGCCGATGCGCTGCCGCTGGCCGCCGGAGAATTCATGCGGGTAGCGCGCCGCCGCATCCTGCGGCAGGCGGACGAGGTCCAGCAGTTCGGCGATGCGGCCGGGTATCTCCGGTTTCGACCGCATCCGGTGGACGAAAAGCGCTTCACCCAGGATCTGCGATACGGTCATGCGCGGGTTGAGCGAGCCGTAGGGATCCTGAAAGATCATCTGCACCCTTCTGTTGAAGGCGCGCCGTGCGTCGCCACGCAGGAGCGCGATGTCCTTGCCCTCGAAGCGCACCGCCCCGGCATCGGCCTCGTGCAGGCGCACCAGGCAGCGCGCAAGAGTGGATTTGCCGCAGCCGGATTCGCCGACGATGCCGAGCGTCTCGCCGCGATGGACTTCGAGCGTCACGTTGTTCAGTGCGTGCACGATGAGTGGCGGTTCGCCTTTCAGGCGCCGCATCAGCGAATAAGGGCCGCGAAACCGTTTCGAGACGCCGTCGATCGAAAGAATGGGAAGGGTCGCGTTCACAGGATCGCCTCCGCCGCCGCCACTCGCTCGTGGTGGAAACAGGCGACCGTGCGGGTTGGCGAGGTCACAGCCTCCAGCACCGGGCGTTCCTTGAGACACATATCCGTAGCGAAGCTGCAGCGCGGATGAAAGGCGCAGCCGGTCGGCAGGTTGGTGAGGCTCGGCGGCGTGCCCTCGATCGATTGCAGCATGGTGCGCGAAGTGCCGGATCGGGGCACGGAGCCTAGCAATCCGCGCGTATAGGAATGACGCGGCCGAGCGAAAACCTCCGCAACCGTGCCCGTCTCGACGATGCGGCCGGCATACATGACCGCCATCCGGTCGCAGGTCGCGGCAACCACGCCGAGATCGTGGGTGACGAGCACGACGCTCATCGCCATCCGGTCGCGCAGATCGAGCAGCAGTTTGAGGATCTGGTCCTGGATCGTCACGTCGAGCGCCGTCGTCGGTTCGTCGGCGAGCAGAAGCTTCGGCGAACAGGCGAGCGCAATCGCAATCATCACGCGCTGCCGCATGCCTCCAGAGAACTGGTGCGGATATTCGTCGAGACGCCGTTCGGCGGCGGGAATGCCGACGATGTTCATCAGCTCCAGTGCTCGCGACCGCCGCTGTCTGGCGGTGAGCGTCGTATGGGCGATCAGATTCTCTTCGATCTGCATGCCGACCGGCAGGACCGGATTGAGCGCCGTCATCGGTTCCTGGAAGATCATCGCGATCTCGCTGCCACGGATCCTGCGGAGTTCCTCTGCCGACATGGCAACGAGATCGCGGCCGCGCCAGTCGACATGGCCGGTCGTGCGTCCCGGCTTGCGGATCAACCCCATGATGGAACGCAGCGTGACGCTCTTGCCCGAACCGGATTCGCCGACAAGCCCGACGATCTCGCCCGGTGCCACATCGAAATCGACATCGGCCGCGGCGATCGCCAGCCCGCGCGGCGTATCGAACGTCGTGGTCAGGCCGCGCACGACGAGCCCGGCATTCTCGTTTCCGCCGGTGTTTCCGTTCGGCCCCATGTTTGCGGACATCGCCATCACCGCCGCACCCTCAGAAGGTCTGCGACCCCGTCGCCGGCGAGGCTGAAGCCGAGACCGGTCAGGACGATTGCCACGCCCGGGAAGACTGAAATCCACCAGGCCGTATTCATGAAATTCTTGCCGTCGGCGATCTGCACGCCCCATTCGGCGGCTGGCGGCTGAGCGCCGAGGCCGAGATAACCAAGGCTGGAGCCGAGCAAGATCGCCAGCGCCATGTCAGTCATCCAGTAGACGATCGCTGGCGTAATCGCGTTGGGCAGCAGATGCCGGAAGATGATGCGCAGCGGCGTGTAGCCCATCACCCGGCCGGCATCGGCATAATCGAGCCGTTTCTGAACCTTGATCTCGGCCGCCACCAACCGGGCATAGAAGACCCAGCCAACGACGCCGACGGCGACATACATGTTACCAAGGCCGGGCCCGAGTACGGAGACGATGGCAATGACCAGGACCAGGAAAGGGAAAGTGATCGTCGCATCGACGATGCGTCCGAAGATCGCCTCCGAGATGCCACCGGCATAACCGACGAAAGCGCCGACGATCGTGCCGAAAATGAAAGGCCCGATGGTTGCGAAGATCGCGATCTGCATGTCGATCGTATAGGCATGGATAACGCGCGAGAACACGTCACGGCCGAAATTGTCTGTGCCGAAGGGATGCGCCCAGCTCGGCGGCGCGAGCAATGCGCTGTAGTCGAACGCGGTCGGATCATAAGGTGCCAGAAGAGAAGGCCAAAGCGCCAGGACAAGGCTGAGGCCGAGAATGACGCCGCCCGATACAAGCGATCGCGGCAGCACCTTCAGGCGAAAGGCGGATCTTGCCGCAGCCCAGGCGGCGCTCATCGGGCAATCCTTGGATCTAGCCAGGCCTGAACTATATCGGTGATCAGAAAGGTCAGCGAGACGAGAACGGCGAGCGCGATCGTCAGCCCCTGCAGTACCGGATAATCGCGGCCGTAAATGCTGTCGATCAGCAGGCGGCCGGCGCCGGGCACGGCGAAGACCGTTTCGGTGATGACTGCGCCGCCGAGCAGCGTGCCGATTTGCAGGCCGAAGAGGGTGACGGTGGAGATCAGTGCGTTGCGTAGGATATGCCGGAAGAGGATGACCCGCGAGCGCAGGCCTTTGGCCGTAGCGAAATCGACATATTCGGCATTCATCACCTCGATGATCGAGGCGCGCAGGTTGCGCATCAGCACTGCGGCGAAGCTCAGCGCCAGCGTCAATGCCGGTAGGAAGAGATGGTAGAGCCGGTCGCCCAGCGTGTCGCCATAGCCGCCGACCGGGAAGAGTTTCAGCTGGGCCGCAAAAACGGTGAGAAGGACGATGCCGACATAGAAGACCGGCATGGAGAGCCCCATCTGGAACGCACCGCGGATGATGCTGTCCGGCAGCCGCTCCCGTTTCGACGCCGCTACGAAGGCGAGCGGCACGGCAAGAACAAGCGCGATCAGAGCCGACATGCCCGTCAGCATCAATGTCACCGGCAGGCGCTGCAGGATCAGTGACGAAACCGATACCTTGAGGCCGATCGAATTGCCAAGATCGCCGGTGACGACGCGCCTCACGAAATAGAAGAATTGCACGACGACGGGTTGGTCGAGGCCGAGCTGGCGGTTGATCCGCTCCACGTCTGCGTCCCGGGCGCGGTCGCCGAGCATGGCGCTGGCGGGATCACCGGGAAGAAGACGCACGAGGATGAAGGTGACGATGAGGATGAAGATCACCGTCGGTATCATCTGGAGCAGGCGGCGAATAACGAAACTGAAAAGTGGCAAAAGCCTCTCCCGGACTTTCTATCGGAAAAAGGCCGCAGGCCTCGAAAGCGAGGCCTGCGAAGCAGGCTCGGAATTATTTCTCTTTCCAGGTCTTGGCGAAGATGTTGTTGCCAAGCGGAATCTGCAGGAAGCCGTGAACCTTCTTGCTGAGCGCCACCGGATAGGGCGTCTCGTAGAGCGGCACGGTCGGACCTTCCGCGTTGTAGATCTCCTGCATCCGGGCGTATTGCTCGGCCCGCTTCTTCGGATCCATCTCCTTCTGCGAGGCTTCGAAGAGCTGGTCCGCCTCGTCGCTCTTCCATCCGGTATGCAGAGCGTCGATAGTCTTCGAATAGACGAAGTAGGAGGTGATCTCGTTCGGATCGGCGATGTCGTCGGTCCAGGCGGCATTGCGCATCACGAAGGTGCCGTCGCGATACTGCTGTGTGCGGGTCGGGTTGTCGACCTGCTGCAATTCCAGCTTGATGCCGATCTGCGCCCACATCTGCTGCAGCGCTGTCGAGGCGGCGATCTCGTCCTGGTTGCCGGCGAGCACGAGGATGCTGGTCGAGAAGCCTTCCTCGAAGCCGGCCTCCTTCATGAGGACCTTCGCCTTGTCAAGGTCGTAAGGATAAAGCGGCTTGTCGCCGACATGCAGCGGCGTCGCGGTGGACATATAGGAGGTCTGCGGTTTGCCGACGCCGTGGGTGACGATCTGGATGATCGCTTCCTTGTTGACGGCAAAATTCATCGCCTGGCGCACTTTCGGGTTGGACAATGGATTGTCCTTGCCGCCGAGCTGCGGGCGTACATTGAGCGTGATGTAGGCGACGCGTGTGGAGGGGAAGAGCTCCATGTCGAGGTTGCCCGAGGACTTCAACTCGTTGACGCGGGAGTAGGGGATGAATTCGGCGCCGTCGATCTCGCCGGACGTAAGTTTCAGAATGCGCGTGGCGTCATCCGGGATCAGCTCGAAGTTGATGCCGTCGAGATAGGGCAGCGGCTGGCCGTCCTCGCCTTTGGCCCAGTAATATTCGTTGCGGACGAGCTTCATGCTGGAGCCGCGATCCCAGGATTTCAGCACGAACGGGCCGGAACCGATCGGATGCTCGGCGAAGGCCTTGGCCTTTTCCTCGTCGGTTGCGCCCGGCGAAGCCTCGAACTGCTTCTGCGGCAGGATCGCGGTATTGAAGACGGTCAGTGCGGCCAGGATGGCTGGGTCCGGATGTTTGAGCTTGATGAGGATGGACTTATCGCCTTCGATCGTCACATCGTCGATGGACTCGATCATGAAGCCCCATATGCCGTTATCCTTCTTGGCGGCACGCTTCAGCGACCATGCGACATCGGCAGGCGTGATGGGCGAGCCGTCGGAAAACCTGACGCCGTCGCGCAAGGTCAGCGTGAGGTTCATGCCGTCGTCTGCGAGCTTGTATTCGCTGGCGAGCCCCGGCTGGACTCCTTTGCCATCGTCCGTCGGCAGAAGCAGAGTGTCGTAAAGGTTGGAGAGAATCCAGATGTCGACATTGGCGTCGTTCAGGACCGGGTCGAGAAAAAGGCTGTCGGCGTAGCGGCCGTAGGTCAGCGTGCCGCCCCGTTCCAAGGCGAATGCCGAGATGCTGGTTCCCAAAAGAAATGCAGCGGTAAACACCGCCCTAGCGATTGTTTTCATGGCCATTCCCCTGGTTATTTTACGAAAACTGTTCTTGTTGGTAATAACGATTTCATGCGCTGGAAACGCTGTCAACTGAATTTCCGCGCCGAACGTTGGATAGTTCTTGACCACGCCTTCTGTGGAGCGATAATCGTTATATTCAACTATAACGGACAATGACGAACAGCTTCATGGAATTTTTCATCGACCGAGAGCTGCCGGTGCCGCTGCGCACGCAGCTTCAGGGGCTTATCGAATACGGCATCACCTACGGGGAACTGGCACCTGGGGAAGCCTTGCCTTCGGTGCGGGAGCTTGCCGAGAAGATCGGTGTTGCGCCGATGACGGTAAGCCAGGTCTATGCCGATCTGAAAGCTGCAGGCCTCATCGATACGAGGCCGGGCGCCGGCACTTTTGTCAGCGACAGCCAGCAGGCGCGGGTGGCTGGCAGGACCGAGGCCAGCGGGTTACGCCGGCATATCGATCAGCTGATCGACGAAAGCCGGGCGCTCGGCATCCGGCCGACCGAACTCGTCTCGCTAGTCAGTGCCCGTGTCTTCTACCGCGACAGCGTCGGACCGCGCCTCAGGATTGTCATGATCGGTCTGTTTCAGGACGCGACTGCGAGCTATGCCCGTTTCATCGCCGCCCGGCTGGGGCGCGATGTCACCGTGGAGCCGGTGACGGTCGCGGCCCTGGAGCGGGATGCCAAGATCAAGGCGCTTGCCAATTCCGCCGACCTCGCCGTCACCATCGCCAACCGGCACCGAGACGTGGCGATGCTGGTGCCGAATACGAAGGTCGTGACGATCAGCTTCACGCCGTCGGAGGAGACGCGTCGGGCGCTCGCCTCGCTGGACTCGCTTGCCCGCATCGCCGTCATCTCGCGGTTCCCTGAATTCCTGCCGATCATGAAGAGCGGCGTGCAGCGCTTCGCGCCACATGTGGGGGAGGTTGCCGCCGGCGTGCTCGATACGCCGGGCCTCGATGCGGTGATCGCGAATGCCACCGTCGTCGTCTACGCCTCCGGGGCGGAAAGCATTCTCGCTGACGTTCCAGAAGGTGTGCCGGCGATCGAATATCGCCATGCGCCCGATACGGCCGATATCGAGCGGGTGATCGTGCCGATCATACGCGCTGCCGGCGTCTCGCCGCAGCCCGTGGACGACGCGAAACGAGCGCCGATCGATGTGCAAGGATAAGGAAGGCAGACGGAGATGAGAATATCGGAATGTAACTGGCAGCAGATCGAGGCCTATCTGAAGACTGACGACAGAGCAGTCCTGCCGCTCGGCAGCACCGAGCAGCATGCAGGACTTTCGCTATCCGTCGATTCCATCCTGTCGGAAAAAGTGGCAGCAGAGGCGACCGCGCCGCTCGGCATTCCGGTCTTTCCCGTGGTGGCCTATGGCATCACGCCCTATTTCCTTTCCTATCCGGGCACCATCAGCATCCGCCAGGAAACCTATGTCCGTCTCGTCCGCGATATCCTCGACGGGCTGAGGCGGCAGGGTTTCCGCCGCATCCTGATCGTCAACGGCCATGGCGGCAACCAACCGGCCGGGAGCCTCGCGGTGGAATGGATGGCGGATAATCCGGACACCGCCGTCAAGTTTCACAACTGGTGGAACGCGCCGAAGACCTTCGCCAAGGTGCAAGAGACCGACACCGTCGCCTCGCACGCTTCCTGGATGGAAAATTTTCCCTGGACGCGACTTGAGGGCGTCGCGCAACCCTTGCAGCGCAAGCCCATGATCGACACGGCGCGGATGCGGGTGATGTCGCCGGAGGCCGTCAAGACCTATCTCGGCGACGGCAATTTCGGCGGTTACTACGAGCGGCCGGACGAGGAGATGCAGGCGATCTGGGACGTGGCGATCGAAGAGACGCGCGCGCTTCTCGAAGGAGACTGGGCATGAGCGGGCCGGTCCTGATCTGGGGTGCCGGCGCGATCGGCGGGACGCTGGGGGCTGCCTTCATCCGGGCCGGCGAAGAGGTGATCTTCGTCGACAACGTCAAGGAACATGTGGACGCGATCAACGAGAAAGGGCTGAAGATCGTCGGTCCGATCTTCGAGGACGTGGTGAAGGCAAAGGCCTATCTGCCGGAAGAGCTCGAAGGCCAATATAAGCGCACCTTCCTCTGCGTCAAAGCCCATCACACGGAAGAGGCGGCGAAGGCGCTGGTCAGACATCTCGCGCCGGACGGTTACATCGTCTCGGCGCAGAACGGCCTGAACGAACGGGTGATCGCCCGCATCACCGGCGATAGCCGGGTGATCGGCTGTTTCGTGAATTTCGGCGCCGATTATTTCGAGCCCGGCGTGGTGCAATATAGCGGCCGCGGCGCCGTCGTCATCGGCGAGCTCGACGGCCGTTTCACGGACCGCTCCGAAAGCATCTACCAGCTCATGAAGACCTTCGAGCCGAAGGCGCTGATCACCAACAATATCTGGGGCTTCCTCTGGGGGAAGTTGATCTATGGCGCGCTCTTGTTCGGCACGGCGCTCACCAATGACAGCATCGCCGACGTGCTCGATAATCCGGTCGCCCGGCCGGTGCTGCGCAAGCTCGCGCTGGAAGTGGCGACCGTCGCGGCCATCAACAATATCAAGCCAGAGGCCTTCGACGGCTTCGACCCCGCAGCCTTCGGGCCGCTCGCGACGCCGGAACAGACCAACAAGTCCTTCGACGATATGGCGGCGCATAACCGCAGGTCGGCCAAATCCCATTCCGGCATCTGGCGGGATCTGGCAATCCGCAAGCGGAAGACCGAAGTGGACGCGCAGGTGCTTCCGGTGGTCGAGATCGGCCGGGAATCCTGCGTGCCGACGCCGCTCGCCGCTCGCGTCATCGAGATGATCCATGAGATCGAGGACGGCAAGCGGCCGCTTGACATGGCCAATATCGACGAACTTGCGAGGGCTGCGGCATGAACATTTCCTTCGACGGCAGGATAGTCATCGTCACCGGCGCGGCGCATGGCTTCGGCCGAGCGATCGCACAAGGGTTCGCAAGCCGCGGAGCAACGGTGCATGTCTGCGACATCAATGCGGCGGGGCTCGAGGAAACGGTAAAACTCTGCGGCCCGAACACGTCCGCGCACGTGCTCGATGTGGGCAGCCGCGCCGATGTGCAGAAGCTCGTCCCGGCCTTCGGCGACGTCGATATCCTCGTCAACAATGCCGGCGGTGTGCGCGGCCAGGTCGGCCGGCCGATCGAGGAGATTTCCGAAGGCGACTGGCAGACGATCTTCGACGTCAACCTTTCGGGCGCCTTCTTCATGGCGCAGGCGGTGGCGCCGGCGATGAAGAAGAAGCGGGCGGGGCGCATCATCAACATTTCCAGCGGTGCCGGCATCGGCATTTCGCTGACCGGCATCCAGGCCTATGCCAGCGCCAAGGCCGGCCAGATCGGACTGACCCGCCAGCTCGCCCACGAACTCGGCCCCTGGAATATCACCGTCAACAACGTCGCGCCCGGCTTCGTGCGCTCCAACCCCACGACGGAAAAGCAATGGGAGGCGATGGGCGAGGAGGGACAGACGCGGCTCCTGCAGAACATCGCGCTGAAGCGCCTCGGCTCGCCCGATGATATCGCCGCCATGGTGATGTTCTTCGCGTCGGACTATGCCGGCTGGATTTCCGGCCAGATCGTCAGCGTGGACGGCGGCAAATGAGCGTCGAGGCCTTTCTTGACGCGAATTATACGGCCGCTCTTGAGGATCTGAAGGCTTTCTGCCGCATCCCGAGCATCAGCACCGATCCGGCCTATGCCGAAGGCATCAAGGCGGCCGCGCGTTTCGTTGCTGACCGGCTCACCCGCGCGGGCTTTTCCGGCGTCGAATTGCTGGAGACCGGCGGGCATCCGGCCGTCTTCGGCGAGATCGCAAGCGACCCGTCGCTGCCGACCTTCCTCGTCTACGGTCACTACGACGTTCAGCCGCCGGATCCGCTCGACAAGTGGAAAACGGCGCCTTTCGAACCGGATGAACGCGACGGACGGCTTTATGCCCGCGGCGTCTCCGACGACAAGGGACCGCTCCTTATCCCGATCCTCGTCGCCGAGGCTTTCATGCGCGAGGAGGGGCGGCTGCCCGTCAATCTCAAGGTGCTGATCGAGGGCGAGGAGGAATCCGGCAGCCCGCATTTCGAGCCGATCCTTGAAAAGTACCGTGAGAAGCTTCGTTGCGATCTCGTGCTTTCGGCCGACGGTGCGATGTGGCGGCCGGACAGGCCGTCGATCACGGTCGCAAGCCGCGGCCTCGTCGCGCTCGATGTTACTGTGACCGGTGCCGCGAAGGACCTGCATTCCGGCCGCCACGGGGGCAGCGCGCCGAACCCGATCGCGGCGCTTGCAGCGCTGCTGGCGTCGATGCACGGACCGGACGGCCGCGTCAACGTCGACGGATTTCTCGACGGCACGAGCCCGCCGGATCCGCGCATCGTCGCGGCGATCGAGGCGGCGGATTTCGACAGTGATGCCTATTATCGTGAGATCGGCGTTCCGGGAGCGGCCCCGATCGGGACCGGCCGGGAACTGCTAATCCGGCAATGGCTGGAGCCGACGCTGGAATTCAACGGCATTTCCGGCGGCTACCAGGGCAGGGGCACCAAGACGGTCATCCCGAATTCGGCAAGCGTCAAGATCACCTGCCGGCTGATCGCCGGGCAGAAGCCGGACGCGGTGGTTGCCGCGATCACTCGCCATCTCGAAAAGCGCCTGCCGAAGGGATTTGCGCTCGAAGTCCACCGCCACGGACCCGGCAGCGAAGCGGATTTCATCGATCCGGACCTGCCGGCGCTCAAGGTCTCGGAAGACGTGCTGGGCGAACTGCTCGGCCAAAAGCCGCTGCGCGTCGCCATGGGCGCGACGATCCCGATCGGCAGCGCCTTCCGCAGGCATCTCGGCTGTGCGTCGATCTTCTTCTCCTTCTCGACCGCGGACGAGGATTACCATGCCCCGAACGAGTTCTTCCGGCTGGAGAATTTCCGGCTCGGCATGAAGGCCTGGACGATGCTGCTGAGAAGGCTTGCAGAAACGTCCTGATGCCGTTCGCGGGGCGAAGGATGTGGCAAAGGGGAATGAGCTTGGAAGGGATGCTACCCATGCCGGAAGACGATATCGGTTTTCTCGGGGTGGAGGAGCTTGCCGCCCGCTACCGGAACGGTTCCCTCTCCCCCGTCGAGGTGGTCTCGCGGGCGCTGGAGCGTCTCGAGGCACTCGAACCGCGCCTGAACGCCGTCGCCCACGTCATGCCGGAGGAGGCGATGCGCGATGCGGAGCACGCGGCCGCGGAACTTCGTGCGGGCAAGGATCGGGGACCGCTTCACGGCATTCCGGTCGCCATCAAGGATATCATCGGCGTTCGCGGCATGCCGACCGGTTTTGCAAGCCGTGTCCGAAAGCCGGTAATCGCTGTGGACGATGCCCTGCTCGTCGCCCGGCTGCGCGCCGCTGGCGCGATCGTCCTCTGCAAGACCAATCTGCTCGAATATGCCTATGGCATCGCGCATCCCGACATCGGCCAGACCAACAATCCGCATGATCCCGCGCGCACCTCCGGCGGGTCGAGTGGCGGTTCAGCGGCGCTCGTCGCAGCAGGCATCGTGCCACTTTCGGTCGGCACGGATACCGGCGGCTCGATCCGCATCCCGGCCTCCTATTGCGGTATCGTCGGACTGAAGCCGAGCTATGGGCTGGTGCCGACGGAGGGCGTCTTTCCGCTTTCCTGGAGCCTCGACCACGCCGGGCCGCTGGCGCGTAGCGTCGCCGATGCGGCGTTGATGCTCAGCTGCCTTGCCGGCCGGGATATCGCGCTGTCGCCGCCATCGCTTTCCGGCTTGCGGATCGGCCTTGCCAGCTATCATTGCGACAGCCCCGAACTCACGCCGGCGGTGGCGCAGAACCTTCGCGATGTCGTTGCGACACTGGAGACGAAGGGAGCGATCGTCAGGACGATCGATATTCCCGAGCTGTCGCGGGCCAATTCCATGCTGCGCCATATCATCAAGCCGGAGGCGTCGCTCATCCACGCGGACCTGCATCTCGAAAATCCGCGGGGTTATGCGCCGCGGACGCTGGCGCAGGTCATTTCCGGCTTCGAGACGCCTGCCGTCGACTATCTGAGGGCACAGCGGTTCCAGGCAAAGCTCCGACAAGCGGTCGAAGCGTGTCTTGCGGATGTGGATGTGCTGCTCAGCCCGAGCGTTCCTTTTCCGGCGCCCGTCGAGGATCCGGAATTCACCGAGGACGGCGAGGAGGGAGAAATGCTGGCGAGCGGCTTTGCCAACATGACCGGGCATCCTTCGGTCAGCATTCCAAGCGGCATGGACGGCCATCTGCCGCTCGGCATTCAATTGACAGGCAGGCTCGGCGAGGACGAAAAGCTGCTGCAGGGCGCGCATTCCATTGAGGCGGCGCTCGGCGCCTATCACCGGCCGGTGATTTAAGAAATTTAAGAGTGCTCCGCTTCAGATCCTGCGGGGCAGAACAATGGAGCATAAAGCCATGCTATATAAAGTGCCGGCATCCTCGACCAATTGTGCCTGGGGTTATTTCGATCCCGCCAGAGAGCCTGTGCTGACAATCGACAGCGGCGATACGGTGGTGATGGAGACCGTCTCCGGCCCGCCGGAAGTGCTGCCGAAGGAGGGTTTCACCATCCTTCCCGAACATCTCGAGATCCACGAGAACTGCCTGCCGATCATGCAGGGCCATATTCTCACCGGTCCGGTCGGGGTGCGGGGCGCCAAGCCCGGCCATGTGCTGGAAGTGAAGATCCTCGATATCGAGCTCCGCCAGGACTGGGGCTATAACGTCATCCGCCCGCTTGCCGGCACGCTGCCCTATGATTTCGAGACTTCGCGGCTGCTGAATATTCCGCTCGACGCGGAGAAGGGGGTCGCGCGCCTGCCATGGGGCCTCGACCTGCCGCTGGCGCCCTTCTTCGGCGTCATGGGTGTCGCGCCACCTCCGAACTGGGGGCGCATCACCTCGATCATGCCGCGTGCCCATGCCGGCAATATCGACAACAAGGAACTCGTCGCCGGCACCACGCTTTACCTGCCGATCTTCAACGAGGGCGCGCTGTTTTCCTGCGGCGACGGTCACGGTGCGCAAGGTGACGGCGAGGTCTGCATCACGGCGATCGAGACAGCGTTGCGCGGCACGTTCCAGATGACCGTGCGCGACGACCTCGATTTCGTCTATCCCCGCGCCGAGACGCCGACCCATTACATCACCATGGGCATGGACCCGGACCTCGACCAGTGCGCTGTGATGGCGCTGCGCGACATGATCGTGCTGCTCGGCGAGAAGGGCCGGCTGTCGCGGGAAGACGCCTACACGCTTTGCAGCCTGGCCGGCGACCTGCGCGTCACGCAGACGGTCAACGGCTGCAAGGGCATTCACATGATGATGGCGAAGAAGCTCGTCCACCGGGAGGCCTGAGGGAAAGGGCCGGCCTGCTGCCGGCCCTTCCGGGAGGATCAGACCGGGACCTATGAGGCCCTGGTCATGCCCTTGATGCTGATCAGGCCGGTCGGCAGTGGCGTAAAGCCCTTCAGGTTCTTGGCAAGTACGAAAGGCCATGGCTGGTGGTAGAGATAGATGATCGGCAGTTGGTCCTGCAGGATCGACTGGGCGTCGTCATAGAACTTCTTTCGGGTCTCGAAATCGGCCGTCACCTTGGCGGTGTTCAGGTCCTTGTCGACCTGTTCGTTGCAGAAGCCGGCATAGTTGAGCGATGCCTTGCAGGTGACGAACTGATGCAGGTTGCCGTCCGGATCGTAGCGACCCGACCAGCCGGTCAGCACGGCATCGAAATCGCCGCTCTGGGTCTGGGCGAGCATCGAGGTGAATTCGACGGCGCGCAGCTTGATGTCGAAGCCCGCTTCCGCCGCCATGGCCTGGATGAGTTCGGCGACCTGCTGGCTGGTCGTGGAATTGGCGAAGAGCAGTTCGAACGAAACCTTTTCGACGCCCGCTTCCTTGAGAATCGACTTCGCCTTGGCGACATCGCGGGCCGTTACCTTGATGTCCTTGTTGTGATAGGGGCTGACGCCGGTGAACGGCTGCTGCGCCGGCTGAAAGATGCCCGAGCCTACCACGTCGTTGATGACGTTGCGGTCGATGGCGAGTTCGAGCGCCAGCCGGATGCGCTTGTCCTTGGCGAGCAGACCCTTGGCGCGGGTTGTACCGTTGCCGACATTGATCGTCATGCCCTGGTAGCCAACGCTCGTGACCTGCGCGAGCTGCAATTTGTCGTCCGCCTTGACCGAGGGAATGTCGGAGGGGGCGAGACGTTCGAGCATGTCGAGCGCGCCCGATCTGAGGTTCGCGAGCCTGACAGTCGTGTCCGGGATGATCATGAATGTCAGCTTGTCGAAATGGTAGTCGGCCGCGTTGCGGTAATCGGCGAACTTCTCCAGGTCGATTTTGTAGTTCTGCTGGCGGGCGACGAACTTGTAGGGGCCGGAGCAGGAGGGCGCGGTCACGGCTTTCTCGAAGCTCGCCGGCGACAGCATCATGCCGGCACGGTTGGAAAGCTGCGGCAGCAGGGTCGGATCCGGCCGCTTCAGCATGATCTTGACCGTCAGACCGTCGACCACCTCGACGCCTTTGACCGATTGCAATTCCGATCTGCGCATGCTGTCGGGCAAAGTGACGGCGCGGTCGAGATTGGCCTTGACGGCGGCAGCATCGATGGCGCTGCCGTCATGGAATTTCAGGTTCGGGAAAAGCGTCAGGGTCAGCTCGGTGCCGTCGGCGTTCCACGACCACTTTTCGGCGAGTTCGGGTTTGACGACGAGATCGGCCCCTATGGCGACGAGGCTGTCGCACAGGGATTCGAATACGACCTCGCCGACGAAGGTGCGCGAGCGGGCCGGGTCGAGACCGTCAAGATCGTCCTGCAGACCGATCTTCAGGTCGTCGGCCTGGGCGCCGGCCGCGATGAATGCAGTCATCACGGCAGGCAGCAGCGACGAAAATCTCATTTTCATTCTCCTCTGGTTGCTGGTTTTTCACCAGGAAGGTGCCGGTCCGATGTTCCTTGCCGGCCTTCTTCCGGCGGGCCGGGCGGGAGGTGACTCCGGTGGCGCCGTGAAGGACCGGAAGGACATCTGAGTCGGTTCAAAATCTATAATCGTTATACATCTTTATAACAGAACAGGCGGTTGAGCATGTCAATAGGAACCGGTCGTTTCGTCGATTTCAAATTTTTATCGGATGATTTCCAAAAATGACCAAGAAAATTCTAAAAGAACAACAGTGATAGAGCCCATAAAATGGGCAATGCACGAGATTGTGCATTGCTGTTCTCTTATGCTAGTACAATTTTAGAGCTGCTTTCCGGCAGCGGGTACCTTCCGCAAACAAGAGAGAGGTATTGTCCATGATTTCCATGACCGGGCGGCGCGACATCGGATCGATGTCCGCTTTCCTTGCCGCAATTCTCGTCACCGCTTCCGCTTCGGCGGCAGACCTGAAGATCGGCCTCAGAGCCGATCCGGATGCTCTCGACCCCGCGACAGGAGGCTCGGTTGCCGGCCGCGTGATCTTCGCGGCACTGTGCGACAAGCTGATCGATACGACACCCGAAGGCACGTTCCAGCCGCAACTCGCCACGTCCTGGTCATGGTCGCCGGACAGTCTGACGCTGACGCTCAAGCTTCGCGATCAGGTGGTCTTCCACGACGGGCAGCCGATGGATGCCGCTGCGGTCAAGGTGAATCTCGACCGCTACCGCACCGATCCGATCTCCAGGCGCAAGACCGAGCTGAAGCCGGTGGCGAGCGTCGATGTCATTGATCCGCTGACCGTGGCGATCAAGCTCAGCCAGGCCTATGCGCCACTCGTCAGCGTGCTCGCCGATCGAGCCGGCATGATCATGTCGCCGGCGGCGCTCGCAAAAGACAGCGCCAATATCGGAGCGCATCCCGTTTGCGCCGGCCCGTTTCAGTTCGTGGAGCGCGTGTCGCAGGACCACATCACTCTGAAGCGCTTCGACCAATACTGGAACAAGGACGCGATCTCGCTCGATTCCGTCACCTACCGGATGATCCCGGACGATGCCGTGCGCCTGCTCAGCCTGCGTTCCGGCGACCTCGACCTCATCGAGCGGCTGTCGCCGAGCGATGTCGCGGCGATCAAGGACGACAGGGGCGTCAAGGCCATCGAAGGGCCATCGATTGCCTTCGACGTCATTTCCATCAACATCGCCCATGGCGAAAGCGCCGACAATCCGCTCGGCCGGAATGCGAAGGTGCGCCAGGCGCTGGAGCTTTCGATCGATCGCGGCGCGATCAGCGAGGTTGTCTATGAGGGCCTGTTCCCGCCGGCCAACCAGACGGAGCCCGTCGGGGCGCCCTATTACGACCCGACCCACGCACTGAAGGGCCGCGATGTCGCCAGGGCGAAGATGCTGCTTGCGGAAGCGGGGGTGACGAGCCCGTCCTTCACGCTTTCCGTCGCCAACAGCCCGACGCTCGCCCAGGTCGGCCAGATGGTTCAGGTCATGGCTGCCGAGGCCGGCTTCGACGTGAAGATCCAGTCGCTCGAATCCTCGACGCTCGCCGCCAATTCGGATGCCGGCAAATATCAGGCCTCGATGGCGATCTGGAGCGGGCGGCCCGATCCGGACGGCAATATCAGCCCGTGGGTCGCCTGCGACGGCTTTCTGAACTGGGGGCGCTACTGCAATCCCGCGTTGGACAAGCTGCTCGCCCAGGCGCGGCAGGTCACCGATGAAAAGGAGCGCGCCAAGCTCTATGCGCAAAGCGTCGGCATCTATCTCACCGACGTGCCGTTCATCCCGCTCTATCACTACAAGTCGATCTGGGCGGCACGCAGCAATGTCGACGGCTTCGTTCCTTATCCGGACGGGCTTATCCGGCTGCAGGGGGTGAGGAAGAGCTGACCAGCTCCGCCGGGAGAGACGCCGATTTCACGGAAGGCGCTCGAGCGCCTTTCGCCGAGCAGGTTCAATCGCTTTGAGGATTTTGTTCGATGAACGTCTTGCCAGCTCTTCGTAGCGGGAAGCCGCGTGTGGAATTCGGCTATGTCCGTCCGACGGAGGAACTCGAAATCCCCTTCGCCATCATTGAAGGCGCCGAGCCGGGTCCCTGCCTGCTGATCACGGCCGGCGTACACGGCTCGGAATATTGCTCGATCGAAGCGGCTGTCCGCCTGATGCAGACGAGGCCGGTGGAGATCAAGGGGACGCTGCTGATCCTGCCGATCCTCAACACGCAGGCGTTCCGCAAGCGCAACATCTACATCATGCCGCAGGACGGCAAGAACCTGAACCGCATGTTCCCCGGCAGGCCGGACGGCACGACCAGCGAGCGCCTCGCCCATTGGCTGGTGACGGAAGTGTTTCCGAAAGCCGACGCCTATGTCGATTGCCATGGCGGCGACCTCGACGAAGGTCTTCAGCCCTTCACGATCTTTCCCGCCGGATGCGAGAAGTCGAAGGCGCTTGCGGCCGCCTTCGGCATTCCGGTCGCCGTCGCGACCGGCGGAGCCGGTTATACAGTGGATGCGGCCCACAAGCTCGGAGTCCCGAGCATCCTGCCGGAGGTGAGCGGCAACGGGCTATGGGGAGACGCGACCGTCGCCCAGATGACGGACGGCATTCGTGGCGTCATGCGGCATATCGGCATGCTGCCAGGCGCGGCTCCGGTCACGCCGCTCGACGTCGTGACGATGTGGGTGCCGGTAGCGCCCGCGACCGGGCTCTGGTACCCGCGGAAGGATCTCTGCGAACCGGTCGCCCAGGGCGAATTGCTCGGCGAAATCCGGACCGTGTTCGGCGAGGTGCTGGTCAGCATCCATTCTAAAAAGGAAGGCTTCATTCTCTACCGGCTGACGAGCCTGTCGGTGAACGAGAAGGAAGCGTTGCTCGGCGTCGGCACGCCGGTTTGAAGATGACGCCTCGATCTTCCTTCTATGGGGAAGGGGGCTTGCCGCGCCCTGTGGATCTGCCAAGGGAGTCTTTCCATGTCATCGACCACCACGGACGCGGTCGCCCGCGACGATCTCGCGCTCCTCGAACTCACCCCGACGGGAAGCCTGCGGATCGGCATCGTCGCCGCACCGGCACCATCGGCCCTGTTCGCCGTCTTTGATGCAGGGAGCCAGGCTTATCGCGGCGTAACCCTTGATATCGGCGGGGCGCTCGCCGCAAGGCTCGGTGTCGCGGTGGAGATCGTCAACTTTCCGAATTCCGGCGCCTGTACGGATGCGGTCGAAAACGGAACGATCGATGTGAGCTTCATGCCGATCGACGACGAACGGCGCCGGCGCGTCGCCTTCGGTCCGATCTATTACGTCCTCGAAAGCACCTATCTCGTGACCGCCTCGTCGGGCATCACAACCTTGGAAGAGGTCGACCGGGAAGGCGTGCGCGTCATAGGCATCGCCAATACGACGACGATCCGCAGCGCCGCACGTTCCCTCAAGACGGCAGTCCCCGAAGCAGTGGAAACGATCGCCGAAGCCATCGATCGTCTGCTGCAGGGAAAGGCGGAGGCCCTGGCGCTTTCCCGCGACGCCTTCCGAACGCTGCTTGCGAAACTTCCGGGCGCCCGCGTCCTCGACGGCGGCTTCCAGCAGACGGGCATTGCGATCGCCGTCGCTCACGGCAAGCCGTCCGCTCTCGCTTTCGTCAGCGCATTCCTGGAAGAGGCGAAGGCTTCGGGCCTCGTCCGCAAGGCGCTCGACGACGCGGGCTTTGCGGACGCGCCCGTGGCACCGCCGGGCGCCTGATGCGCAATCCTGACCGGATTGGATCCGTGTGGCGGAAATCGAGGTTCTATAGCTCCTGCCGGGAGTTCAGCACTCCTCAGCCCGCGTCGGCGGGCTGCTTTTTGCTCTCATCGGAACCATCGAAGCTCTGCGTGTTGACTTCCGCTAGGGGGCCAACTTCAACGCTCGGAAAATGCCCTCGACATACTGTCGGTGATCGGTTTCACGATATAGCTGAAGAATGTCCTGACCGAAGTCTGGATCATGATCTCCGCCGGCAACCCGGGTTGCGGGGTGAAGCCCCTTACGCGGGCGATTTCGTCTAACGAAAGGTGGATGCGCGCGATATAGACGTCGTGGTTGACAACGCCGGCCTTGCTGTCCTCCAGCGCGTCGGCGGAAACATAGAACACCTCGCCGTTCAGGATCGGCGTCGTCCGCTGGTTCAATGCGGTGAGCCGAACGGTCGCCTTTTGACCGACCTTCACATTGTCGATCTCGTTGCGGGGAACCTTCGCCTCGATGATCAGCGGCACGCCCGCGGGTAGTATCTCCATGATCCCTTTGCCGCTTTCGATAACGCCACCGGTCGTATGGTAATAGGTCCGAACAATGGTGCCGGAGACGGGCGCGACGATGGTCGTGCGACGCAGAATGTCATCAGCCTCGCGCGACTGTTCCCGGGCCGCGTCCCGCTCACCCTGGATGGATTGCAGCCGATCAAGAGCATCCTCCCGATAAGCCTCTTCGGCATGGGCTACTTCCTGCTGGGCCTTCAGCAATTGTGCGCCCGTTTCAGCGATTTCGGAGTTGAGCCTTCCGATCTGTCCCTCAGCATCCGCCATTGCACGCTGAAGCGCCTTGACCTCTGTTGCCCGAAGCAGGCCCTTGGCCAGCAGGCCTCTCTTCGTCTCATACTCCTCCCCCAGCAAAACAAGCTGACGGGAGATTGCGTCGCGATGTCGGGTATAGCCTTCGCTCCGGAACTCCAGCGCCTTCATGTTCTGCCGCAGCAAGGAAAGCTCGGTCGCGAATTTAACGCGCTGGGCCTTGAAATTGAGTTGCTGGGTCAGCAAGATCGATGAGACATCCTGGTCATTCTTGAAGTCGCCGAGGATATCCGGGATTTTGATGACATCAGTGCCTTCAGCCTGGGCAACAAGACGCGCCGCGGTTGCTTCCAGCCTGATACGCCGCAGGAAAATCTCCCGCCTCTTCGAAAGCGCGGCGGTCTCGTCAAGTTTGACCAGCGGCTGGTTTTCGACGACCTGGTCGCCTTCACTCACCAGCAGTTCCTTGATGATCCCGCCCTCGAAATGCTGCACGACCTTGTTGCGGCCTGTTGCAACAAAGCTGCCCTGAGCAATGACCGCGGCCGCGAGCGGGGCGGTCGAAGCCCAGGTGCCGAAACCGCCGAAGGCGACGATCAGGAGAACCAGACCGGCCAAGGTCTGTTTCCAAACCGATCTTGGGACTTCTTCATACCATTCGAGATCGTGAATTTTTGCAACGGAAGACATGATTTCCGCTCCCCCTATTGCAGTTGATGACCGAAAGAGCCGGTGTTGAGGTTGATCCCCCGGGCTTCGATAGCCTTCAGGACATCCATGCGCGTGCCGAACAAGGCAACCGTACCGTTGACGAGCAGGAGGATCTTGTCCACGTTGTTCAAAAGCGCCGGCCGCTGGGTGATCGTCGCAACCGTTATCTTGTTTTCCTTGGCATGCTGGAGCGCCCGTAGCAGCGCGGCATCGCCGGCGTTGTCGAGGTTGGAATTCGGCTCGTCGAGTACGACCAGATGGGGATCCCCGAAAAACGCGCGGGCAAGGGCTATGCGTTGTTTCTGGCCGCCCGAGAGAGGCGCGCCGTCGGCTGCGACCACAGTCTCATAGCCATGGGGCAGGCTTGCGATCATCTCATGAACGTCCGCCAGCATGGCCGCACGGTAGATCTGCTCATCGTTCGCGTCCTGTCGCATGCGTGCGATATTGGCCTTGATCGTGCCGGGGAAGAGCTGCACGTCCTGCGGGAGGTAGCCGATGTTCTCGCCGAACTGCCGCTGGTCCCAGTTGCGCAGGTCCATGAGATCCAGCCGGACGTTGCCCGATGTCGGCAGGATCGATCCGACAAGCATTTTTCCAAGGGTCGTCTTTCCCGCGCCGGAATTACCGATGATCGCCAGGGAATCGCCCGGTTGGAGGGAGAGGGATATGCCGTTGAGCACCACGCGTTTCGTGCCTTGCGGCACATAGAGCAGCCTTTCGACATCCAGTCGCCCCTCAGGCTTGGGAAGGTTCAACCGCTCGAAATTGAAGGGAGACGACGTCAAAAGCGTCGCTATGCGGCCATAGGCGGCCCGGGACTGACTATACTGATTCCAGCCATCGATGGCGCCTTCGATCGGCGCCAGCGCACGGCCGGCGATGATGGAGGCCATGATCACCATCCCGCCAGTGATCTCACCTTCGACCGATAGGAACGCGCCCCAGCCCAGCATGGCGATCTGCGTCAGGAGCCGGCAGGCTTTTGAAATAGCGGCGATGGTGATGTTGCGATCCTGCGCGATGACCTGAGACTTCAGGGATGAAGCTGTATCCTTGCCCCATATCTGGACTGTCTCGGGGATCATCGCGAGAGCATTGATGATCTGCGAGTTGCGGGACATGGATTCCAGATGCAGGTTGGCTTTCACCTGTGCGGTATTTGCCTCCGAAAACGGTTCCGCCGTCATGCGCTGGTTGAGTTGGGTGAAGATAAGCAGCAACACGGCCGTCAGGACCACGATAAATCCGAGATGCGGGTGAATCAGGAATACGGCCAGGACGAACAGCGGTGCGATCGGTGCGTCGAGGAACGAAAGAAGCGTTCTGGACACCAGGAAGGAACGGACCTGCTGCAGGTCGTTCAGAATTTGATATTCACGCCCGTTTCCGTAGAGGGATGCTCGGGCGGCAGCGCTGAGGATCGGAGCGCCCAGCTGCGCTGCGACTTCCACTGCGGTGCGCATCAGAATAAAGCGACGAAGCGCATCGAATGCCGCTTGCAGGATGACGGCGGCGACGATCACAACAGTCAACATGATCAGAGTATCGATCGACCGGCTTGTAAGAACGCGGTCGGATATCTGGAACAGATAGACCGGGATCGCGAGCACCAGGATGTTGCTTGCAACAGTAAACAGCATCACGATGCCCAAATTCACACGCACGGCTTTGATGCCGGCCCTCAGACTTGCCGAAAAATCGATGGGTGCGAGACGCTTGTGAAATGGTGTGCCGCCGTTGCCCGAGCCGGTGCCTCCGCCTGACGAAGGAGATTTGCCGATTGTGCTGCTGTCGATCCGGAGAGGGCCTGTGTCGCCATCGATGGTGATCATGCCCTCGGGGCTCTTCGCTTGGGGGGCTTCCCGCGCCGGTGTTCTGGATTGAATTCCGATTTCCGTTTCGGTGACGTTGTCTGCTGTCGGCAAGGGCACGACCTCAGCATTTCCGGTGTGTTCCTCCTTTTTGGAGGTATTCTGCGGGGTGTCCTTGGGGTCCAGTCGAGATATTGTTGCCGATGTCGCCGCGTTATTTGTTGACAGCTTCAGGCAGTCTTCCACGGCGCGCTCCAGCGTTGCATAGATTTCCTCATCGCTAATTTGTGGGTCCCGAAGACCCGAAGCCTGCAGGCGTTCTGCCCGCCTTTGTGTGTCCGACATGCTTCCCCCCTCTATCCGAGCACATGTTGTAATCCGTCGTTTTGATAGTGCCCGTCATGATCTGTGGGCATCGAAATGCCCGGTGCCTCGTAGTCCCCTTCCAGCATCGTTTCGTCCAGGAAGACCACCGCCTCGTTGACGAGTGCATCCGGATTCCGCGTAAGGAGCTCCGGCTGATGTGAAATCAGTTCCGCCTGAAAGAGTGTTTCCTGGGAATATTGCCCACCGCCGACATAGGTTTGACCGAAGGAGTCGAGATCCAGAATGGCGGCCTTGTTTATCAGCACGTTGCCACCGGTTGAAACAGACCATGTGGCATCGGCGCGGGGATCGATCGCATTCATGGCGAGCGCGATCTGATCACTATCTCCGACAATGTTGGTCTGGCTGACATACTGGATGTTCAGCAGGTCGCCGCTGACATAGAGAACCCGCAATCCGGGGAGATCGGCGAACATGGGATCCGTGAGAACGCCGCTGGACAGCTGATAATTCCCCGCCGCGAAATCGTTCGCGGCGTCCAGATACGCGGAGGGCAACGTTTCGAAGCGGTCGGCTCCCCCCACATTTTGGATGTAAGCCTGGTTCCAGAGCAGATTGCCTGAACTGGCGATGCCTCCTTCGCCGCTGGTTTCAAAACCCGAGACCGCGCCGACGACGTCGTTGTCGATCAACACATTCGTCTGGTGGATGATATTGGCGTCATAGAGGGAGCCGCCCACGATTATGAGGTCATAGGAGAATCCGAGCTCGAAAATCGATGTCTGGTTGGCGCTGGTGTTGTCTCCGGCAATGACCTGCGTCGTAGTGCCTGATGCGGATAGGACACCGACATCGTTGTCGGACATGAACACATATTGCTCGAGCCAGTTGGTGATCAGCAGATCGCCCTGGATTTCGGCAACGGCCCAGGCGGCGGGAAACCCTCCCGCGGCTGCCTCCGTGTCTGGAGCATCCTCCAGCGGATCGTCTCGCTTGAAGGTCGCTATATTGAAAACCTCGTTCGCAGTGTCCTCGCTCGTCCAGTTATCGACGGCGGAGGTCACGGAATCCGTATCCCATAAGGCATTTGTCTGAACGATCGTATTGACTTCGACATGGTCGCCGACGACTGCCGTAACGGTTCCCGCCGTCCAGAGATTTTGGATCACGGCTTCGTTGACGGCTGTGTTGTTTCCTGCGACGAGCTCGACGGAGTTCTTGACAGTGACAGAACCATCTTCGGAAATGACGACATTGGATGGCTGACCGTCATCCTCCTCGGCGTCTCCATCGGCAATTTCGTCCTGCTCGCCGCCGTCAGTCGCATTGCCTGCGTTCTCGTCTTCAGGGGCTTCCTCGCCGAAAGAATGGTAGTCTTCCAGCTGGGGTGTCTCCTCGACAATCTCGCCATTCACATAGATGCCTTCGATCGCCTCGGATTGCTGGACGGAGATATTTGTCGGCCCTCCTGAGGTCACGTTCGCCAGAGCCTTGAGTTGAGACGCAACGTTGTTGATGATCTCGATGAGCTCGACATTGGTAGCCGGCATATCGAGACCGTCGATCGGCGCTTGGGAGAACACCTCATCCGCAGCATCCAAAAGGTCTTGATCGCTGACGGGCTGCGGATTGAACTCGATATTGCTTCCGCCGACGTTGAAATTGTCGTCATCGGAAAGCGACGCTGCCTGCACAATGTAATTTGCGACCGAACCGGGGGGCTCGATCGTCAGCATCTCGGCCGGACTACCGGTATGATGTCCGGGCAGGTCTTTTTCCGGATGATACGGCGGGGGGGCGGGGGAGACATCCTCGACAGACGGGATTGAAGAACGATCATGCCATGACAGAGGCTTCGTGTGATCGATCGGCCTCAGATAAATCGGCGCTTTGTAGGAGATTTGCGGATCGAAGCCGATAAATTCATACGGCGCATCAAAATCCGAGAGGGCCACCGGTTGGGAATGCAGATTGCTCTTCTGGGCGTGATAGGAGAAATCGGGATAAGCGTCCCGCAGGCGGGCCTCCTCGATCCTCATGTGAAAGAGGCCGATGAAATGCGCAATTTCGTCGGTAATCTGATCCATCGCCGTCATGACATGGAGCCTTGTGTCGACATTGCCTGCTGATCAAACTCAGCAAAGGTTGGACTGCGCAGCGATGCGCAGTCCATGGCGTGCTCCCGCTCCAATGAGCGGAGTTGAGCTATGGTTCAGGATGTGCTTTCGTCGCCGTCTTCGCCGACCACGGTGCTCGTGAGGCTGCCGCCGACGACCGTCATGTCGATCGCGTTCTGCTGCAGGTTTGCACCGAGGACGATTTCCTGGTTGAAGGCATGCGTCTCGACGAAGGCATCGGCCGATGCGCTGCTCGTGCCGGTGACGAAACCGTCGTCACCATTGCTCGAGCCCCATGTGCCGCCGTCCCCGCCGGCCCCACCGAAGCCGGTGGTGGCGATGCCGCCCATGCCGCCCGCAGCACCAGAGCCGCCGATTGCCCAGCCGCCGACCGCACCGCCGCCGGTTCCATCGGCCCAGGCGCCGCTCAGGGCGTCTCCGCCCTCGCCGCCGTATGCCAGGGCATCACCGCCCAGGGCATCGCCACTGGTCGCAGCGCCGCTGACACCGGCCCCGCCGGTACCAGCACCGCCTGCGGCGCCATTGCCGCCGGCACCGCTACCGGCACCTGCACCGAACCCAGCGCCGAGGCCTGCACCGAGGGCGTCGCCGCCGGCACCGCCAGAGCCGCCAAATCCGCCAACGCCACCGTTTCCGCCATCGGCATCGCCGCCTTCGCCGCCTTCGCTGTCTCCGCCGTCGCCAGCGTCTCCACCTTCGCCACTTTCATTGTTGACGAAGATCGGATTGATGAAGCCGAGGCTGCCGCCGACGAGAGCGCCCGCATCGCCGCCGGTGGAATCGCCGCCGGTACCGCCGTTACCTGCGTTGCCGCCATCGGCATTTCCGGCATCTCCGGCGTCTCCGCCATCGGCATCACCACCTTCGTCGCCATTGCCGGCAAATGCCAGCCCAGCACCGAGGCCCAGGCCCAGGCCGAGGCCGAGGCCCAGACCGTCGCCGCCGTTTCCGCCGCGACCACCATTGCCGTTTCCGCCATTGGCTTCGCCGCTGTCAGCTTCACCGCTGTCGGCATCGCCACCATCGGCATCTCCGCCGTCGCCTTCACCGCCGGCCGCTACACTTGCCGCCAGGCCGCCGAGGCCAATACCGCCAAGGGCAAAGCCGCCAAGGGCTGCGCCGCCGCTTCCACCGTTGCCGCCGTTGGCGTCAGCATTGCCGCCGCCGTCGCCGCCAGCGGTATCGGTGCCAATGCCTTCCGACGCGATCGCAATGCCACCGTCCGGATGAGCATCAAGATCGAAGGAGCCGCCATTGTTGACAGACGCGCTGCCGAGATGATCATTGTCCTGGATGTTGGCGACTTGCGAGATGACATTGGCGACGTCGTTGCCGGCGCCGGTCAAGGCGTCGTTCAGAACATCGTCGATGCGGATGTTGAACATTCCGTCGATATCGCTGTTGTCGATATCGGCAAAATCGTTGTCCTCCGGCAGATACTCGTCAAGATCCAGCTCTACATCGACGGTTACATCGACGGTCGTCTCGCTGACATTTTCGTTGAAGTTGGCATTGCCGTTGAGGTTAGCGTTGCCATTGCCGTTAAGGTTGAGGCTGCCGTTGCCGTTAAGGTTGAGGCTGCCGTTGCCGTTGAGGTTCAGGTTGCCGTTGCCGTTGCCGTTGTGATTGACCGACTCGCTGCTCTGGCCCTGATACTGGCCCTGGCCCTGATCGGACGACTGCTGCTGCTGCTGGCGTTCTTGCTGCTCCTGCTGTTGGCGTTCTTGCTGTTGCTGCTGCTGTTCTTGGCTGTCATCGTCGAACAGATCGTAAAAGCTACGCTTTGCCATGACATTGTCCTTTAAATAGAGCGACGCCACGACCACCATTCATCTTCTTTGGAGGCCTTTGTTCGTCGCTGTTGAAGCAAACATGCTTAATCGAGGCGATAGGGCGCGCATTGACGCGGCCATCAGCCGGCTCTTTGTCCATGATGTCTGTTTTTCGTCTCCTCCTCTATTCTCCCCGGTCCTCCCGAAAGGCCTTGAGCGGGCGCTCGCTTGACCGCGTACTCGCGACATCGCGTCCATGAAGCAGCGTCCGTTCTTCAAACGCTTCGGACGGCGCATACTGTGGCGCGATTGGGTAGAAGAGATAAGGTAATATATCGATCTAGCGCGGCTGGCTGACCGACGGCGTAGGATAATCAAATAGGTGTAGGGGACATGACCAAGAAGACGTAAGGTCTGGCTTCGGTATTTCTCCCTGCGAACGAGCAGATTTTTTGCAAAACGCAAAAGAGATCATAAATTCACGTTTTGTTCCAGTGGAAATAAGCTTTTTGGCTATAAAGCATCATCAATTCGATCTATTTTATAGCTTATTCGGTCTATTCCCAACCCTCTGGTCCTGGTTTACCGTCTCCCGGAAAAAGAGGCGAGAAGTGCGTTTCGCATATGCGCCCGACAAAAGGGAGGGAATTTCCTCATGCAAGTTTCGCATACTGCTTCGCAACATGCCGGCTTGGATCTGACAGGTTCTTTGTCGACGATGAATGCTGCCCGGACACTGCTTTTCATCTGCTCACCGGGGACGATATCCACCGCAATGATTGCCGCTATAGAGAGTGAATTTCCCTGGCTCTCAGTGAAAACGGTCTCCGATCTGCAGTCCGCTCTAATAGAGCTCGATATCTCGGTTCAGCTTGTGCTGGCGGATACCGTATTTGCTCCGGCCCTGCGCGAGCATTGGCCAAAACTCGCAAGGCTTCATCATAATGTCAGTGTTGCGCTCATCGGCAACGGCGACGATATGACTTCAAGTGAGATGCAGAGGGCGGAAATCATCCAGGGAATCGTGCCGTTCAACGTCAATCTGGATGTGTTTCTGTCGATCCTCCGCATCATATTGAAGGGCGGTCGATATTTCCCTTCGAGATATCCTCTCTTGCAGCAGGAGGTGCCTCCGGAAAAAAGCCGCGATGGCTCCGAAACCCAGTTCCGGCAACAGGTTTCCAGTGGTTCCCCTGTTCGAATGCTTGACAGGCTGACAAAGCGTGAGAGGGAGATCCTGGCCAGGATAGCAATGGGCAATCAAAACAAGATCATTGCCGCCACCCTCGGTCTGTCCGAACATACGGTCAAAATTCATATTCACAACATCATCACCAAGCTCGGCCTACACAATAGGACTGAGGTCGTCGCTCTGTATTTTGAGCAAAGACGCAAGGATACCGCTGGCAATGCACACGATCCCAACCGTCGCCAAGACGGCGGCAAACGCTCAGATAACGAATAGCAGGCTTCAGGCGATCCTGCTCCTGATCGGGCAGTTGAACTATACCTGGACCAATACCGAAAGCCTGCTCATTCACATGATTGCCGGCCTTGCCAATGTGGATAAGGAAACGGCGATCGTCATTTTCCTGACTTTGAATACGACCCGGGCGCGTATCGATCTCGTCGAGCGGCTGACCAAAATGAAGAAGACGCCGGCGACCTGCCGCCGAGAAGTCCTCGATGCCACTCGCCGTCTTTCAGACGAGGCAAAACTTCGCAACAAATACAATCATTGCATCTATTCTTTCGATCCCGACAGCGGTCGCAGCATTACGCAATCAATGCGGATATTCGAAAGCAGGGATGAAATCAAATACGGAAAGATAGAGGAGCTCGACGGAGCGGAAATCGGTCGAATACAGGAAAGCATCAATTCTCTCGTGAGGATCAACCGGATGTTCTGGGACATCACGGAACGTTATGGCTTTCCGAAATAGAGCGGGTGATCGGGCGGTCTGGTCCGGGAATAGTTCGTTTGAACAACTTGCAACCTGCGATCTCGACCGGCCCTTATACGCCGTGGCCGGCGGGCCGCTTCGCTCTAGGCGCATCCGGACGGTATCTCGTATCAGGCGCGTCACGACTCGGGCGAGATCTGCGTCGCCTTGTTCGAGCGCGACGACATGCGGTTCGCCGTCGACGCGGCGACGCCGTTTTCGGCACCTCAGTGGCGATCGCCGGCATGCTGGATAGCCATGGCAAGTCGCCGTCGCCAGGCGCAGGCCCGTAGGCGAAAGAAGAGAGGCCACCCATCATTCAGGGCCAGCGGTTCTTCCCACAGTTGCCATCGTAGAACGACGATGCCGCTCTTCCAGCGTCTCGAAATGGTCAGCGATCTCCCGGCCTGTCGCGATCCAGACGTCGGATTTCTGCCGAGCATGGAGGAGGAAGTCGCGCAGCAGATGCCAGCGCATCGGGCGGCCGGAAACCTGTGGATGGAGCACCATCGTCGTTACGCCACCCCAGGCATGGGTGGCTTCGAACTCGTCGATCCACAGCGACAGGACGGCATCCCGGCCGAAGATCGGCCGGGGACTCGTCCGGCTAGACATGCCAAAATTCCAGTCGTCGAAAGCGAAATTCACCGGGATCTCGACGATGCCCTCCTGATCGCCTTGGCCGGCATGCCGATAGGGCAAAATATCGTCGCGGAAGGAACTGGAATAACGCACGCCGCTCTTGGCAAGGTAGGCGAGCAGTTCGGGGAAATTTTCGCCCGACGGCGCCCTGTAGCCGACCGGGCGGACGCCGAGTGCGGTCTTCAGTGCGTCAAAGCCGCGGTCGATCTCCTCGAAGGTTTCATCAAGGCGTTCGCGATCGGGCATCTTGTGCAGGTAGCCGTGATGGCCGATCTCGTGGCCGCCCTTCAGGATGTCCTCGCAGGCGGCCTGATGGGCAAGCGCCGTCCAGCCGGGCGTGAAGAAGGTTGCCTTGAGCGACAGTTCGTCCATCAACTGGAGGATTTTGGCGATGCCGACGCGTGCGTCGTAGCCGCCATGCGAGGTTGTCACCATGCGGTCGATATTCGATGGGTTGTTGCCGATCCAGGCGGTCTCCGCATCGACGTCGAACCCAATGAAAAGCGCGCTTCGGGCGCCGTTCGGCCAGATCATCGGCGGAGTTTTGGGAGCCGGGTTGAGAGGCCGCGGAGAGAGATCGTAACTCATCCTGTCTCCTTAGAGGAAAAGCGTGCGTTGGTCGGCATTGCCGGCGAGGAGGGGAAGAAGGGCGCTGGCATCATCCAGCGTATCGAGGGCGTGAATAGCTTGCCATAGCTTCTCGGCTGAACCGGGCGTTATGCTCATCTTGGCAAGCACATGGAACTTGGCGGCGACGTCCTCGGAAGACATTGGCCGTTCCGCCGATCCGGTCGCGCGAGGCACCATGCGCGACATCCGCACTCCATCCGCAAATTCGAGGGTCACGACGGGTTCGTCCATGGGATGCATCGTATTGTCGACGGAAAGCTGCATTCGGGCCATCATGGCGGCAATGCGCGGGTCAGCCCGGCGCTCTTGCGCATAGGCTTCCAGCCCGGCACTGCCGTGGACGCAGCGTGCGGCAAGCGCGTAGGGAAGGCTCATCTGGGTTGGCGCCATCGCACCGTTTTCCTTGGCGCCGCACATGCCCATCAGCATGGCGCTCATGGCAAGCTCGATCTGTTTGATATCGCCCGCCGCCCGCCCGCTTTGGGCAAGCATGTCATTCAACGCGTCGATGGCCGAGTGAGCGCCGCGGCAGGACGCATAGGGTTTAAGCACGGCGCGGCGGATTTTGAAGTTCTCGCCGAGCGCCTCGGTCAGTTTCTCTGGTTCGCAGGCCGCCTTGTTGAAGGTGCGGAAGAAGCCGCCCCAGACGTCGTCGAAGACTTGTGATGGGCCGGCAAATCCGTCCGCGGCCAGCTTGGCAGCCAGAAGTCCGCCCTCGGCCGCACGGCCCGCATGGACTTTCTTGGCCTGCGAGCCGTCATGGATGAATGCCCAGAGGCCGGAGGAAAAACTCGTCGAAAGCGTGATCGCATCGCGGGTCGCGGAAGGATCGAGGTTGAAAATACGAGCCGCTGCGGCGGCTGCCGCAAACGTGCCGCATGTCGCGGTCGAATGCCAGCCGAGGCTGTTATGGGCGTCGTAGCCGCCAGCGGCCTCCAGTATGCGCCTGCCGGCATCGTAGCCGGCAACGATGGCTGCAATCAGTTCTTTCCCGCTCACCGGTTGGCGCGCCTCGCTGATTGCCGCAAAGACCGCCGGAACGACGACCGCGCCGGAATGGTCGCAGCCACCGGAATCGTCGAGTTCAAAGGCGTGGGCGGCGACGCCGTTGACGAGAGCCGCATCGCGGGCATTGAGCTTGCGGTCGGTGCCCCAGACGAGTGCGGTCCCAGGTGCATTGGCAACGCGACTTGCAGTTCGGAATTCTTTCGAGCGGGTGCCCGCAAGTGCCGCCGCAAGCGTATCGGCGAGATGGGTCTTGGTTTTTTCGACCACGTCGCGCGGCAGATCTTCGAACTGCAGCATCGAGATAAGCTGGGCCAGCCGGTCGATAGGCCTCATGTCCGACATGAAAGACATGGTCTATATTCCTGAATAAACTCGCATAATCTTTCGCAGATCAGGGATCGGTTCTGCGTCGGCCGCCGCCCCGGAGAAGGAAGGCTCCGGCTTGATGCCGGAGCCTGGTCGTCGTTATTTCGCGGCTTCGCCGTTGACATAGATGCCGTCGAGCATCGTGCCTTCGAGGCCATGGGCGGCGAAGATCTTCTTGTATTCGCCGTTGTCCATCAGCGCCTTCAATGCTGCGGCATAGGCGTCGCGCAGTTCGCTGTCCTTCTTGGCAAAGCCGATACCCTGATAGACGGCGGTGAAGGGCTCGCCGACAAGCGCGTAAGTGTCTTTCTCCAGCGTCATCAGATAGGGCAGGGTTTCGGAACCCTGGACGGCAGCGTCGACGCGGCCCTGCTTGAGCTGGGCACGGGCGTCGGCGGAACCTTCGGTGCCGACGACCTTGATTGCCGGCTTGCCGGCTGCTTCGCAGTTGGCGGCGCTCCATTTTGCGGTTTCATCCGGGAAGGATGTGCGGCGGCTCATGCCGACGGTTTTGCCGCAGAGGTCGACCGGCGACTTGAATTCGTCCTTGCTCGCGGCGGCAGTGTAGAACTGGGCGCCGGACTTCATATAATCGACGAAGTCGAGCGTGTCGCGGCGCTTCGGCAGGTCGCTCATGCCGGAGTGGATGAGGTCGACGCGGCCGGTCGTCAGCGAGGAAATCATCTGTTCGAAGCCGATGTCCGACCATTCCACCTCAACGCCGAGTTGCTTGGCGAGCGCCACGCCGAGGTCGATGTCGACGCCCTTGAGTTCGTTGGTCGCGGGATCTCGATATTCCATCGGCGGGTAGTTGGGCTGGTTGGCGACCACGACCTTGCCGGCGGACTTGACGCGCTCAGGCAGTTCCGCGGCGATCGCGGATGTGGCGGCGAGGCTTG
Source organism: Neorhizobium phenanthreniclasticum (assembly GCF_040066075.1). Taxonomy (NCBI): domain Bacteria; kingdom Pseudomonadati; phylum Pseudomonadota; class Alphaproteobacteria; order Hyphomicrobiales; family Rhizobiaceae; genus Neorhizobium; species Neorhizobium phenanthreniclasticum. The sequence goes on from NZ_JBEAAL010000004.1 coordinate 79,002, forward strand.
CCACGGCGAGTATGACGAAGTGTTTATTCATGAAGTTCCCCTTGCTGGTCTCATCTGGGACGACGGCCAGTTATGCCGTCGCTGCTTGCCTCAGCTTTGAACGGCCTTGATGAATTCTGCCGTTCTGGCGCTTTTCGGAGTGCTGAGAACCTCCGATGCCAATCCTGTTTCGACCACCTTGCCGGCTTCCATGAAGGTCACGGTGTTGGCGACGTTGCGGGCGAAGCCCATTTCGTGGGTGACCACGATCATCGTCATGCCGGAGGATGCGAGGTCGCGCATCACGTCCAGCACTTCCGAGACAAGTTCCGGGTCCAGCGCCGAAGTCGGTTCATCGAAGAGAATAAGGTCAGGCTGCATGCCCATGGCCCGCGCGATCGCCACCCGTTGCTGCTGTCCGCCGGAAAGCTCCGAGGGATAGTGGTCCTTCTTGTCTGCGAGGCCGACGCGTTCGAGCAGCGTTTCGGCTCGCTCGCGGGCTTGCCTGGCTGGCTCGCCAAGGACCTGGACTGGACCTTCGACGATGTTTTCGAGCGCAGTCATATGCGGGAAGAGGTTGAAGCGCTGGAAGACCATGCCGATGCGGCGGCGCTGCTGCGAGATCTCCACATCGGAGATTTCATGTAACCGGTCGCCTTCGCGGCGGTAGCCGACCAGTTCGTTGTTGACCCAGATCGCGCCGCCATCCAGGCGCTCCAGCAGGTTGATGCAGCGCAGGAGGGTACTCTTGCCGGAGCCTGAAGGGCCGATGATGCAGCTCACTTCGCCGCGCGTTACCTCGAGATTGACCTTGTCGAGAGCCAGAAAGTTTCCGAAATGCTTGGTGACGTCGACGGCCTTGACGATGATGTCGTTGCTCATGTGATCCTCCTCCATCAGACCGAAGACCGGATCGATTTGATGCCGCGACCGAAGTAGCGCTCGATATAATATTGGCCGACCGAAAGAATGGAGACGACGAACAGATACCAGAAGCTCGCAACCAGCAGCAGTTCGAGCACGCGGGTATTGGCGAAATAGATGATCTGCGCGTTATGCAGGATTTCGGAATACTGGATGACGCTGGCAAGCGACGTCAGCTTGACCATGCCGATGACTTCGTTGCCGATCGGCGGGATCATCACGCGCATGGCCTGCGGCAGCACGATGCGGCGCAGCATCTTCATGTGGGTCATGCCGATCGAGCGCGCGGCTTCATACTGGCCGCTATCGACGGAGAGAAGTCCGCTCCGGACGACTTCGGATGTGTAGGCACCCTGCGAGATCCCAAGCCCCAGCATGGCGGATACGAAGGGAGTCATGATGTCGACGGTCCGGAATTCGAAGAGGCCGGGAATGCCCATGGTCGGGAAGATCAGCGCAAGGTTGAACCACAGCATCAGTTGCAGAAGTGCCGGTGCTCCGCGAAAGACCCACACATAACCCACCGCGATCGAGGACAGTACCGGATTGCCGGAAATACGCATGATGGCGATCACGACGCCAAGCACGATGCCGAGTGTCATGGCGGCGACGGTCATCAGCAGCGTGTTGCCGAGACCGGCGATGATGGTGGGCGCGAACAGGAAGTCGCGCACATAGCTCCATTCGATCTGGCCGACGCTGAAGGCGCGGACGAGGGCTGCGAAAAGCAGCAGCACCACGGCGGCTGCGACGGTTCGGCCGATGTGCCGTTTGGGCACCAGCGTGAGATGGGCAATCTCGTATTTGCCGATATCGCCTGTGGTCCTGATCGTCGTGGCGTTCATCGGGCGACCTGCTCCTTTCCCGCCTTGTCGCCATGCGGAGACGGCGAGGCGGCGGTCGATGCGGCGGCGAAGGCGCGGCAGGTTTCGAGCGTCTCGGAGAAACGGTCGATCTGCTCCCGCACGCGTTGCGGTGCGGTCGAGCCGTAGCCGGTCCGGCTGGCGAGTGCATGTTCGAGCGTGATGGCTTTCAGCATATCAGGCGTCAGCCGCGGATCGATGTTCGGAAGGTCTTCCGCAGTCAGGCCGGAGAGATCGTGGCCGCGCTCTTCACAATAGCGAACCACGGCGCCGGTGATCTCGTGTGCCTCGGCGAACGGGACGTTCTGTCCGACAAGCCAGTCTGCAACTTCGGTTGCCAGCGTGAAGCCGCGAGGCGCTTCCTGCCTCAGCCTGTCCACCTGGAAGTCCAGCGTTTCGACCATTCCGGCAAAGGCCGGCAGGATGAGTTGCAGGACGTCGATGGTCTCGAAGAGGGCCCGCTTGTCTTCCGCCAGGTCGCGATTGTAGGCAAGCGGCATTGCCTTCATCGTTGCCAGGAAACCCGCGATGTTGCCGATCAGCGTCCCCGACATGCCGCGCGTGAGTTCGGCGATATCGGGGTTCTTCTTCTGCGGCATGATCGATGAGCCGGTCGAATAGGAATCGTGCAGGCGCACCCAGCTGAACTGTTTGGAGCTCCAGATGCAGATTTCCTCGGCGAGCCGCGAGAGATCGACCGCGACGAGCGAACAGATGAACAGGAATTCCGCCACGACGTCGCGCGAGGCGACGGCATCGATCGAGTTCTCGCACGCTGCCGAATAGCCGAGCTCAATGGCGGACAAGTCAGGACGGCAGGCAATGCCGGAGCCGGCAAGCGCTGCCGCGCCGAGCGGCGACCGGTCGAAGCGGCGGTCGAAATCGATGAAGCGCTGCAGGTCCCGAAACAGCGACTGGGCATGCGCCATCAGGTGATGGCCGAGCACGACGGGCTGCGCCGGCTGCAGGTGAGTGAAGCCGGGCATCACCGTTTCGGTGTGTTGTGCAGCCTGCTTCCGGATCGCCTCTTCGACAGCGATGACGCCGGCGCTCAATTCGCGCGCCATGCGGCGCAGGTAGAGGCGGGTGTTGTTGGCCGTCTGGTCGTTGCGCGAGCGGCCGGCCCTAAGCTTGCCGCCGAGCGTGCCGAGGCGTGCCATGAGGAGGCGTTCGAGGAACGTGTGAACGTCCTCATCACCCGGGATCGGTGTTTCGCGCCCTGCGGTAACGTCCGTTTCGATATCGTCGAGCGCCTTGCGGATCGCGGCAAATTCGCTTTCGTCCAGAACGCCGGCCCGCTTCAGCTCGGAGGCATGGGCTCGCGACCCTGCAATGTCTTCGCGGTAGAGACGGAAATAGGAGGCAGGTGCCCGAGACAGATTCGCCAAGGCTTCGGATGGTCCGGATTTGAAGCGTCCGCCCCAGAGCTGCGTGGGTTCAGCCATTCATCTTCCCCTGTTTGTCTAAACTTTTGGCAAGGCTTGCACGTGCTCCTTTGTTGAACAAGCGAAGTTATTTCGTGGTCCCTATGACGAAAGCGACTAGCTCCAATATGCCATTCGGCCTACTGTGATCCTTGGACGGATTTCCCTTGTGAGGACGGAATACAGCGCGGGCAGACATGGCGTGGAGACAGGAATGACTTCGGGGCGGCAACTGCCTTCAACGACGGCGCTGAGGGTCCTGCTGGCGGTTGCGGAGCGCGGTTCGACCAGTGCTGCCGCAGACAGCACGAACCTTACGCAAAGCGCAGTCAGCAAACAGCTGTTATCGCTCGAGAGGCTGATCGGCAGTCCGGCTTTCGTCCGGACACCGCGCGGCATGGTTCCGACGGAGGTGGGGACCATCTATATCGAGCATGCGCGCACGGCGCTGAAGGCGATGGAGGATGCGGCGCTCAGGGTTGCGCGGCTGAAGCCCGGCCCTCGCGTCCTGCGCCTGCAAGTGCCGCCGATCTTTGGCGATCGCTGGCTCCTGCCGCGTTTTGCCGGATTTACCGCAGCCCATCCCGAGATCGAGGTGCAGTTCACGACTTTCGTGTCGCCGACACAGTCGGAAGTCCCTGACGGCATATTTCGTTTTCTCACCCAACCTTTGCCGGGCGAACACACCCGCTACCTTTTTGGTCGCGACGTCCTGCTCGTGAGCGCGCCGTCCTACTGGCAACAGGTCGGGCATCCGCATACTATCGAGGAACTGGCGAGCGGCGTCATGCTGGAGCATCCCCAGACGCCGCTGCATTGGCGCCATTTTGCGGCAAGCTCCGGCCATCCGGGGCTTGAAGTGCGACATACGACAAGGTTTGGTTATTATACCATGGTCATCCGTGCGGCACTCGCGGGGCAGGGGATGGCGCTCATCCCCCGCGGCCTGATTCTCGAAGACCTCGCCGCCGGCCGGTTCGTCAATCCGCATGGCTTCGCCTATCGAAGCGACTACGGTTACTGGTTCGCTCGGCCCGAGAACATCGCCTCGAGCGAATCCATGTGCATCTTCGAAAAATGGTTAGGTGCGATCGCCGAGGATATGCAGGACTAAGTTGTCCGCGTCATTGCTCTGCAGCTTCACCCATCGCATCCGCTAGGCGATCAAGGGCCGATTTATCCAAGCGATAGAACAGCTTGTCCGGTTTTCGGCTGCCGCCGATATCGTCGTAGAAGGACAGGAGCCTGAGGTTTTCCGGATCCGCCGTCCAGTCGATACGGGAAAGTCCCCGATCGCGGGCTACGCTGGCCAGGGCCCGCATGAGGAGGCGACCAAAGCCTTTATCTCTATGCCGGTTGCCGACATAAAGTTCCTTCAGGAACAGGCCGGGCCGCAGGTACGGGCCAGGATAGATTCCGGAAAAAGCCGCGAAGCCGACAAGAGCGTCGTTTTCAGCTGCGATCAGGATTTCCGCCCCAGGCGGCCGTCCCTCGATGCCGGCGACTATTTCCGGATAAGTCGGGCTGGGTACCTGGTAGTGGTCCTGCATCTCCTGCATAACCGCGGCCAAGCTTGAGATGAGAGAATCTCGGGGCTCCAGCAAGCGAATGACGACGGACATGGCTTCTCCTCCTGAGCAGTTTCCATTGTAACAGGAGGCCGGATATTGCATTACCCTGTGGCCATCATGTCTCACTGAGGTCCGTACTGCTACCCTTGGCGCGGGCGAGGCGCAACCTGTCAAGTCGCACAGATCCGTCATCATCAACTACCAGCCAGTTGTCGAGATGATTTATGAGTTGTTCGATGTAGCGCGGGACGCAAATTCAGGTAAGCAGGTGAGAACTGCCGTTAGTGCGGCACCACCGCGAAGAGGTCGGTTATCCAGTACAAATTCGGTCTCCGGCGGCGGCGGGAGTTGCAGGCAGACAAGAATGTCCGTATCGGCCAAAATAGATTGCCGAGGTTCAAGAGGTACCTCTTAGCTTTAACTCGTCCCTCAAACGCAAAAGTTCGGCGAAATAGTATCGCTCGCCCGTTTTCTTTGCGAGAGCGAGGGCCTGTTGCACCGTATCTGACGCTTCCGCAATCCGACCCAATCTAAGATAGGTTTCGGCAAGGACACCTAGATAACAGGTTTTATCGATCTCCTGCTCGCCCATGTTGTCGCAGATGTGCCGCATTTGATCGAGGCCAGATGCATCCTGGCGAGTCACCACAAGCATCCAGCCCTGAAAGAACGTCGCCATGTTCAGCCAGAGCTGAAATCCATTCTTTCTCGCCAACGGTATGAGTTCGTTGATCATCGGTTCGAGCATTGTCGCATCATGACGAAGGGCCATGAGGATACAGCCGTTGCCGAGACATGCCGCAAGTCGATAGTCGGTTTGCTGACGCGCCTGCGCTTCGGCCTGCTGGAACAGCGCCAAGGCTTCCTTTCCCTCGCCAAGAAGCTGCAGTGTCCAAGAGAGATAGATCATCGACATGCTGGGGAAGTCGCTTCCTATCTCTTCGGCGGCCGCCTGATATGCCAGTGCTTGCTCCAGATATGGCCGGGCCTCATCGAACCGCCCCCGTGAGAATGCACACATGCCCAGAAACTGCATGCCCAGAACAAGGGCTCTGATGTTTTGCCGGTTTCGCCCTATGTCGACTAGCTGATTGCTTGCCCATTCTGCGTCATCGAAGCGGGCAGAATTAAATGCGGTGCCGAATAAACCATCCAATGCTCGGATAGCGGCCTCCGCGTCACCCAATGCCTCGCTAAGCCGCATCACATTGCGGTAGGCAGCGCTTCCCTCGCGCGTGACGTACCCGTATGTTGCATACAACACATCGCCGCGTTCTAGCTCCAACCGCAGTTCCCTGCGGTCTCGATCGCTGGACGGTGGCAGCTTTTGCAGACAAGCCAGCCCTTTGGCAAACATGTTCGCAGCTTCAACTTTCGCCCACGTCTGCCCGAGTTTCAGTCCCGCATGCAGCCACTGATCGGCGGCGCGCTCGAATTGCCCCGCCTCATATAAATGCTGCGCCAGTACCTCCGGATGTTCAATGGCAGTGCTTGGCTCCGTTTCTTCGATTGTCTGGGCCACCCGCGCGTGGAGTAGTCGCCGCTTCTCGCGGAGCAGCGCTCCGCAGGCAGCCTCCTGCAACAATACATGTGTGAATGCGTATCTCGGCCAGTCGGCGAAGGGCTGCGGTGATATCAGGCCGACCTCGGTCAAACGTTCCAGTTGCAGCTTCAGCGCCTCCACAGATACATTGGCAACTCGCGACAGCATCCTCATGTCAAACTCGCGCCCGATAACCGCGGCAACCTGTGCGATTGTCTTTCCCTGCCCAAGTTTGTCGAGTCTCGCGAGCAGGGCGGACTGAAGATTGTTGGGAACCTCAATGGGAGTGTCGCTTGCGTTCGCAGGGGGGCCAAAGGCTGTTAACTCCGCAGCAGATCTTGCAAGCTCTTCCACGTATAGCGGCACCCCCTCCGCCTTCCTGACCAGCGATTGGGTTACCGCCGATGCGAGCTTGATCCCTTGGGTGGCGCTTTCGATGAGCGCACCGGTTTCTTCGCGGCTGAGACGTCCGAGTTTCAGGCAATCTATGGCCGGTCGCCGATCCCCGAACCTCACCACGTCGTTACGCGAGGTTATCAGCACAAGCGCAGGAAAATCGAGGGCCTTGAAAAGCCCATCCAGGAGGTTGCTTGAAGAGGGGTCAATCCACTGCGCGTCCTCGATGGCCAGCAAGAGCGGACCTTGCAGCGTCATATGGCGGAGCCAATCCACAAAGACCTGGCTTACGATCGACTGCTGCTCGCTCGATGTGAGTTCGGAGGGCGGATAGTCCATCTGCTCGAGGAAGAGCAGCCTGGCAAATATCGGAAACGAGACTGACAATGGAACGCCGCTCGTCACGAGGGCGGTTTCGAGCCTTCTCGCGGCATCGGTTGGCGGCAGCGCATTGGTGATACCGGATTCTTGTCTGAGCAGTTGCAGGAAAGGGAAAAGGGCGCTGTTGCTGTAAGCGGCGGAACACTGCGCAATTAACGTTTTTTTTGCCTGTATTCTCTTGGCGACTTCGAATAGGAGCCTTGATTTCCCAATTCCAGGTTCTCCGCAGATCAGCAGCCAGCGCGCGACACCTTGCTTGGTGATCAGCCTCCAAAGAGCAAGAACCTGCTCGATCTCGCTCCTTCGCCCGATCAGTCGCGTAATCCGGGCTTTGCTAAATCTGTCGCTGCTCGGCAGGGCCCCGCTGGCACGCCAGATGTGGATCGGCTCGGCAAAGCCCTTCACAACTGTAGCGCCAAGATCCTGAAATTCGTAGGCGCGGCGGGCCGATGCGTATGTGCTCTGATCGACGAGGATCGTCTGCGGAGGCGCCAATACTTGCAGTCGCTGTGCGAGATTGGGTACCGGTCCGAAAGCCACGGTCGGCAAACCAGGCGGTGCTCCCTCGACGTCGCCCATCACGACCAGTCCGCTGGCGATCCCAATCCGAATGTTCAGCGGCGTTTGGTCAGGGACCTCGATCCGAGGAACTGCCAGCAACAGGTCGAACGCAAGATCGAGAGCGCGCTCCCCATCATTCTCTTCCGCGACTGGATAACCGAACAGAACCTGGAGGGCATCGCCAGCGTAGTTGGCGACGAAGCCGCCATGCGATCTGGCAAGACCGCCGCAGCGGGTAAGGTAGCTCTGTGTCAGATCGCTGAAATCTTCCGGATCAAGCCGCGCCGCATATTCTGTCGATCCCACCATGTCGCAAAACAGAATGGTCACCTGGCGGCGCTCTGGCGGACTGCGTTGCGCTTTCGCATCGCCCGGCTGCTCCATTGCTGCAATAGCCGCCACCAGCTTCCGCCTCGGGCCAATCGGGATTCGCAACTCGCGCAAATCTCTGTCGTTGAGCAACCTCAGGCTTTCGAGATCGATCTGGGCGCGAGCGAACTTCTGCGCAAGTTGCGCTAGTCCCACAGCGGTCAGCCATTTTTCAATGTCGCTCACAGTGCCTCCTTCATAGGGATGAAGGTTGCTAACTTAATTGCGCTCTACATAGCCTCAGGCTACATTAGTAAATTGAGATATCCAAGAAGTAGGGCCGGCATGCCAAATCTATAACGAGCGCAGAACACTTCGTACGCTCGGCCGCCATTATACTGACGCAGCACACGATCATCGCACGGCAGATTATCATCTGAACTCGCAGTTTTTCAAATCTGCAATCGATAGACGCTATGGAAGAGGTGTTCGAATGTGGGAGTTAGTCAAAGTCGCGATATTCGCGACCTTTATCGCGATCATTGCGCCTCAGGTTCTCCTGGCGCAGGAATGTCCAACCCAGGATGAGAAAATTTGGGCAGAATTCTCAGGCGTGGGTTCAAGCTATCGGCCAGTAACCATCGAGGAGCGTAACGCTGTCATGGATACTCTGGCCCGATATGCATGGGCAATGGACAATAGAGATTCCGCCATGCTTGCGCAGGTCTTTACCGAAGACGCGGAATACTATCTTTGCGGCCTCGATTCGGACTCTGCTCAGGAACGCGCCGCGCTCTTGAAGGGCATCTCAAGTCATTTTGGCAGCGTGTTTGCAAGGCTAGATGTGGGGCATGCACTGGCCCGCAGATCGTTTACGAACGCCTTGATGGGCAAGAAAGCGGATGGCGACATCGATGTAATCGTATCTGTCGTTGTCTTCATACAATCTCTGAATATCAGCAGCCCGCAAGTCGACTACACGGCGAACCTGATCGCCACGCTTCGACAGATCCAAGGGATCTGGAAGATCAGGATTTTGAAGGTGATCACAGACGACACGGGCATCAGGATACGAGCGAGATGAAGCGGGCATCGGCCGTAACCCATGGCCGAGCCCCGCCTGCGACACGCCGTGCTCCAGTAGCAATCGCTGGCCTGTTTTTTGTTCTCGTCGTCACAGGAAGCCCCGCGACGCCCGCATCGGTGGGCGACGAGATCGGAACCAGTGTCTTTGCGCCCGAAGACAATCGGCGCTTTGGCGAGATTGTCGAAGCATGGAATGCCGACATCCTTTGGGAGCCGGCCGCGGTTAGCCAGGACCCGATCACGAAATTTGGGGACGAAGCCAGAGCGGTGTTTGGGCCCATTCCGCCAGGCGACTGCAATGCCCCGGATTCAAGGCGTCTGATCCTGGAGGTTGATGGCAACAGCGTTGATCTGGCACCGAACCTGAGCAAGCCCGGATTTCCCCTGGAGTTCGAACACAGGGATGTCGACGGCAATCTGGTCAGAAGAACGACAAGCCTGCCAAAGTGTGACAAGCCCTCGCTGGCGGCGTCAGCCTACTGTGCCATGAACTCCCGGCTGGCCCATGTAAGCCTCAATCACGTCTCGTGGACGTTCCTGTGCAGGAAGTCTTCAAGCAGTCTGGAAGTAGACAATATCGAATATTGGAGGTCCTCCGATCCCAGATTCGCGCTCTACGGTGCAATCGGCTTCAACGATCTGACGGGAGAGATCGCGTTCATCGATGGAAGAAAAGATCGGGATACCTTCGATTGGTCGACGCCTTTTGTTCCTCCAGGAGGGCAGTCCTACTCGGATGTAGCCGGTCGTGCTAGCGCTCGGGAACTTTACGACAAGACATTTAAGGTCGACTGTCATGCGTGCCACGACAACAAGAAGCCCTACGTCATAGATCCGCATGTCAAGCAGGCCAGGGTCGCGTACGCGTCTGGCGATGCAGACGGCAGGGCTGCGGCATTTGCACCAGGTAAATTTCTTCCGGGACGCACCGCCAGGGCCGAGGCACCTTTTCGGGTTATCGGCTCCGGCTACACTGCCGGACGTGCGTTCGAGATGACGCGGGCGAAAGCGGTGGGTTTTCCAGGGCATCCATGCACATCCTGCCATAGCCTTACGACATTGGAGACCGGGCGCCGTTTTGCTGCGGACGCGGTGGGGAAAATGCCGACGATCGCTCGTCCTACGCCAGGACAGCTGGACGCCTTGTTCGAGCAGAAGGTGCTTCTGACCAACGTCAAGAACCATCGTACTGATTGGGCCCTCCGCTCAGGAACAGGCAAGCTTTACCCATGGATGCCTCCGGCCAACGGGGGCGAACTGTCAACATCGTCGCCGGAAATCAGCGATGAGGACTGGAACCGCTTGAGCCAGTGCCTTTGGGATGCGGGAGGGGAAGAATGTGGCTATCAGTCGCTTTACACCGCTTGCCCTGCTCCTGACAAAGACGGTGACGGGTTCGACGCGAAGGATTTTACGACGGAGGTGAACTGGCAGCCGCAAGACCGCGAGCGCCCGGCGCTTCGCTTGAAATGGCGATATTGGAACGGTTATGGAGAGGTGCCAACACGTGACGACGTTCGCTTCAACGTCGCTGTAATTGTAACCGATCTGCCCCCGGACGCGCGCCTGCCTTTCGATTTTGAGTTTCCACCAGTGCCTGCAGCGAAAGGAAGTCAGTTTACCACCACGCGCGGAGAGGTCGGCGTATCCGGTTCAGCCATCGTCTTGAAGAACGCGTCGTTTGCAGGACACAAGAAGTGGACCGATCCCTCACCAGCCATCGCCATGCGAGATTATGCGATTGATGTACCCGCTGTCTGCGGCAAGAGATACCTCTTCCGAGTACTGCCAAAGCGCTTTTGCTTCGACTATAGCGGGGTTGTGTATGGCTCCGGCTACACGGTTCACGCGGATATTGCATGCGGAGGTAGCGCATCGCCACTCAAGCCGTCATACCGATCGAAGTGAAACGGAAACGCGTGTCGCTCCGCCCAAGCGCGACATCGAGGATGCTCGATGAAAGTTGGCATCTTCGCCCGGGAGTTCAACGGGTCGTGAAGGCCAGGTTCTTACAATATGCTTTCCATCCGCCAAAGGCGGTGATGTCGAGAGCATTCTTAAGCCCGAGCGGCTCGGCGAGGAAACCCTTGGCCGAGGTTCCATCCGACAGCGTCACTGTGCCGATACTCAGCGGGCCGGGGATGGCCGCAACGAACAGCCCGAAAGCCGCCGGCGTCAGCTTCCAGACTTCCACTTCGATCTCGCCGCCTTCGCCTTCCTCTACGCGGATCATGCCGGGTTTCGGCGGCGCGGTGTCCGCCAGTGCGTAGAGCCTGTAAGCTGCCGATGTCCGTGCGACGCGGGAGAATTTGCCATCGAGTTCGGTGAGTTGATGGTTTAGTGGCATGCCGGAAAGATGGGCGCCGATCACGACAATATCGATCAACTGGTTGTCTTCGGGTGCCGAGATGATTTCCGCCGCTGCGGGTAGCGGCCAGCCGGTAGCGCCGAGCGTCAAGCCGCTCGCCCGATGGAGATCGCGGGCGAGCGAGGCAGTCAGCCCGTCGCGGCCAGAGGGAGCCAGAAGCGTGACGCTGGCCGGCAGGCGGTCGGCGCGGGTGCCGGCCGGTACGGCGATGCCACACATATCGAGCAGGTTGACGAAGTTCGTATAGGTGCCGAGGCGGGAGTTCTCCCGGATCGGTTCCGCTTCCAGATCGGCAAGGGTGTAATGCGTCGGAGCAGTCGGAACACAGAAAAGATCGACCGAGGCGACCAGCGGTTCGATCTTCTTTTTAAGCTCCTGCAGGGCATAGAACCCATTGAAGGCGTCAGCCGCCGAGAGTGTCTTGGCGCCGCCGTAGATCTGGCGCGTCACCGGATGAAGGCTGGCCTCTTTCTCATCGAAGAACGGCCTGATTGCCGCATAACGCTCCGCCACCCAGGCGCCCTCATAAAGCAGGTTTGCAACCTTATAGAAGTCGCCGAACGATACTTCGACCAAATTGTGGCCGAGCCTCGCTAGTGTCGAAAGTGCGTCGAAATAGGCGGCCTCCATTACTGTATCGCCGAAGAATTGCAGGTCTGTCTTGGCCGGCACGCCGATCGTCAGCATTTGCGGTGTTGGGCCGTAGCCCGCGGCGGGGATGGATTTCGAGTAGGCGTCGGTCTCGTCATATTTCGATGCAACAGAGAAGGCCTTCCAGGCATCGTCCACCGTCAGTGCGAAGATCGAGACGCAATCCAGTGTACGGCAGGCGGGAATGACGCCGGTGGTGGAGAGTGCACCGACGCTTGGCTTCAAGCCGACGATGTTGTTGAGACCGGCGGGAATGCGGCCCGAACCGGCGGTATCCGTGCCAAGCGCGAAGCTGACGATGCCTTGGGCCGTCGCCACCGCCGAGCCGGAGGACGAGCCGCCGGGGACCAGGCCGGGATCGATGGCATTCTTCGGGATCGGGTAGGGCGAGCGGACGCCTACGAGGCCGGTGGCGAACTGGTCGAGATTGGTCTTGCCGATGACGAGCGCGCCCGCTTGCTTCAGCAGCCGGACGACGGTCGCATCCCTTTCCGGCAGATAGGCATAGTCGGGGCACGCAGCGGTGGTCGGCATGCCGGCGACGTCGATATTGTCCTTTACCGCGAAGGGGATGCCGAAGAGCGGTTTTCCCAGATCGAAACCGCCAAGTTTGGCCGCTTCCGCAAGGACCGCGTCCTTCTGCGCCAGATGGATGAATATGCCGGGATCGTTCACCTCCGCGATGCGGGCGAAGACACCCTCGACAATGTCGGTGACGCTGCCGCCATCCCTGTAGAACGCGTGCAGCGAGGCGATATCGAAAGCCGGTGTCGTTAGCGGGGGCATGCCATTTCCTCTTCGAGTATTTTCACGGGCCGGTCCCATTGGATCAGCACGACGCAGCCGGTATTGCTCCAGACGGAATGTTCGCTGCCTGGCGCGTTGACGATGTAGCTGCCGCGGCTGTAGTCACCGGCCTCGTCGGATTGCACGCCGTCGAGCACGAGGATGGTTTCGAGGCCCTCATGGCGATGGCGGGGAACGCCGGAGCCCGCCTCGTATTTCAAAAGCGCCACGCCGGGCTGGTCGCCCTCGAAAGAGCGAATCCAGTGGATGGTGACCTCGCCGCGGAAGGGCTCGAATTCCAAGTCTTTCCAGCCGCCTAGCGTCAGAAGTTCGCGAGTTGATTCAGGCATTGGTCATCCCCCTTGGCACGATCCCTTCCAGAATATCGTCCACATGGGCCGTCCAGCCGACGATCGCGCCTTGGGCGCGGATCATGGCGATGGCGGCCGCCTTGAACTCCGGAAAATAGCTCTCGGTCGCCTCTTCGGCGAGCAGGCATTCGTAACCGCGGTCGTTCGCCTCGCGCATCGTTGTCTGGACGCAGACTTCCGTCGTCACGCCGGCGAAGACGAGTTGGCGGATGCCCTTCGCTTTCAGCACTTCGCCGAATTCGGTGGCATAGAAGGCGCCCTTGCCGGGTTTTTCGATCACCACCTCGCCGTCGATTGGCGCAAGTTCCGACAGAATTTCGGTGCCTCGCTCGCCGGAGATCAAAATGCGGCCCATTGGGCCTTCGTCGCCGATCCGGAGCGAAGGGTTGCCGCGGTCCCGTTTTGCAGGCGGCAGATCGGAAAGGTCCGGCTTGTGGCACTCCATCGTGTGGATGACCGGCAGGTTGGCGGAGCGAAAACCCTCGATCAGGCGTTTCACGTCCGGCACAATCTTCATGATGCGGCTGACATCGTTGCCAAGGCTGGCGCCAAAGCCGCCGGGTTCTACGAAATCCCGCTGCATGTCGATGACGATCAGCGCCAGTGCTTCCGGTATCGCCGGGAAGGCGAAGGGTTCCGCCTTGATGTCGCCCATCAGTGATGCCCCGCCATATGTGCGCCGATGACGCCGACATCCGCCCCGCGGGCCGGCGTTTCGTAGACCAGTTTACCCTCCGAGATGACCATGATGCGGTCCGACATTTCGAGCAGTTCGTCGAGGTCTTCGGAAAGCAGCAGCACGGCCGTGCCGGAATTGCGGGCCTTCATGATGCGGGCACGGATCTCCGCCACGGCGGAAAAGTCGAGGCCGAAACAGGGATTGGAGACGATCAGAAGATCGACGTCGCCGGTCAGCTCGCGGGCAAGTACGGCGCGCTGCACATTGCCACCGGAAAGGGCAGCAATCGGCGACGACGACGAGGCCGTCTTCACCTTGAAATCCGAAATGAGCGCGGCCGCCCGCTTCTTCATTGCGCCCCTGGAAAGCCAGATCGCGTCCTTGCCATTCGGCTTGAGGTCAAAGGTGCGGAAGGCGAGGTTTTCGCTCACCGTCATTTTTGGCGCGCAGGCGTTCTGCAACGGCTCTTCCGGGATGAAACGAACGTTGTTCTTGCGGGTTTCCGAACGAGTGGCGCCATAGGTCTCACCGTTGACGGCGATGCGACCCGTATCGGTCGGCCGCTGCCCGGCAAGGATTTCCGTGAGCTCTTTCTGGCCATTCCCGGAAATGCCGGCTATGCCTACGATCTCGCCGGGGCGGACCGTCAGGTCCGCGATTTCGATCGTTTTCAGACCCGAGCGGTCCGGCGCCTTGACCTGGCTGACCTTCAATACTGGTTTTGCCGCTTCCGATACGGGGCGGCGGCTGTCGAGCTCGGCGAGCTTGACGTCGCCGATCATCATCGCCGCCATGTCGGCGGTGGAAAGCTCGCCGATCCTGCCGGTGCCGACCAGCTTGCCGCGCCTGAGGATCGAGACTGCGTCGGTGAATTTCGTCACCTCGTGGAACTTGTGGGAAATCATTAATACGGTCAGTTCGCCGCGCTCCGTCATGCCACGCACAAGCCCCAGCATCTCGTCGGCTTCCGCGGGTGTCAGCACCGAGGTCGGCTCATCGAGCACGAGGAGCGAGCGGCCGAGATAGAGCTGCTTGACGATTTCCAGCTTCTGCTTTTCGCCGGCGGCGAGTTCGCTCACCGGCCGATCGAGCGGGATCTTGAACGGCATGCGCTCCACGAAGGCCGCAAGATCCTTCCGCTCCTTTGCCCAATTGATGACGGCCGGTACCTCGGAGCGGCTGATGACGAGGTTTTCCGCGCCGGTCAGCGACGGGACCAACGTGAAATGCTGATAGACCATACCGAGTCCGTAGGTCGCGGCATCCTTAGGCGAGGCGATCGCCACTTCGCGGCCATCGACCGACAGCGAGCCTGAGGTTGCATGGTAGAAGCCCATAATGCATTTGACGAGCGTCGACTTGCCAGCGCCGTTTTCGCCGAGTAGCGCATGGAACGAACCGGCCGGCACGCTGATCGAGACATTGTCGAGCGCAGTGAACGAGCCGAAGCGCATGGTCATGCCAAGCGTTTCGACGCCGATCGCCTTGCCGGTCTGAGGGAGGGGCGTATCGCGGACGATATTGCTCATGGAAGCTGGCTCACCAAGATTTCGGAATTGGAGACGGAGCCGAAGACGCCGCCTTGCATCTTCACCATCTTGATGGCGGCGAGGTGGTTGCCGTAATCGGTCGCGCCGCAGCAGTCTTCGAGAAGCAGGCATTCGAAGCCGCGGTCGTTCGCCTCGCGCATCGTGGTCGAGACGCAGACGTCGGTGGTGATGCCGGTGAGGATGATGTTCTCGATGCGCTTCTGGTTGAGGATCAGCTCCAGATCTGTGGAGCAGAAGGAGCCCTTGCCGGGCTTGTCGATAATCGCCTCGCCCTCGATAGGATAGAGCTCGGGGATGATGTCCCAGCCGGGCTCGCCGCGGACCAGGATGCGCCCGCAGGGGCCGGGGTCGCCGATGCCGGCGCCGATGCGCTGCGAGCGCCAGCGTTTGTTCGCCGGCAGGTCGGCAAGATCCGGCCGGTGTCCCTCGCGGGTATGGATGATGTAGTAGCCCTTGGCCCGCATGGCAGAGAGGACTTGTTTGATCGGCTCGATCGGCGCCTGCACCAGCGACAGGTCGTAACCCATGTGGTCGACATAACCACCCTTGCCGCAGAAATCCGTCTGCATGTCGATGATGATGAGGGCGGTGTTTTGCGGTCTCAGATCGCCGTTATAGGGCCAGGCGTAAGGGTCGGCGTCGATAAAATGCCCTTTGGTCTCAACCATCGCGTCCATTATCTTTCTCCTATTCGCCAGCCAGCTTGAAGGTTTCGCCATAACGCCGCGCGGGTTTTTCGAAGCCGCAGGAAGTGCCGTCGGTCACCTTGACCTTGTCCTCCCAGGGCAGCCTGTATTTCCCGGCGATGAGGTCGTGCATGTAGCTGTAGGGCGCATCGCCCGCGCCGCCGGCGACGGCTACGTAGCCGCGATGGCCGAACTGGTAGATGTTGTTCTCGACACCCCAGCCGAGCCGCGCTTCGCGCACCAGATCAGGCCGTACCTCGGCAGTGATGATCTCGTTCACCCGGCCGGACGTGCCGTGGGCGATGATCGTGCCGTCGAAATTGCAGATCATGCCTTCGCCCATCGAATCGAACGTGCCGTCCGAACCGCACATGCAGACGCTTGCCGTCACCATCATATTGCAGAAGGCGTTGGACTGGTTGGTGAAGCGCCAAGCCTCGCGGATCGGCGCCGTATAACCGGCCGTGCGGATCATGATCTCGGCGCCCTTGTAGGCGCATTCGCGCGCCATTTCCGGGAACATGCCGTCATGGCAAATGATCAGCGCGAGCTTCGCGCCCTTCGGTCCGTCGATCATCGGAATGCCGAGATTGCCCGGCTCCCAGGGTTCGACCGGCACCCATGGGTGCATCTTGCGGTAATAGAGCTTCAGCTCGCCCTGATCGTCTATGACGATGCCGGAATTGTAGGGCATGCCGCCGGGGTTCAGTTCCATGATCGAGAAGCAGCCCCAGATGGCGTTATCCTTGCAGGCTCGTCTGAACGCAGCGACCTCCGGCCCGTCCAGCGTGCACATGATCTCCGGGTTGATATCCATGGAAAGGCCGTGCAGCGCGTATTCCGGGAAGACCACGAGATCCATGCCCGGCTGGTTGCGCCGCGCCTTGGCCACCAGATCGACGATCACCTGCGTCTGCTTCGCGACGTCCGCTTTGGTGACGGTGACCGGCAATTGGAGCTGCACGAGACCGATGCCGACGCCGTGTTCGGATTTGTTAAGACCGCCTAAGCCATTCATCGGAGAACTCCTCCTTTATTTCGTGAGCGACAGCGCACCCGGGGCACCGGCAAGCGACCGGTTGGGCGAAGAGGTGGCGATCAGGATGATGAGGGTCAGCACGTAAGGTGCTGCATAGAAGAGGTAATAGCCCTGCGTGACGCCGACCGATTGCAGCGCCGGACCGAGCGCGCCGGCGCCGCCGAAGAGCAAGGCCGCGAGGAAGCAGCCGATCGGGTTCCAGCGGGCGAAGATCACGAGCGCCACGGCCATCAACCCTTGGCCCGAGGAAATTCCTTCGTTCCAGGATCCGGGGTAATAGAGCGACAGATATGCCCCGCCGATTGCCGCCAGCGCGCCGCCGACGGCGGTGGCGAGCAGCCGCACCGTATCCGGATTGATGCCCATGGCACGGGCCGCATCGGTACTGTCACCGACGACGCACAAGGTCAGGCCGATGCGGGTGTTCCTGAAGGCCCAAAAGAGGAACACTGCCAGAGCCGCGCCGATAAAGAAGAGCACATTGATGTTGAGCGCTGCCTGCACCTGCGGAATACCGGACCAGCCGCCGAGCGGGATGGACGGAAGTTTCGGCGCTACCGGCTGGATGAACGGCTTGCCGAGGAAAAATGCCATGCCCAGGCCGAACTGCATCATGGCGATGCCGATCGCGATGTCATTGACCTTCGGGAACTTGCAGATCCAGCCGTGGATAAGGCCGAACCCCGCGCCCGCCGCCATCGCGGCCAAGATGCCAAGTGTCGGCGAGCCGGTCAGAACCGCGATCGCATAGGCCGTCATCGCCCCGAAGACCAGCGTGCCTTCGAGTCCGAGATTGATGCGGCCGGAGCGTTCGGTGATCGCCTCGCCAAGCGAGACGAAGATGAACGGGGTGGAGACGCGGATGGCGCCGGCGAAGATCGCCAGAGGCACGCCCCAGAAACCGATACCTGACTCTTCCATCATGCGCTCCTTTTCCAGAGGTCGGGATTGAAGATCTTGAAGCGGCCGTAGAAGGTCTCGCAGAAGAGGATGACGATGAAGAGCATGCCCTGCAGCACCAGCACCGTGGCATCGGGTAGGCCCATGCGCCGCTGGATGAGGCCGCCCGAGGCATCGATGCCGCCGAGCAGGATGGCGACCGGGATGATCGCCAGCGGATTGTGGCGGGCGAGGAAGGCAACGAGGATGCCGGTATAACCGTAGCCGGCCGCCAGCGACGCATTGGCGCTGCCCTGCACCGCAGCCACTTCCACCATCCCGGCAAGTCCGGCGAAACTGCCTGCTATGGCGGTAAAGCCCGTGATCAGCTTGCCGACCGGCAAGCCTTGAATCTGCGCGGCGCGGACATTGCCGCCGGCGATGCGGGCCGCGAAACCATAGCTCGTCGCCTCCATCAGGATCCAGGAGAGGATGCAGGCGAGGATGCCGATAATGAGGCCCCAATGGACGTCCATGCCGGGAATGTCGCCCATCATGTACTCGGCCGGCAGCGGCCTGGTGGAGGGCTTGTTGAGGCTTGCCGGGTCGCGCAGCGGCCCTTCGACGAACTGGTTCATCAGGGCGATTGCGATATAGGCCAAGAGCAACGAGGAGATCGTCTCGTTGACGCCGCGATAGTGGCGCAGGAAACCGGCGAGCCCGATCCAGAGCCCGCCGATCACCATGGCGGCAAGCCCCATGAAGACGAACAGCACGACCGGCGGAACGAGGCCGACCAACGGCATGGCTGCCGCTGCCGCAGCGACGCCGCCGAGCACCACCGCACCTTCACCGCCGATGATGATAAGGCCGAGGCGGGCGGGTAGGGCGACGCAGAGCGCCGTCAGAAGCAGGGGGGCGGCGCGTGAAAAACTGTTCTGGATCGAGAACCAGCTTCCAAAACCGCCCGTGTACATGAGTTGGAAGAGGGTGACCGGCGACTTGCCGATCACCAGGATGAAGATGGAAAAGAGCGCCAGGCCGATCAGGATCGCGACGAGCCCGATCGCCACAGGCTCCGCCCGTCGCGCAAGCCATTCGAGAAGGGGGCGGAGCGACGCGCCGCTTCCCGCCACTATGGATAGTCCCGGATCGTTTGCTTGAACCGTCATGGCGCTGCCCCCTTCACGTTACGTCAGCCCCACCCGCATCAAGACGTCGATCCGACAACGCCTTCAACCAGATAGGCCATGCTTTCGAGATCGATCGCGTCCTCGGCGTAAGCCTTGTCGGCGGTGATCACGACATTGCCCTTGTTGTCTTTGAGTGGCCCCTTGAAGACGGAGAGCTTTCCGGCCGTGGCTTCGGCGAGCGTCGCCTCGAACGTCTTGCGGGCCTCGGCGGAAACGGCCGGACCAAGCGGGCTCATCTTGACGAAACCGTCCTTCAGGCCGCCGCGGACGAAATTGCCGAGCTTGCCGCCGCTCTGGGCCGCCTTGATGAAATTCGTGTAGACACTGCCCCAGGCCCATTCGGCGCCAGTCAGGTACTTGTCCTTTGCGAGGGGACTTTGGTCGGCGTGATAACCGCAGACGAATGCGCCGCGGCCGGCGGCGGTCTCGACCACGACCTTCGGACTGTCCACATGGCAGGTAATGACGTCGGCGCCCTGGTCTATCAGCGCGTTGGTGGCTTCCGCTTCCTTGACGGCGAGCGACCATTCACCGGTGAAGATCACCTGGCAGGTGATGGTCGGATCGACGGAGCGGGCGCCGAGGAGGAAAGCGTTGATGTTCTGCAGCACCTGCGGGATGGGCTTGGCGGCGACGAAGCCTATCTTCTTGCTCTTCGAGGCATAGCCGGCAGTGATGCCGTTCAGGTACTGGCCCTGATGGATATAGCCGAAATAGGAGCCGGTATTGGCCGGATGTTTGCCTTCCTGCCACAGCCCGCCGCAATGGCGGAATTCCACATCCGGGTATTTTGCTGCCATGGCCAGCATGTGGGGATCGAAGTAACCGAAGGAAGTCGGGAAGAGCAGGGCGGCACCATCGAGATTGATCATCGACTCCATCGTCTTCTGAACGTCGACGGTCTCGGGGACGTTTTCTTCTTCGACCAGGGTAATGCCCGGCATGGCCTTGATGACGGCAGCACCTTCGGCATGCGCCTGGTTATAGCCGTAGTCGTCCTTCGGCCCGACATAGATGAAGCCGATGGTGAGCGCTGTCTGGGCGGCCACAGGCGAGCCGGCCAGGCCTGGCACGATGCCGGCCAGCGCGCCGGCGGCGGAAGTTTGGAGAAAATTGCGGCGATTCATGGAAAGGAGTTTGGTCATCGGGAATCTCCTTGCGGCGTGTGGCCGGGTTTGAACGGGTGCCAAAAAGTGCATGCAATGTGTGTGCCAAAATTCAAGCTGTTGTTATTACTTAAAGAAATTTCACGCCAGTTCACGCTTTCTAGAAAAGTGCATACAGATTGATCGCAATATCGATTAATAAGTAATCAATGCTTATTGTTTGATCTGAATGCTGACCTTCAAGTGATATTTCAATTGCCAGAGGGTGGAAGTGCGTGATTAGAAAATGAAAAATTGCCAGTGACTTCTGGACGGAATTTGACTTGTCAGGTGCAGAAGGTCATCTGTATGCAGAACGTCGAAGCGAGCAGAGAGTAGCGTGAGCCAGATCAGACGCAGGGAAGTCACCCGAACCGGAACCACCGTCGAGCAAATGGTGCGGGCGATCGCCGACATGATCGTCACCGGTGCAGTGCTGCCGGGCGAGAAGCTCGACGAGGTTTCACTTGCTGCCCGGTTCGAGGTGTCCCGGACACCCGTGCGGGAAGCCCTGCGAGAACTTGGGGTGATGGGCTTGGTGGCCCGCGAACCCAACCGCAGCGCCGTTGTCACCAACGTCACCGAGGCCCATCTGCATTCGATGTTCGAGGCGATGGCTGAGCTCGAAGCGGTCTGCGCAAGGCTCTCGGCTGAGCGGATGACCGTCGATGAAAGGCGAGCACTGGAGCTTGATCACCGGGCATCCATAAAGCTGGTACATACCGGCGCGGAAGAGGATTATTCGGCGCACAACACAGAGTTCCATACGCGACTCTATCGTGGTGCGCACAATGAGCATGTTTTCGAGCTGGTGACGCAGACCCGTGCCCGGCTGGCGCCGTTCCGCCGGGCGCAATTTCGTCTGCCGGGACGCCTTGCAAGGTCTTATGAAGAGCACGACGCGATCGTCACCGCGATCATGCGAGCGGACGGCGCGGCCGCGGGCCAGACGGCCTATTCGCATGTTGCCATCGTCAGCGATGCCAGCACGGTGTTCGCGGTTGCGAAGACAGGCAATCGGAAGGTGTGATAGTGCACGAGATTGGCAAAGACCGGCGCGCCGGTGGGGCCGTGGCCAAGCCGCGGATTAGATTTTCCGTGAAGGCATAGCCAAAAGAAAACTCCGTATATCCAACCGTGATAACAGCCCACACCGCCGCTTCAGTTTATCGCACCTGCCGCCCCCCCCCGACTCACCCGCTATGTACAAACTCTGTGCACGAACTACCCTTACGACCAATCAAATGAACAAAACTTGACATTACCCCAAGCGTCGCGGCTTTATGTGCAAAATTCTGGACGTGAGAAGGCCTCGTGTCCACTCAAATGAACAAAGCAGGTAATAACCGTGCCCCGTCAGAGAAGCTACTCCAGAGTTACGCACCAGGCACTCGCCATGCTGGGCAAGCTGATCCGCGTCGGCCGGGCCGAGCGCAGCCTGACCGCGCAGGAATTGGCGGACCGCGCCGGCATCAGCCGCACAACGCTCTCCAGCATCGAAAAAGGCGCGCCGGGGCCTGAGATCGGTCTGGTCTTCGAAGTCGCTTCCCTCGTGGGAGTGCGCCTGTTCGACTATGACGAGCGCACGCTCCAGTTGCGCAATGCGCGCCTGGATGAAAAACTGACCCTGCTGCCCAAGAGTGTCCGCCATACGGTGAAGGAGGTCGATGATGACTTCTAGGGCGGATGCCACAGAAGCCTTTGTCTGGATGTGGCTGCCGGGGGTGGACGGAGACAGCGGTTCTTTCGGATCGAACGGATTTTTGAAAGAATTTTGAGGCTCTGATTCCCTAACGTTCTTTAGGATGTCGCCGAATCCTGAACGTTTTTTCAGTCTTGCTGCGAAATCTGAAAGAATTTTAAAGTCGCTGAACGTTTTTTTGAGGACTTGAGATGGCGGATTTCCAAGTTGGACAGCTTTGGCTCGTTGAGAACTTGCACGTTCCTCCTCCGTCGGTGACCTCCTACGCGGGCCGGGAGCGCGACGCACGACGATGGCCGAACGATCGAGAAATACAGTACTCCACATACGCGCCCGCAGATACAATCGCGGGCCACCTCAAGTTTGCCTAGAAAAATGAGCCCATCGATAGTGCAGTGATGGCCGCCGCCAGGCGGGCGATCGGCCCCGCTGTTATCGAGGACATGGACCACGCTGAACCCACGGGGGCCTTCTCCCGTCGTGCGAGGTTCCTATACGAGTTCTTCACCGGGGAAATCTTGGATCTGCCAGACGCACCGGTCGTGCAACATACTAAAGCCCTTGATCCCGACTTGAACGTGGGATCCGTTGGTGTCAACTCGGCTCGTCACCGTGTAACGAACAACATGCTAGATGGGGTAACGGGCTGATCCCCCACCCGGCAGTATTTGAGATGCTGGTGGTCATCCCTCACAATGATGGTGTCGCGGAGTCAGGATAGGCCTGCTCCAAGCATCAAGGCGAGATGACCGTGAAGCACTATGCCGGTATTGATGTATCATGGGAATACTCCAGTGTTTGTGTTGTTGATGGCGTCGGGAAGCAGCACCTCGGTGACTGCGTATCGTTAGATTGGTCGGCCGGTCCTCACCGACCCCATAGAGCAGCGGCCTCCATGCCGACTGCGGACAGAAGCAAGTGACCGGCGAGGGATGAAGCTCAAAAGGGATTGACTCGGGAAGGCCCGTTACAGAAGCCCGTCTTATTCACGACGTTGAGTAGGTTTTGGGCAGGAAGGTTTGGACGTGGGGCGCCGTTGCCTCTGTTTCGCCGCGGGGCATCGGCGCCCCGGCCTGTTGACTATTAGCGCGGCGATCTGGGGGGAAGTGATCCGGATTGACGAGGATCGGATCAAGGGCCATCTGGGCGAGATGGTGAGGGCACGGTCGAAGAAGCGCTGAATGCGATGTTCGACGCGGAGGCGGGCCGATTGTGCGGCGCTGGTCGCTATGAACGCAGCGATGGCCGTCAAGATACGCGTGCAGGTAGCTATGAGCGAGCGCTGCACACGACGGCTGGCGAAGGGAAGCTGAAGGTTCCGAAGCTGCGGCGACAGACGTTCGAGACAGTGATCATCGAGCGCTATCGAAGACGCGAGAGCTAGGTCGAGGAAGCATTGATCGAGATGTATTTAGCGGGTGTCTCTGTCCGCCGTGCGGAGGATATCATCGAGGCGCTTTGGGGCACGCGCGTCAGCCCCGGAACGGCGTCGAACCTCAAAGAAGATCTATGCCAAGATCGAGGAATGGCGGAAACGGCCGATCGATGGCGCTTATCCCCATCTTTATCTCGACGGGATCGTGATGAAGCGGACCTGGGCTGGGGAGGTCCGCCTCGCAATCAATAGCGGCATCGTCGCAGGGGGGGGCGTTTTTTGAGGGTTTCGCCAATTCTTGAATGTTTTTTTAGCGCGCTGAACGTTTTTTGAGACTTGCGCCAAAAGCTGAAAGAATTTTAAGTTCGCTGAAAGTTTTTTGAGGATTTGTGATGGTGGACGTCCCTGTCGGGCAGCTTTGGCTGATTGAAAACTTGCACTTGCGCGTGCCTCCCCCAGCAGTGACTTCCTACTGCGGGCCGGGTGCAAGGCGCACAACGACCGGAAATGGCCGGACCATCGAGAAATACAGTACTCCGTATGCGCCTGAAGATACAACCGCCGGACACCTGAAATTCGCACTGAAAAACGAGCCTGTCGATAGCGCTGTGATGGCGGCGGCCATGAAGGCGATCGATCCCGGTGTCATCAAGGACATGGTTCGCGCCGAGCCCAACGGAGCGTTCTCCCGCCGTGCGTGGTTTCTGTACGAATTCTTCACGCGCGAAACTCTCGATCTCCCTGATGCTCCGGTGGTGCAGTACACCAAAGCCCTCAACCCCGAACTTAATGTCGGCTCTGTCGGTGTCAACTCGGTTCGCCACCGTGTAACGAACAACATGCTTGGTGTCCCGGGATTTTGCGTTACCGTCCGCCCGACACCCGCGATCAGAGGGTTTCAAGCCGAAGGTATCGATGAACAGGCGAGAGAGCTGGTTCAGGACTGTGATCCGACGGTCCTGGCCCGCGCGGTGAATTACCTCTACACCAAGGAAACCAAGTCTTCATTCGAGATCGAGCGCGAACGCGCGACAGGCCAGAAGGCGGAGCGCTTCATAAACGCGCTGCGGAAGACGGCATCCTTTAACCCTGCTAGTGATCAAGACCTCGTTGACCTTCAGAACCAGATTGTTGATCCGCGATATGCTGCCAAGGGATTTCGCGACTTCCAGAACTTCGTCGGCGAAACGATCGGATATCGCGAGAAGGTACACTTCGTCTGCCCCCGTCCTCAGGATCTCCCGTCTCTAATGAAAGATTGGGCATCGATGTCCGAGCGGCTGCAGGGTTGCGACGACGCGGTGGCGGCGGCGGCGGCAATCTCCTTTTCCTTTGTATTCCTGCACCCGTTCGAAGACGGGAACGGGCGCATCCACCGATTCCTGATCCATCACGTATTGTCGAGAGAAGGGTTCACTCCGCACGACGTCCTGTTCCCGATATCGGCCGCAATCGTCCGCGACCAGAAATTATATGACGCAGCCTTGGAGTCGTTCTCCAGGCCGACAATGGATTTTATCGACTGGGAAATGAACCGTGCGCAGCAGGTCGTGGTGACGAACGACACATCGGCCCTTTATAGGTACTTCGACGCAACGGAGCTTGTCGAATATCTCTACGCGAAGATCTCCGAGACGATCCGGATCGACTTCAAGGAGGAGCTCGATTTCATGGCTGTTTACGACACGGCGTATAACGCGGTGAGGGAAGTTATCGATATGCCGGATAGACGGGCTTCCATGTTCGTCAATTTCTACATGCAGAACCATGGCTCGATCTCGAAGCGAAAGCGAGCCATGTTCGATGAACTTTCGGATGAGGACATCGAGGATCTCGAAGCCGCGATCCGAGAAGCCTTAAGCCCCGAACCCGCGGACAATGGCGATGATGAGCGGGAGGTGCCGTCGCCGAAGAACGGCTTATAGCGTGGCGACCCAGCATTGAAAGGTCCTTGACGACGGCATCTATGTTCTGCATTCGTTTGCACTCATGTTCACCGGCCTTTATCGACCAAAAACAGTAAAATGCTCGTAATCGAGCCTCATTCATGAAATTCCTCGGGTAGTCCCAAAGGAGCTTAACGAACGTTAGAGTTCCCCCGGCTCTGCCGGGGTGGCAGTAGAAGTTTGAGCATTGGGAGAAAGGCGGCTTTAGAGTGCTATAGCGTAGACGTAGTGCTCATCATCATCTGGCGTGGCCCGCCAGATCCGCCGATTGCGCGCTATGACGCGATACTCTGCGCAATAGACGCATATTCCCGCCGATTGCCGCATCGCGCGTCAAGGCGCTTGTGCTCATTTCAAATCTCGCGGTTGAGACAGAAGAACGAGAGCGCAGCGCCGATAAACAGCAGGACCACCGCGACGATGAGCGAGAGATGCATGCCGTGCATGAACGCGGCGGGCGCCGTGTCTCGCACGAAATACCCGCACGTCGCGACGCCGAGCATGCCGCCCACTTGCCGCGCCGAGTTGAGAACACCCGACGCGATGCCAGCCCGTGATGGATCGACTGAGGAGAGAGTCACATTCGTCATCGTCGGCACCATCAGCGCGATGCCGCTCGCCGCCATCAGCATCGGCATGGCCAGTTGCCAATAGGAGCCGCCGACACTGACCGGGATCAGCAGAAGATATCCAGTCGCTGCCAGAAGGAGGCCGAACACCATGAGCCGGCGCGCTCCAAGGCGCGTGATCAATCGGCCTGCGATGACGTTCATGACCATGAGGACAATGGTCATCGGCAGGAAGGCGATGCCGGTTTCCTGCGGTGAAAGATGCTGCTCCAGTTGGAAGAACAGGCTAAAGACGAAGATCAGGCCGTAATAGGCGAAGTTGACGAGGACGCCGGTAATCGAGGCGATCGAGAAGTCGGGACTGGAAAAGAACGACAACGGCAGCATCGGTGCGTGGCTTCGCGCCTCGATCAGGATGAAGCCTATTGCGGTGAGGACGGCCACGAGAAGGGCCACCAGAATCCGTGGATGCGTCCAGCCGAGATGCGCCGCGTCCGTCAGCGCCGTTGCCAGCGATGCGAGCGCGATGATGGCGGCTGCCTGCCCAGGCATATCGAGCGACCGACCCTCGTTTCTGGGACTGGCTGAGGAATAGCGCAGGATCAGGACTAGGCCGAACAGCCCGACCGGAATGTTGATCAGGAAAACGCTGCGCCAGCCCATATGCGTCACCAGAAAACCACCGACCACGGGACCGGCCGCCAGTGCAATGCCGCCTGCGGCTCCCCACCAGCCGACCGCGCGGTTCCGCTGTTCCTTGTCGGGAAAAGCCTGCTGGAGCAGTGACAACGAGTTCGGAACCAGCAGCGCAGCGCCGACGCCTTGCGCCAGCCGCGCCACAATCAGCGTCACCAGCGTCGGCGCCAGACCGCAAGCAAGCGAAGCGAGCGTGAAAACAACGAAGCCGGTGATGAAGATTGCCCGCGCCCCAAAGCGGTCTCCCAGGGCTCCGGCCATGAGCAGCAGGGCGGCAAAGATGAGCGTGTAGGCGTTGACGACCCATTGGAGGCCGGCGACATCGGTGGAGAAGCCGGTGCGCAAGGCGTCGAGTGCGACGTTGACGACACTGACGTCGAGAAGAACGACCACGAAACCAAGCGCGGCGGCAGCAAGCGTGATGCGTGGGTGTAGGGGGGAAGAGACAGTCATCGAGACAACCTTACAAAGGTAATTTGTCTCGAAACTACGCCGATGATTTCTGTGCGAAAATTCGGTATATATGCCAGTGCACCTGGAGAAATCGCACCGATGGCCGATTGGGAAAATCTTCGTCATTTCATGGCAGTGGGGCGCAACGGCACCCTGTCCGGCGCGGCGCGTGCCTTGAAGGTGGACCACGCCACGGTGAGCCGCCGGCTGGCGGCGCTCGAAGCCGAACTCGATGTGATGCTGGTCGACCGCCTGCCGCGATCCTGTCGTTTGACGGCGATTGGCCAGCAGGTTTTCGATCAGGCCGTCACGATGGAAAGTGCGGCGGACGGCGTTGCCAGGATTGCCCAGGCTGCGCATACACCGCTTATCGGCAAGGTCACGCTCAGTGCTCCGCCGGTGCTGGTGGCGCATCTACTGGCGCAGTATCTTGCGGACTTTCGATATCTCTATCCAGATGTCCGTCTTTCTCTCGCTGCGCAGGCGCAGCAGGTGTCGCTCAGCCGCAGGGAAGCGGATGTGGCGATACGGCTGGTGCGGCCCGAGGAGACCGGCAGTTTCGCGCGAAAAGTCGGGACGATGGCATTCGGTCTCTACGCGCGCCGGGACTATGCGCATCGAGAGGCGCCTGATCGATGGCAGTTCATCGCTTACGACGAGAGCTTTGCCGACATGCCGCAGCAGAAATGGCTGCTCGGCATTGCCGGCGCACGGCCGGTTGCGTGCGAGTTGAGCGACATCAGCGGGCATCTTATCGCGGCGCGGGCGGGCGCAGGTGTCGCGGGACTGCCCTGCTTCTTGGGCGACGCCGACCCGGACCTGATGCAGGTCGGAGAGGACGTTCCACCCTTTTCCAGGGAGATCTGGCTTATGGTCCATCGGGACCTGCGCAGGATGTCTTCCGTCCGTGCTGTGATGGATTTTGTCGTCGCGCTCATTACCCAGCATGGCGGCTTTTCTGCGTGATGAGGACGCCGGGGTAACAGAGGTATCAAAATGCGACATTAGAGGGCTATAGCGTAGACATAGTGCTCATCATCGTCGGGCGTGGCCCGCCACCCTACGCCAGAGCGCGCTACGCTATCCCAATTTCGCCAGCCGTTCGATTAACAGCTCCTTCCGCGCATGACGGTTTCGTATCTCCTGCAGGCGGCGTAAGAAGTCCTGGGGCGCGCCTTTTTCCTTGGAGATCGCCCTCAGGTCGAGGAGCAGGCTGGTGGCCCTGTCATAACCGGTCGCGTTGCGGCGCTCGATCTCGGCCTCGATCTCCCGCCAGATGCTCTCGCCCCGCCGGGCAATGGCGTCGAGCCGGGCGCGGCGGGACCGTTCTGTTTCCTCCTCGCGCCGTTTCCGCTCGGCAGCCGCCTTTTCAGCCAGCGTGCGCTCGCGGGCCTTCCGGATCGCTTTGGCACGCGCACGCAAGTTGCCGACGGTACGCACGGCGATAGCCGGGGTATCCGTTGGCGGGATCAAGCGATGGCGGACGAGCGCGCGCAACTCATTGCCGACATGCGCGTCGCCGTCAAAGAGCCGCGTCAGAAAGGAGGTCCTTTCGGGGTCGGTCATCGCGGCGATGATTGACTTGACTGCTTTCGATGACGCCGGCTTTTCCGCCAGCGTGTCGGCACCGCGCTCTGCAGCCGCCGCGACAAGGTCGCGATCGATATCGAAGAATTCGGCGAAAGCTTCCAACGCTCCGGTCATCGGCCCGATGCCCGGCATAGGCTCCTGCTCGTCAGGCTCGAACACGTCCGCCTCGACTGCGCTCAGCCAGAGGAGATAGAACAAACGTAGGTCCCCCCCCCGAGCACGTCGGCGCGCAGCGGCGCGAGCGCCGCCAGCCAGCCCGAGCCATCGTCCCGATCCTCGGCTTCCACCTCGTCAAAGGCGGTGTCCAGGATCAGGTTCTGCCCGGCGCGCCGCAACTCGGCGCCATCGACCTCGCCCAGGAAGGCGTCGAGCAGATTGCGATCGACCAGATGCACCGGCCAACGGATCATCAGTCGGCGCGAGCCCCAATTGGCGAGATAGAGATGCAGGTCGAACCAGTTCTCCATCAACCTGGCCGGATCGCCCTTGAAGTCGCCCCATTCATACGTGTTCGTGAAGCTGGTGGCCGTGATCCGCGCCCGGGTGGACAAGGCCCGCAGAGCTTCCTGTTCCGCTCTGCCGAGTGGCCGGTCGATCGCCTGGAATTCGTAGTATTGGTATTCGCTCATGGTCACTACCGCTTCGGCAAGAAATCAGACTGGATGCAGGACACCATCCGTTTCGAGGATTCGAAGCGCCCCGACAAGCGTCACATCGCTATGGAGCCGCCACCATTTGCCGGTGTGCCGCATCCAGTAGATATCGAAACGGTCCGGCCCATGCGGTCGATCCGGGCGAAGGCGCGTCGAACTCCTCGCCACGATTGTGTTCCATGCCCGACCGGTAGCGCTGCATGAAGCGGTATCGCCCTGCCGCCCACGCACCGTGGATGTCAATCACGTAGTTCCATTCGGTCGGCCTGATCTGCGGCAGGAAGCGCGGCTTCAATACCTCAAGGATGAAGGCCTCGCAGGCCCCGACGATCATTTGCTTTTCCGCGCCGACCGGCACCTTGGGGCGGGCCGCGTGGGTCGTTTGCATCCATTGTTTCGCTTTGGCCATGTCTTTGATCCGTTTTCCTCTTTCCTACCGGTTGTCTCATGCGGCTGCGGTGCTGGAACAGCCGGATAGTGACCGCGAGGCGCCGTTCGCGTCGGACCGCCCGATCATAGGACTATAGCGTAAACGTAGTGATCATCACTATCGGTCGCGGCCCGCCAAACACCGCCGATTGCCCTCTACAGGTCGCTATCGCCGTCGACTGCCGCATCACCACCAAGGAGCATACACACCCCGCCGATCACCGCCGTTCATACGCGGCGGCCTGACGTGTCGGTGCCAGCGGCGCTGCTTATGCCAAGCGGTTGACCAGTTGCTGTAGCACCAGACATCCACTCGCGGCGCAGGATGGCGTATTGCATGGTGTTTTCGTAGATCGGATTGCCCGCATCGTCATTGGTGAACGATACGAATTCGATGAACACACCTTCCCGGCGCATGCCAAGCTTTTCGCAGAGGCGCTGCGAGGGTTTGTTGTGGTCTTCGACATAGGCATAAATCCGGCGAAAGCCCTTTGCCCGGAACAGATGGTCCAGCAAGGCCCTTGTGGCTTCGAACGCATATCCCTGGCCACCAAATTGCGGGTTGAGGTGCCAGCCGACCGAGGTGGTCCCGTCTTCCTCGTCCTCTCCGGCGCCGCCGCCGAAAAGATCGCCGATGACCTGACCGGTCTGTTTCAGGCATATCGCCACGCTGCCCTCGTCGAGGGCGCGTTTTTTGACCTCGATCTCCGCCTCGGTCAGGTCTGCAAGCTTCAGCGAGAAGAAGCAGCTGGCGGTGGGCGCGCGCAGATAAGCGAAGAGGTCGGCTGCATCCCCCTCCCGAAATGGCCTCAGGATCAGGCGCTCGGTCTCAATGATCTGCATGTCCGATCCTCTTCGAAAGGCGGTCAATGATGGGCACGGGACAACCTGCGAGACCCAGCCAGCGTAAAGAACACCAGGACCGCCAGCATGGTGATTACCCCGGCTGCCGTCGTCAGCAGGAGCGCGTGCGTTTGGGTGAAGGCGGCCTTGCCTACCTCGATCAATGCCGCGCCCCGCTCACCCGGGAGGAGGCCTGCGGCGATGTGGGCATCGCCGATCGTGCGCGAAGCCTGTTCAGCCAAAGCCCGTGACAGGCCGGAGGGCAGTTCGATGGTGCGGCTGAACGCGCTCGACATGAAGACGCCGAACAGGGTGATTCTCGATGCCGCGTCGGCCGAATGACCGGGTGAAGACCGATCGCCGCGATGCGCAGACGCTGGCCCGACTTCTGCGCGCTGGCGAACTCACCGCCGTCTGGACTTTGTTCCGGTGTCAGAATAGCCATGCGCTCATCCAGACGTAACCATCATGAGAGGGCTATAGCGTAGATGTAGTGTAAGCGCGCATTTCTCTGCGCCTGTGCTTGCTGTGAGTGATGATGCAATTTGCGTCACGCCCGAAGGAGGGGCGCGATGCGATGGATGGAAATGAGAGAAACAGTATTAAGCTGAAGCCGATAGGCATCCGGGCGAATGGTGGCCGGGAATATGATCCGGCTGACAAGGCGCGGTTGGTCCTGGAATGCCTGAAGCCCGGGGTCTCGGTTGCCGGCATTGCGGTGACACATGGGTTAAACCCGAACCTCGTGCGCAAATGGATTAGCGATTACCGGAAACGGCAGAGAGACAGGCAAAGCCCTGCGTCTCCCGCACCTTCAGCGTTTATTGAGATCGTTGCGGCTGGCGAACCGCTCAAGGCCATAGCGACATCCCCCGACCCGGAGCATCAAAGCGTCCGGCCTGATAATGCCGGGGCATGTGTGCAGTCTGCTGGCCTGTTCGGGCATGACGCAGCGAGTGACATTGTGCGGGAAAAGGTAACGCCGCTGCTGGCAACCAGTCTGGAAGCGCTGACAGACGCAGTTGTGAACGCGGTTGCGGGCTGGCGCCCTGAACTTGATCCGATGGTTGCCCGGCGCACTGTTGAGCGTCGCAAGCGCCTTGGCGAATTGGGTGTCCATGGAGATGACGACAGCGCCGTCGAGCAGGCGTCGGGGTCCGGAGGGGGGCGCACGGAACTGCTGGATATTGGCGATGGCAGCAAGGCGGAGGGGCTGGCCGCTTCGTTGTCCGATGGGCCGCCGCGTTATCTGCGTACTTATGATGCTGCCCTGTTCCTGAGGTTGTCAGCGCGAACGATGGAAAAGCACCGCTGCTGCGGTACGGGGCCGGTCTATCGCAAACTCGGTGGCCGGGTCGTTTATGCACTTTCCGACCTGGAACATTGGGCGAACCGGGGTATCGTCAGTTCGACGTCCGACAGCACAATGGTCCGCGCGGCCAGACTGCAGCGCCAGAGGGAAGAGTGATCATGGCCCTCGAAACTATAACAGCCGTCATGATGGGCCTTTGCCATGCTGCGTCTGGCCGATGATGTGAAGGTCTATCTTCACCGCGAACCGGTCGATCTGAGAGCGGGTATCGACAGTCTTGCGATATTGGTCGAGCAAACCATGCAGCTCGATCCGTGGTCTCGATCCATATTTGCGTTTTGCAACCGCCAGCGGGACCGGATGAAACTCCTGTTCTTCGATCGGCAGGGGTTTATCCTGGTTCTGAAGCGGCTCGAAGCCGACAGGTTCCGGTGGCCCCGCCGGGCGGAAGCGGTTCTGACGCTCACGACGGAGCAGCTTCATTGGCTTCTGGACGGCATCGACATCGATGCGGTGTCCCGTCATCCGGTACGACGCTATCGTAGTGTTGCCGGCATTGTGCCGGAACCCGAAGGGCGCGTTTTACTGTAATAGCTTCAGCCAGCCTCTGGCGAGAAAATCGTTGACCTGACAGGAGGCTCCTGATTCAAGAATCGGGATGAATCCAACCTGTTCGACGTCAGATCCCGATGAACTGCTCGCCCAGATCGCTGCGCTGAAAGCGGAGAACGGGAAACTCGTCGAGAAGGTCGCAGAGCTTGAGCAAGCGCTCGTCCTTGCCAATCTCAAGCTCTACGGGCCGAGCAGCGAAAAACTCGACGATCGCGTCTTCAATGAGGCCGAACAGGCCGCCGCGACTGAGAGCGTCGAGGAATATAGCGATGACGGCGGTGATGACGCCACCGCCATCGATTTGCCGGATACCGGGCTTGCCGAACTGGGGGAGCAATTCCGCAAAAAGCGTGGGCGCAAACGCCTGCCGGCTCATCTGCCACGTGAACGGGTGGAATACGATGTGCCGGAAGATCAAAAGCTGTGCCCTTGCTGCCGTCATCCGATGCACAGAATGGGAGAAGTCGTCACCGAGCAATTGCATGTGGTGACGAGCGCGAAGGTCTTGCAGAATGCACGGGTGAAGTACGCCTGCCGGAATTGCGAGCGCACCGGCATCAGCACGCCTGTGGTGATCGCGCCGATGCCGACGCAGCCCTTGCCGGGCAGTGTCGCCACGCCCTCGACGCTGGCGTTGGCGCTAGTCAGCAAATATGTGGATGGCATGCCTCTCTATCGTCTGTCGCAGGCATTTGACCGGATCAATGTGCCGATGAGCCGTGGGACATTCAGCAATTGGGTGATCCGCGCCTGCGATCTGCATCTGAACCGCATTTATGATGCCTTGAAGGAAAAGCTTCTGGCCCAGCCCGTTCTCCATGGCGATGAGACCTGGGTGCAGGTGCTGAAGGAAAAGGGCCGGAAGCCCCAGAACAAATCCTACATGTGGGCCTTTCGCAGCGCGCAGGACAGCGAACAGCCAGTCGTGCTATTCGAATACCAGCCTGGTCGCGGCAAGCAGTATCCTCAGGCTTTCCTTGGTGATTATCGCGGCCTGCTGATCAGCGATGGCTACGAGGCCTGGCGCACGATCAGCGGTGCCATGCATTTTGGCTGCATGGCGCATGCACGCAGGAAGTTCAACGATGCGCTGCTAGCCATGAAGAAACCCGGTGGCGCACCGATGGAAGCCCTGAAGGTGTTCGCAACGCTTTACCAGATCGAGAAGCAGGCGCGCGAAGACGAGCCGGGTGACGGGGAAACACGCCACGCCTATGCATTCCGGTTGCGCCAGCAGCATAGTGTGCCGGTGTTGATTACCTTCAGGCAATGGCTCGAAAAGATATCCCCGAAGATCGCCCCGAAAAGCAAGCTCGGCAGAGCCATCTCCTATACGCTGAACCAATGGGATTATCTGGTCCGCTACACCAGTGATGGCCGGGTTCCGATCGACAACAATATACTCGAGCGCGATATCAGGCCTTTTTGCACGGGGAGAAAAAGCTGGCTCTTCAGTGACACTGTTGATGGGGCAAAGGCGAGTGCGGTGGTTTACAGTCTGGTCCTGACCTGTCGGGCTTGCGGCGTTGATCCCTTCAAATGGCTGAGCCACGTCCTGACGGAATTGCCCAAGCGTAACAGGGAGGATCCAGATATAGACGACCTGCTACCGTTCAACTTCGCCAAGCAGGTGGAAATCGGCGTCGCCGCCTGAGCCGGCTTCGTGTCGGCCAAGGTGTCCACCTGGAAGGTGTACCCCTACCGGGCCGCCTTCATCTCGTTATAACTTCCCGCATCCCGAGCCACCTGGAAGAGATTACACCAAAAACCAAGGGGTACACCTTCAAGGTGGACACCTTGAATTGCCGTGCAAAGAAAACCGCGCTTACGATGTAGTTCTCGGTTTCATCGGCTTCAGCCCGCCATAGACCGCCGATTCTACGCTATAACGCGATGCTCTGCGCCATAGCTACGCAAACGCTGCCGATTTCCGCACCCCGTGTCAAGCCGCCGCCGCTCCGTCCGCCACCATGACAGCGAAAACGGGACGAACCGGCGCGATATGCGATGCCTATTGCGGCTGCAGATGCTCGGCCATGAAGTCGACGAACGCCCTCAGTTTGGGCGTGATCTGGCGGCTGGCCGGCCAGAGCACGTTGAACTGATCAGCCTCTTCCACCCACTCGTCCAAAATCGACACGAGACGGCCGTCAGCGATCTCGTCACGGATCGCAAAGGGCGGCAGACAGGCAATGCCCAGCCCCTCGATCGCCAACTCGATCAGAGGATCGACCGCCGTCGCGCTCATCCGTTCGGGCAGGACAATCTTCCCCTGCCGTTCCCCGCGAGCAAACGGCCAGGGTCGGAGCTTGCCGGTGCTGGGAGAGCGTTGGTGAAGACACTGGTGCTGCGCCAGATCGTCAGGGGTTTCCGGCACTCCGCATCGCGCCAGATAGTCGGGTGAGGCGACGATCTTCAGTTTGAACCGGCCGACGTTGCGGCTCATCAACCGGCTGTCCGATGGTTGCCCGGTGCGAATGACGGCATCGAACCCATCCTCCACCACGTCCACCAGCCGATCGCTGAAATCCAGGTCGAGCTGCACCTCTGGCCAGGCGCGCATGAACTTTGCCATTACCGGCGTCAGCAGCATGCCGACCAGCGGCAGACTCACGCGCAGCCGCCCTCTCGGCGTCCGATTGGATC
The DNA here is from genome assembly GCF_040066075.1 of Neorhizobium phenanthreniclasticum. Taxonomy (NCBI): domain Bacteria; kingdom Pseudomonadati; phylum Pseudomonadota; class Alphaproteobacteria; order Hyphomicrobiales; family Rhizobiaceae; genus Neorhizobium; species Neorhizobium phenanthreniclasticum. Next base: position 114,212 of record NZ_JBEAAL010000004.1, read on the forward strand.
GGGCAAGCTCGGCTTCCGCTGCCTCGACCTCCTCGAAGATGCGGCGGCAGCGTTCGAGGAACAACCGCCCTTCTTCGGTGAGCGTCATGTTGCGCGTGTTGCGATGGAACAGGCGCACATCCAGCCGTTGTTCCAGTCGGACCACCGCCTTTCCCACCGCGGAGGCTGAAAGGCCGAGCTTGCGGCCAGCCGCGACGAAGCTGCCTGTTTCAGCCGATTGCACGAAGGCATCGAATGCAGTGAGTTTGTCCATGCCCTGACTATTACGAGAACTTTATTCCGTAGTCACCGGAACGATGGCCTGTTTTTCCGTAACAAGCCGTCCGCTATCCCTTGGCCTTCCGAAACCAAGGAAACGAACATGATCCCCGCCTTCGCTATCCAGCCCACCCCGACGACCTTCATCGTCAACGTGATTCACGTTCACCCCGGCAAACAGGAGGAAGCCTTTCGGCTCATCCAGGATGTCGTCCACTATGTCGCCGAGCGGAAGCCTGGCTTTCTGTGGAGCAACCTTGCCAAGAGCACCGATGGACTGACGGTCGTGAATATCGAGGCGATCTCCGACCCCGGCGACGTCGAGATCTTCTTTTCCGATCCGGTATTCCTCGAAAAGTTCCGCAAGCTCGACACCGTCTCGTCGAGCGAGTTTCACACCTACACCGTTGGCGACCTGGTGATGCCGAAGGTCTCGGCGTGACGGCGCAAGTCGATCGACTGCCGGTGGCGGGACTTTGCGCACTGGCGGTTGCCGGTTTCGTCACCATCCTGACGGAGGCCCTCCCGGCCGGTCTGCTTCCGCAGATCGGGGGGGCGCTGGGGGTGAGCGAGGCCATGGCGGGACAATGGATCAGTATCTATGCGCTGGGATCGCTGCTCGCAGCGATCCCGCTGACGGCAGCAACGCGAAGCTGGCGCAGGCGACCGCTTCTGCTCGGCGCCATCATCGGTTTCGCTATCGCCAATCTGATTACGGCCCTGACGGCGAGTTTTATCGTCGCGATGGCGGCGCGTTTCGTCGGCGGTGTATCGGCCGGCCTGCTATGGGCGTTGCTGGCTGGTTATGCGGTTCGCATGGCACCGTCTCGTCTCGCGGGGCGGGCCATGGCCATCGCGATGGCGGGAACGCCCCTGGCGCTCTCCATCGGCATCCCGGCCGGCACGTTTCTGGGCATCCTCGCGGGGTGGCGACTGACCTTCGGTCTGCTCAGCGTCATCGCACTTCTGCTCGTGGGCTGGATCGTCGCAAAGGTGCCGGATTTTGCCGGCGAACCTGAAACGCAACGCCCGTCATTGGCCCAGGTCTTTGCGGTCCCGGGCGTGCGGCTGGTGCTGGCGGTGACGCTCTGCTTCGTCCTGGCCCATAACCTCCTCTACACCTACATCGCGCCGCTGCTGGTCGGCCATCGCATGACGGGCCAGATCGACAGTGTCCTGCTTGTTTTCGGGGGTTCTGCACTTGTCAGTATCGGTCTGACGGGCGTGTTGATCGACAAATGGCTGCGACCATTGACCTTCACCGGCATCGGCCTGTTTCTTGTGGCCGTCTTGATACTTGCGGTGACGACCGGAGCACCGTTGGCGATCTACGGGGCCGCACTTATCTGGGGACTGGCTTTTGGCGGGTCGGCGACGCTCTTTCAGACCGCATCAGCGCGTGCTGCCGGTCCTGCGGCCGACGTGGCCCAGGCGATGATCGTCACGGCATGGAACATCGCCATTTTTGGCGGAGCCGTCATGGGCGGTGTCATTCTCGAAACCGCAGGAGCAGGCGGGTTGTCGTGGGCAGGTATCGCCCTGCTTGTCGGGGCTGCCGGATCATCGCTGTGCATGGGGCGCCCCGCTGGCGCAGGACGCATGATGTGACAAAGCGCGATGCAAGGTTTGGTCCGGATTGTCGCCTTGTGCGCCGTTAGAGCGCCCATGTGAGCGTAGACATAGTGATCATCTTCGTCCGGGCTTGGCGGTCGCGGGGATGATCTCGACGGTCGCGGTCATGCCCGCCGCGAGTTCGACGCCAGACGGCACCCGATCGATATGGATGCGCACCGGAATGCGCTGGGCAAGACGCACCCAGGAAAATGTCGCCGCCACATTGGGCAGGCCGAGATGACCGGGCGCGTCGTTGCTGTTCTCGATCCCGCGACCGAGGCTTTCGACATGGCCAGAGACTGGCTGATCAAAGCCCATCAGCATGATCAGCACCGGATCGCCAACGCGGATTTGCCGGATATTCGTCTCCTCGAAATAGCCCGTGATCCAGAAGCTGGCGGCGTCAAGGATGGCGACCTTCGTCACGCCGGCCGTCGCATAGTCGCCCGGACGCAGCCTCAGATTGGTGACATAGCCATCGACCGGTGAGCGGACGGTCGAGCGGGCAAGGTTGAGCTTGGCCAGATCGAGCGCCGCCACCGCTGACTGATAGGCGGCGCTGGCGACAGCGGCCGCTCCGCCCGATTGCTGGACGGCTTCCTGGGAGACGACATCCTTGAGCTGGCTGTGCCGCCGCGCCGTCGCCTGACGAACGATCATATCCTGGCGTTTGGCTTCGACCTCAGCCTCAGCCAATGCCAATGCGAGCCGCAGCCGCTCGGGGTCGATCTCGTAAAGAATGTCGCCCCGGCGCACATATTGATTGTCAACCACGGGAACAGCGCTGACCGTGCCGGAGACCTCCGGCGCGATCTGCACGACATCGACGCCAACCCGTCCGTCGCGGGTCCAGGGCGTCCGCTCGTAATGGCTCCACGCCTTCAGCGCGATAAAAGCGGATACGGCGACGAGGCAAAGGGTCAGGGCATAGCGGCCAAGCAGGGATAGAAAAGGCTTCAAGGCAAGAGTCCGATCGATGGCAGGTACTGCACGAGCAGACCGTAGATGATGACGAAGGTGGCGAGCTCGACGAGCGGCCGATAAGCGAACAGGCGATGGAGGCCGGCGGCGGCGAACAGGCGGAGCGTCGCCATTGTGGCGACCAGTGCGATGAACGTGAGCACCACCAGACCGGGGATGAGGACACCCCCGACATTGAGATCAACGATCATGAGTTGTGGCCCTCCCGTCTGCTGGGGAGCTGAGCGCGAACCGCAGGTCAATGAGCAGGTCGACAATCCGCAGGCGGTTCCCGAGCGTGCTGCTCGCCATCGTCTCGATCAAGGTCTGGATGCGCCGATCGAGGTCGAGGAGGTCGGCAGGCGTTGACGACTTCCTGCCACTGAAGCGCCCGGCGATCGCGGATAGAAGTTCGCTCAGTTCGACGCCGGCCTCGCCCTTGATCTGCGGGATCGTCTTGCGAAGCTGTCCGGCAACATGACCGATGCGAAGATGGTGCAGCGTATCGTCGAGTACATTCGAATAGGCTTTTCCGGACACCCGCAACCTTGGCAGCAGCAGGGCTGTCCGATCGATCATCAGGCTCGCCCAGCGCGCTTCGTTGGGCGCAGCGCCGAGCGCGCGCCGGCCGACGTCCCGGCGGCTCAAGCGAAGCAAGCGGTTGATCGCCGCATCGACCGGCACGGTCTGGAACAGGGACATGCTCACCGCCCCGAATCCCACCGCCGCAAAGAGCGCGATCACACTGTTGAGGGAGGCGGCGAAGTCGCCGGTGTAATGGGTGCCCAGACCCGAGAGGATCGGAACGGTCAGCGTGATGCCGAGCGCCATGAAGGTCGTCGGCAGGCGTGCCTGGAGAGACCCGGCGAACAGGAACGCCGGGGCGAGCACCGCAACAAGAACCCGGAAGTCCGCGACCTGGGGCAGGATGACGAAGCTGTAGACGAGGCTGATTACGACCCCGAAGATCGTGCCGACGATATATTTGACGACAAATGGCACAGGCGCATCAAAATTGCCGAATAGGGTGCAGCACACGCCGAGAATGGAGACGGCCATTCCGCCCTCCGGCCAGGCCGACCAGATCCAGAAGGCGCAGCCTATGAGGATGCCGACGACGGCGCCGACCGTGGTGCGAGCCGCCATCCACGGATCGCGGTGATAGACGTAGCCCTTCGCCCACTTCGGCCCATGAAGCGACGCGGTATCTCGCAATCGCCCGGTCGCCGCGATGTGTCGCCCCAGTCTGTCGCAGTCCTGAAGCATACCGATCATCTCGGCCAGGTGACCGGCGAGATTGGCGGCAAGCCTGTCGCCCGGCGTCGCGGCGTCTGAGCCAAAGCGCTTCTGGACTGATCGCGCGCGCGCGATCAGTTGGGCTGCGCCAACCTCCCGTTCTTCCGTCACGACATTTGCGATCCAGGCCCCGACGTCGCCGACCAATGCGATCAGTTCGTCGGGCGCATCGCCGTAGCCTGTGCCAAGGGCCTCAATCCGGTCTTCGATCTCGGCCGCGAGCGGGAGCAAGCGGGCGAGCCGGTCATGAATGAGTTGCAGCGTCTGGCGTCGTGGCGTGGGGGCTGGATCATAGGGCAGATGCGTCGCAAGCCCCTGGATGGCAAGCAGGTCCGCTGCGAGCTGGTGGCGGTCGCGACGGTTTTGTCCTGGTGTTCCATTGAGCGCGTCGCCCGCCAGCCGACGGGCGTCCCGCAGCGTAGCCCACAGCTTGCCGGTGAATTGGCCGGTCATGCGTTTCGGCAGGACGTAACGATGGATCAGGACCGCGCACAGAATTCCGATCGAGATTTCCTGGACGCGCACGGACGCAGTCTCGAAAACCGCGCCCGGATCGAGCACGCTCGGGAACCCGATCAGGCTCGCGGTATAGCCGGCGAGAACGAAGGCATAGGCGCGCGGCGTGCGATCGAGCAGCGAGAAAAACAGGCACAGACCGATCCAGCCCGTAAGCAGCGCGCTGCACACGATCGGGTCGTTCACGAAATTCGGGACGATCGCGACCGTCGCGATCGCGCCGAGAAGCGTCCCGGCAAAGCGATACACGCCACGACTGAGTGACGCTCCGGCGGAGGTCTGCGAGACGATGTAGACGGTGACGATGGCCCAGAACGGCTTGGGAAGCCCTATCCGCAGCGAAATGTAATAGGCCAGCATCGCGGCGGCGAAGCTCTTCGCTGAAAAGAGGATCGCGTCCGCATCCGCCTTCAGGGCCGGCGTGCGAAGGAAGCTCGTTCCAGCTTGCAGCGTGGCTGCGCCAGCCTTGCTCGAGTGGGTGTTGACGGGCTGCGCGGTGTTCATGCCGCCTTGTGACCGATTTGCAAAAGCAAATAAATTAAGTATCCTGACAAAAAATCCCTAAATACGACCATCCTTATCCCCATGCCCCGATCCGCCGTTTCCGTTTCCGATCCCGACCTCACGCCGCTGCCGGCGGTCGCCTATCAGCTCGACTTCGCCGATCATGAGGCGGAAATACCTTTGCATGTGCATCGAAAGGGCCAGTTGATCCTCGCCTTGCGCGGCGCCGTCACCTGCATCGCGGGCAACGAGATCTGGATCGTGCCCCCCAATTGCGGGGTCTGGATTCCCGGTGGCATGCCGCATAGCGCCCGAGCAACCGCGAATGCGCGGCTCAACTATCTGTTCGTGGAACCCGGAGTTGCGAACCTGCCGGAGAACAATTGCACGCTTTCGGTCTCCCCGATGATCCGCGAGATGGTCGATCGGCTTGCTCGCGAGCATGCGAACTATCTTGCCGACAGCCATGCCGCTCGGATCGCGCGGGTGATCCTCGACGAACTTGCGCAGATGCCGCGTGAGCGGTTCAACCTGCCGATCTCCAGCCATCCGAAGATCCGGGCGATGGCTGATGCTCTGACGATCGAACCTTCAGACCGCAGTACACTGAGCGACTGGGCGAAGCGGGTCGCAATGAGCGAGCGGTCGCTGGCGCGACTGTTGACCCGCGAGACGGGACTGACGTTCGGGCGCTGGCGGCAGCAACTCCACCTTGTCGTCGCGCTTCGTGAACTGGCCAGCGGCGAGACGGTGCAAAATGTTGCCGCCGAACTGGGATACGAGTCGGTCAATGCGTTCATCACGATGTTCAAGAAGGCGTTGGGCAGCACGCCGGCACAGTATTTCGCGCAACGCAGGGCGACGCTGCTCACAGCTCCGAACCCGGCGCTTAAAGAATAACTGATTTTTGTATTGTCGGTCGATGCTCCCGGATGGCCGATGATGGGTGCAAAGCGGACGAATATGCGGGCTTTTCCTTCGGCCAAAATACGTCGTTCGGCCGCAAACGATTCGAACTTTCACCGCCGATCACCGCCGTTATTACGCTTTTCGCCTCTCGGCTATTTGACGCTCCTCGCGCGGACATAGTTCTAGCGGCAATGGGGGGCAATTTTCGGTGTTGACGTCTTGGAAATGGCAAATTTGGCGCACCCGACAGGATTCGAACCTGTGACCTTTGGAATCGGAATCCAACACTCTATCCAGCTGAGCTACGGGTGCTAACCGTGCGATGCGATGACTCGCCGCGTCCGATGGCTGGTTCTTAACCCAGGATGACGGCCGCATCAATCGCCAATTTCAAGAGAATGGGTGGAACCGGAAAAGATCACCGGTTCCACCTTGACCCGCCCTTCTGCGGCGGCGGATCGGGAAGGGGAGGCGCTGCAGCGTTTTCAGATCGATCACGCCACTTTCATGGCGCCCGGTCCCGGGCTGGCGCCAGGCGGTACCTTGCCGAGGATGATCATGCCAAGCACTTCGTCCTTGGTGACGTCCCCGGTGCGGGCGTGGCCCACCACCTTGCCGTTCTTCATCACGAAGACGCGGTCGGCGAGATCGAAGACATCGTGGATGTCGTGGCTGATCAGGAAGATGCCGATCCCCTCCCGCTTCAGCTGCTTGATGAGATCGCCTACCTGGGCCGTTTCCTGCGGTCCGAGCGCTGCCGTCGGCTCGTCCATGATCAGGATGCGGGCGTCGAAGAGGATCGCACGGGCAATCGCTACCGATTGCCGCTGGCCGCCCGAGAGCGCCTTCACGGGCTCCTTGAAACGCCGGAAGTTGGGGTTCAGGCGCCCCATTACCTCGCGGGTGCTCGCCTCCATGGCAACGTCGTCGAGCGTGCCCCACTTCGTCCTGAGTTCGCGGCCGAGATAGAGGTTGGCGGCGGCGTCGACGTTATCGGCGACCGCGAGCGTCTGATAGATCGTCTCGATACCGTATTTCTTCGCGTCACGTGGATTGCGGATATCGGCGGGTTCGCCGTTGATCAGGATTTCGCCCTCGTCGCGCCGGTAGGCGCCGGAGAGAATCTTGATCAGCGTCGATTTGCCTGCGCCGTTATGTCCGAGCAGCGCCACGACCTCGCCGGGAAAGAGGTCGACCGAAGCGTTCTCGACCGCATGAATCCCGCCGAAGGAGATGGAAATGTTCTTCATTTCCACGAGCGGAGTGGTTTGTTCCGTCACGATGAAAACTCCTATCTATTTGGCCCGTTACTTGGCTTTGGCGCGGTAGACGGTGTCGAGCCAGACGGCGAGCACGAGCACGGCGCCGACGACGATGCGCTGGAAGGGCGTGTCGATGCCGAGCAGCACCATGCCGGATTGCAGCGACTGCATGAGAAGCGCGCCGAGCATGGCGCCCGCAATCGTGCCGACGCCGCCGGAAAGCGACGTGCCGCCGATCACGGCCGCGGCGATGGTGTAGAGTTCGTCGAGCTCACCTTGAGCGTTGGTCGCGGCGTTGAGACGGGCCGTGGAGATCGCCGCGGCGATGGCGCAGAGAATGCCCATCAGGGCGAAGATCTTGACGGTCACCCAGCGGGTCTTGATGCCGGCGAGTTCGGCCGCTTCCGGATTGCCGCCGATCGCGAAGACATAGCGGCCGAAGCGGAGCCTTGTGGCGATGAACGTCATGACGATGCCGACGGCGATCGCGATCAGCACCGGCACGGCGATGCCGTGGGAGATGAAGAGCCCGCCTTCCGGCCAGGGGATACCGTTTGCTTCCGCATAACGGCGGGCGATGTTGATCGGCCAATAATAGTCGTTGGCGATCGAAACGACGCCGAGCACGATGATGCAACCCAATGCCGCCAGCACGTATTCGGCCCAGATCGGCCGGCGCGGAAAGTGGAAGCGTTTGCGCTGGCGTCGGCCGTTGATGATCGCGGCGACGATCGCCAGACAGGCGAGGATGCCGACGATCCAGCTCCAGGTGGCGCCGATCGAACCGTCCGTGCCGCCGCCCATCAGGCGGAAATTGGCATCCATCGGCGCGACGGTCTGGCCGCTCGTCACGTACCATGTCGCGCCGCGCCAGACGAGCAGACCACCGAGAGTGACGATGAAGGAGGGGACATTGAGAAAGGCAATAATCGCGCCCTGGAAGGCGCCGATCAGGCCGCCGACGATCAGGCCGCCGGCGAGCGCGATCGCCCACGTGGCCGGATGGTTGAAGCCGAGCACCTGGGGCAGGAGCTGCGCCTGCAGGACCCCCATGATCATGCCGGTGAAGCCGAGGATGGAGCCGACGGACAGGTCGATGTTGCGGGTGACGATGACCAGCACCATGCCGGTCGCCATGACGGCGACGGAAGCGGTCTGCACCGAGAGGAACCAGAGGTTCCGGGGCGTCAGGAACAGTCCGCCGGTCATGATGTGAAAGCCCACCCAGATGATCAGCAGTGCGCCGATCATGCCGAGCAGACGCGTGTCGATCTCGGTTGCACGGAAGAAGCGTGCGACGAGGTTGCCCTCGGCCTGTCCTGTTCCTCCCGATGTCGTGGAATTCGTTGTGGAATGTGCCGTGTCGGCCATGTCTTGCCGTTCTCCACCGTTCTTGAGGCCTTTCGGTCTGGACTGACGTCCGACCGAGCCTCCGGATGACGCTCCGCCGCTTCTTTCTCGTCTCGTGCGACTGCGCCATTTTACGCCGAAAACCGGCGCCGCGGCAGGGGGCTGCGGCGCCGGACTATTTTATCGGCCCGAAATAGCCTGCTTAGTTGCAGGCGGCGACTGTGCCGGCCTTGACGCCCTGGCAGGCTTCCGCCTTGCTGATCCAGCCGGCCTCGATGACGACGTTCAGGTTATCCTGAGTGATCGGCAGCGGCTTCAGGAAGACCGACTGCATCGGCTGCTTCTTCGGTCCGCCGTTGAAGGTCTGGACGTTCGGGATCTCGGTCATCTTCTTGCCGGAGGCCAGTGCAAGCGCGATCTCGGCGGCAGTCTTGCCGAGTTCACGCGAGTCTTTCCAGACGGAGACCGTCTGGGTGCCGAGCGCCACGCGGTTCAGCGCTGCCTTGTCGGCGTCCTGGCCGGAGACCGGAACGGAGCCTGCAAGACCCTGGGCGTCGAGTGCTGCGATCGCGCCACCGGCCGTGCCGTCGTTCGAAGCCACGACTGCATCGACCTTGTTGTCGTTCTTGGTCAGGAACTGTTCCATGTTCTTCTGGGCATTTTCCGGTTTCCAGCCGTCAGTATAGGCTTCGCCGACATTCTTGATCTTGCCCGCGTCGATTGCCGGCTTCAGCACTTCCATCTGGCCCGAAAACAGGAAGTCCGCATTCGGATCGGCGGAGTTGCCCTTGATGAAGACGTAGTTGCCTTCCGGCTTCACCTTGAACACGCCCTCGGCCTGCATGCGGCCGACTTCCTTGTTGTCGAAGGTGATATAGAAGGCTTCCGGATTTTCGATCAGGCGGTCGTAACCGACGACCGGGATGCCTTCGGCGGCCGCCTTTTCGATCGCCGGCCCGATCGCATCGCTATCCTGAGCCAGAACGATCAGCGCATTGGCCCCCTGAGAGATCAGCGACTCGACGTCGGTGAGCTGCTTGGAGGCAGAAGACTGGGCGTCGGCGGAAATATACTTTGCCCCGGCCGCTTCGAGCGCCTTCTTGATGGCTGCTTCGTCGGTCTTCCAGCGTTCTTCCTGGAAGTTCGACCAGGATACGCCGACGACGACCTGCTGCGCCATGGCGACGGTGTGCATGGAAACGAGGATGGCCGCGCCGGCCATTAACTTTACAAACGATCTCATCATGTCCTCCCGAGTGACGGCGGATGGGCCTCAAGCCTCCGTGCTCTCCCCCCGCCAGATTACCTGCCGGAAAAACGCCAGCGCTTTTTTCTCGACAGTCGAGAAATCAGATGTCAGAGATTCAAAGGACTGTCAATCGGCACTTGTGGAGGACAAGGCACTGCCGTATCGACAGAATGAGCGAGGAGGAACAGCGGGGTCCATGCTGGCGAAATCGAGCACGGAATTGGTCCGGCAGCAGAACAGTGCGCTTGTGCTGGCTGCGTTGCGTCGCCGTGGCCGGCTGGCCCACACGGAAATCTCCGATGCGACGGGGCTGGCCTCGGCAACCATTTCCGCCATCACCGCCGATCTCGAGCGTGCCCGCATCATCGAGAAGAGCGAGCAGCAGGCAGCGGCCGGTCGGGGCAGGCCGCGCGTGCTCTTCAGCCAGCGGCGCACCTGCGGCTATCTGGTCGTCGTCATCATTTCCTCCGATTCCATCCAATATTCCCTGGTTGATTACGCCGGCACGCTGCTTGACCGGTTTGCCGAACCGCGCGGGCAGGGCGGCACAGACGCTTTCGTAGCTTCCATCTCCGCGGCGCTCGAACGCGTGGTCGCCCGATCGAGCATCGACCGCGACAGCGTGCTGCTCGTCTCGGTCAGCAGCAAGGGATTGGTTCATCCGGGCAAGCCCGTTCTTGTCTGGTCGCCGGTCTTCGGTCTGCAGCCGGTGGATTTTACCGAGGTGCTGGGGCGCGGATGGCCGGCCAGGGTCATCCTCAACAACGAGACCCTGCTGGTGGCAGGTGCGCTGCTTGAGCGTGAGGCGAAGAAGGAGGGCGGCGGCGAGCGGGCGCTTGCTGCACTTTCTCTCGGTCACAGCATCGGGCTCGGTATCGCCCGCCGGAATGCCGCCGGCGTTGCGGAAATTTCCGCGCCGAATTTCGGGCATATGCTGCATATTCCCAATGGCGGGCTCTGTCGTTGCGGCGCGCGCGGCTGCATCGAGGCCTATGCGGGCTTCTATGCGATCCTTCGCATGGCTTTCGAAGTGCCGATGGACACGATCCCGGCGAAATTCGTGCCGATTGCGGAGATCGACAAGATCGCTGCTCAAGCTAGACAGGGCAACCGCATGGCTCAGTTCGCCTTCCGCCAGGCGGGCGTGGCGCTTGGCAACGGGCTTTCACGTCTGCTCAGTCTCCACGGCCATATGCCGGTCTTCATCACCGGACCGGGAACGAGGCATCAGGATCTTCTGCAAGCCGGCATCGAGGAGGGGCTATCCCAGACCCAGGTCGTGCGGCTCGAAGGGATGCCGGCGCTCTCCGTCGTGCCGGATGAACCTTCGCTGGTCTTCGAAGGTCATCTCAACCTTGCGTTCTCCATCATCGACAAGGATATTATTCTCTCGAGGCCCCATATAAGGGCAGCTGGAGAATGATGCCATGATCGATCCGGACCATCCCTTCTACGAGCCGCTCTGGCGACGGTTGCTGATCCCGGTGATCTGCGCCATCTGGGCGGCATTCGAGCTTTATACGGGCGAGCCGTTCTGGGCGATCATCGTTGGGGCCATGGGTCTATATGCGACCTACAAACTGTTCCTGGAAACGCGCAAACCCGGTGCCCGGAAGCCCACGGAGGAACCGAAGGAGTAGGCTCTAGCGCCAGAAGAGCCCTTTGATCGCAGTATCGATCAGCAGGTTCGCCGTTTTCATGCGGATATTGGCGTTATCGCGGAATTCCGGTGCGAATCCATCGGGATGGTTGGTCTTGGCGAACTGCCGCCGCTTTTCGGAGAGTGTCGCTTCGGTGTCGGCCGCGGTGATTGCGAGTTCCTCGGCGATCTCTTTCTCCGTCAGCCGGAGCAGATGAGCGGGAATTTGGGGCGCCGACTTTGATTCTTCCGCTTCCGTGAGGGGCAGGTCGAACTCAGGCAGTTCCGGTAGGAAGGCAAGATAGGCTTCCGTTCCGGTCGCGGCCAATGCCTGTCCTTCATCCGTCGGCGCAACGAAGCCCATGCCGAGCCCCTTGATGCGGAAGCTTGCCTCCGTCTCTTCGGCTTCTTCCTCGCCGCGTTCTTCTTTCAGCCGGGTCAGCACCGACTGGAAGACCGATTGTCCGAACAGCATGCTTCATCCTTTTGCATCGAGGAGGAAGAGAGCACGCGGAGATGGTGCAGGGCTTGCGGTTTACGCCTGGCCTTGCGTCTGCCCCTGGCTTTGCTTCTGACGCTGAGTCTGCATTTGCGCCACGGTCAGCGACACCTTGAGGTTTTCTCCCGCCGGGCCGATGCGCATGCCCGAGACCGGCGCGCAGTCGCGGTAGCAAAGGCCGGAGGCGATCCGCACGTACCTGTCGTCCGGGCAGATCTTGTTGGCCGCGTCGAAGCCGACCCAGCCGAGACCCGGCAGATGCACTTCCGCCCAGGCATGGGTGGCGACCTGTTCGGTCGCGCCTTCCATCAGCAGATAGCCGGAAACGTAGCGTGCCGGGATATCCAGGAAGCGCGCCGCCGAAACGAATATATGCGCATGGTCTTGGCAGACGCCGGTTTTCGCCGCAAGCGCTTCTTCGGCGGTCGTTTCGCTGTTCGTCGAGCCGGGCGTATAGGCAACCGTCTCATGGATCGCTTCCATCAGCGCATGCATCTGGGCAAGCTCGCTGTCACCCTTGACGCTCCTTGCGAGTTCCCGGACGAGCTTGCCAGGCTTGGTGCGCTGCGTGTCGCGCAGGAAAAGCCAGAGCGGGCAGAAACCCTGATGCTGCCCATAGACGCCGGCGCGATCCTCGGTCTCGACCTCGCCGGAGGCCACGATGCGGATCATATGCTCGGCGCCCTCCACGGAGACAAGCTCGGTGCGGTTGCCGAACTGGTCGGCGTAACCCGCCTCGATCTTGGCGCCGTCGACGGTGATCGACCAGTTCAGCACTTTTTGGCCCGGCCCATCGACCGGAGTAAGCCGCAAGCGCTGCAGGGAGTAGGATACCGGAGCGTCATAGAGATATTCGGTCGTGTGGGAAATCTTCAGCCGCATGTGCGGTTATCCTGCTCTACTGGTAGAAACGGTAGCCTTCGGTGATCTCGGCGCTAAGCTGGTTGTTGCGGCTGACGAAATCCTCCAGGAATTCGTGCAGGCCCTGATCCATGATGTCGGTGATCGTGCCGCGCTTCAGCGTCGAGCGGATGGCATCGGCCGTTTCGTGCGCCTTCAGCCGCTCGCCGTAGTCTTCGGCGATATAGCCGAGATTGCTGACGATCTTCTCGTAGCAATAGGCGAGCGAACGGGGCATCTGCACCTTGAGGATCAGGAAGTCCGCGATATTGGCAGCCTGATATTCTCCGTCATAGACCCATCCGTAGGAACGCTGGGCGGAAACCGATCGCAGGATCGATTCCCACTGAAAATTGTCGAGCGCCGATCCGACCTGGCTCACCGACGGGAGGAGCACGTAATATTTTACGTCGAGGATGCGGCTCGTATTGTCCGCCCGTTCGATGAACGTGCCGATGCGTGAGAAGTTGTAGAGGTCGTTCCTCAACATCGAACCGTGAAAGGCGCCACGGATCAGGCCGCAGCGCTGTTTGATGACGTCGATCAGCTCTGGCAGGTCAGCGGGCTTCAGTTTGCGGGAAAGCCGGGCCTTCAGGTCGATCCAGCATTCGTTGGTGGCTTCCCAGGTCTCGCGGGTCAGCGCCGTGCGCACCATGCGGGCGTTGTTGCGCCCGAATTCGATGCAGGACATGACGCTCGACGGATTGGACTGGTCGCGCAGAAGGTAGTCGATCGCATCCGTCGCCGTCAGTTCGGCATGCACTTCCGAATAGGCTTCGCGCACGCCGGCGCTTTCCAGCACACCGTGCCAGTCCTCGTCCGAAGAGCCGGCACGGGTCAGCGAGACGCGCAGGCCGGCATCGACAAGGCGGGCGATATTTTCGGCTCTCTCGATGTAGCGGAACATCCAGTAGAGGCCGTTTGCAGTTCTTCCGAGCATATGATTACGACCTCGACCTCAATCTTCCAGAACCCAGGTGTCCTTGGTGCCGCCGCCCTGGCTGGAATTGACCACCAGCGACCCCTGTTTCAGCGCCACGCGGGTCAGGCCGCCCGGAATGATCTGCACCTTGTCGGAGACGAGCACATAGGGACGCAGGTCGACGTGGCGCGGCGCGATGCCCTTGTTGACGAAGATCGGCACGGTCGAGAGCGCCAGCGTCGGCTGAGCGATGTAGTTGTTCGGCTTGGCCGCGAGCTTTTCCGCAAATTCAGCGCGTTCCTTCTTCGTCGCTGTCGGGCCGACCAGCATGCCGTAGCCGCCGGAACCGTGCACTTCCTTGATGACCAGCTCCTCGATGTGCTCCAGCACGTATTTGAGGTTTGCCGGCTCCGAACAGCGCCAGGTCGGCACGTTTTCCAGCATCGCCTTGCGGCCGGTATAGAACTCGACGATCTCCGGCATATAGGAGTAGATCGCCTTGTCGTCGGAAATGCCGGTGCCGGGGGCGTTGGCGATGGTGATGTTGCCGGCCCGGTAGACGTCCATGATTCCGGGAACGCCGAGTGCAGATTCCGGCCGGAAGGTGAGAGGATCGAGAAAATCGTCGTCGACGCGGCGGTAGAGCACGTCGATCGCCTCGTAGCCGCGGGTCGTGCGCATCTTCACGCGGCCATCGATGACGCGCAGGTCGCCGCCTTCCACCAGTTCGACGCCCATCTGGTCGGCGAGGAAGGAATGTTCGTAATAGGCGGAATTGTAAATGCCGGGGGTGAGTACCGCGACGCGCGGCTTCCCCTTGCAGCCGGGCGGGGCGAGCGAAGCGAGCGACTGGCGCAGAAGCCGCGGATAGTCCTCGACGCGCTGCACCTTGTTCAGCGCGAAGAGTTCCGGGAACATCTGCATCATGGTTTCCCGGTTTTCCAGCATGTAGCTGACGCCGGACGGGGTGCGGGCGTTGTCCTCCAGCACGTAGAACTGGTCCTCGCCGGTGCGGACGATATCGGTGCCGACGATATGGGTATAGACGCCGCCCGGCGGCTTGAAACCGATCATCTGCGGCAGGAAAGCGCTGTTCTTTTCGATCAACTGGCGGGGGATGCGGCCCGCCTTGATGATCTCCTGCTTGTGATAGATGTCGTCGAGGAAGGCGTTGAGGGCGAGAACCCGCTGTTCGATGCCCTGGGCGAGCTTGCGCCATTCTCGGGCGGAAATGATGCGGGGGATGATGTCGAAGGGGATGAGCTTTTCGGAACTGTCGGCGTGTCCATAGACCGCGAAGGTGATGCCCGTCTTTCTGAATATGTTTTCCGCATCCTGGGTTTTGCGAATCAGGTGGGCGGCATCCTGGTTGGTATACCACTCGTGATAGGTCTTGTATGGCAGTCGCGGATGGCTTTCCGCGGTTAACATTTCATCAAATGCCAAAGGCGCGTTCCCCGATTTTTTGACCATAAGAGTACAATGCAGATAGCAATGCAAGAACCATGCACAGTTGCCGGCGCGGATTCCGAAGCATCAGAAAATCGTCGTCTCGAAACACCCTTCCTGCCTAAAGGTAGTATTTGCGGTGCTGGATAAGGCTACGGCTACCGGAAGGTGTCTTCCGTCGCTCTGCCTGCAAAAGCGCCAACTGCCCAACTGCTGTTCAAGTACCGTTCAAGCGCCATTCAATGCAGCCATCAGTTTTTCTGTTTTGACCATCAAACCGACTGTGCCTAGACAGGCGCGACCTGCCTTTTGTCAAAACCTGCCGGAATCAATCATGCTCGATCGAATGGCTCCGGCCCTTTTTGTCTTCCTTTGGTCCACGGGCTGGATCGTCGCGAAATACGCGGCGGTGCATGCCGATCCCATCACCTTTCTTGCCGTGCGGCATACGCTCGCGGCGATCGCCTTCTTGGCCGTGTGTTTCGTCATGGGGGCGAAATGGCCGAAGAGTCGCGGTCAGTTCGGCCATGCGATCCTGTCCGGCGTCTTCCTGCACGGTTTTTATCTGGTCGGCGTCTGGTATGCGATCGGGCAGGGGGTGCCTGCGGGCCTGTCCGGCATCATTGCCGGTCTTCAGCCGCTGCTGACGGCGATGGTTGCGCCGTTTTTTATTGGCGAACGGCTGCAGCCGGCCCAGAAACTGGGCCTGGTGCTCGGTTTCGCCGGCATCCTGATCGCGATTTCGTCGCAACTTCTCGACGTCTTTGATCGCGGCCTTGCAGGCCTTGCCCTTCCGGTGCTGATCAACCTTGTGGCGATGACCTCGGTCACCTACGGCACGCTTTACCAGAAGCGGCACCTGCAGGAGGGCGACCTTTTTTCGATCGCGACGCTGCAGTTCGTCGGCGCGCTGATCGTTACCGTGCCGTTTGCGCTCGTGCTTGAAGACCTCCGCTTCGACTGGACGCATCAGGCGGTACTGGCCATGGCCTGGTCAGTCTTCGGCATTTCCATGGGCGCGGTCGGGCTCCTCCTCTATCTCATCCGACGCGGACAGGTGTCACGGGCAGCCTCACTCATCTATCTGATGCCGCCTGTCGTGGCGGTTGAGGCGGCGATCCTGTTCGGCGAGCCGCTGACGCTCCCGATGATCGTCGGCACGGTGATCGTCGTGGCAGGCGTCTACTTGGTGAACCGCAAGGCCCAGGGGATGCGCCAGGCGGTGCGGATGTCGCGCTAGGGCCCGTGGAGAGGCGGCAGCCGACGGGTGTGCGAGGACGATTTGATGACGCATGTGCTGGTGACGGCGTGCTCGCAGAAGGTCTTGACCACCTCATCCATCTCCTCGACCGAACGGGCGACCAGGCGTGCGAGAAACGGGTCGTCGCCGGTAATCCTGTCGTATTCGATGACCTGCGGCGTCTCTTGAATGAGCTTTTCGACGAGATGCAGCTTGTCGGGGAACGGCCTGATGCGGACCAGTGCCCGGATCTCGTAGCCAAGCGCACGGGTATCCACGTCGAGGCTGAAGCCGCGGATGACGCCTGCCGTCTCCAGCCGGCGGACCCGTTCGGAGACGGCCGGAGCCGACATGCCGATCAGCCGGCCGAGGTCCGCCATGCTCAGCCGGGCATCCGCGTCGAGCGCTTCCAGAATTGTCGCGTCGACCTTGTCGATCTGGTGACTTTCGAATCGAAGGCGAGGGGGCGTTTTCGGTTTTGACATGCAGCGAAGATAGGCTGGAACGCCTTCGAAAATCCATGGAATTCGCGATGGCGCCCGGCCACTATTCGATAAAGAAAACATTGCTGCTGAACAGGATGGATGGCATGCCGATCGGCATTCTCGCGGCCCTTGCGACATGTGCGTTGTGGGGGCTTACTTTCGTCGCGCCGCGTGCGGTCGACCCCTTCACCCCGTGGGATCTGGCGGTGGCGCGCTATGGGCTTTTCGGTGTCGCATCGTTTGTCCTCATGGCGAACCGGCGCTTCCGGCCGGTCGCCTTTTCGGCCGGTCGGATTGCGGTCGGACTGGGCCTGGGCTGTCTCGGTTATGTCGGTTATTTCCTCGCCGTCGCCTATGCGGTGCGCTTGGCCGGGGCAGCCGTTCCGCCGCTCGTCATCGGGACCATGCCCGTGCTTTTGGCGCTGATCGCCAACTGGCGCGATGACACCGTTCGCTGGCGGTCGCTTGCCCTGCCGTTCTCGCTGATCGTCGCCGGCGTCCTGGTGGTGAACCTCGATGCCCTTTCGACCGTCGTGCCGCAGGGCCGCGGAATGGTGCTGCTCGGAGCGCTCTCTGCGGTGGCGGCGCTGGCGATCTGGATCGTCTACGGCCTCGCCAACGGCATCGTCATGCGTGCCTGCGACGCGCCGGACGCGTTGCGGTGGACGGGCGTGCAGGGACTTGGTGCTGCACTCGGAAGCCTCGTCATTCTGCCATTCACGAATTTCGGAGAGATTTCCGCCTCCCCGTCGGAGATTTCCCGTTTCGCCGGCTGGGCGCTGCTGACCGGGCTTGCGGGATCGTGGTTCGCGACCTGGTGCTGGGTGGTCGCCTCGCGGAGATTGCCGATTGCGCTGGCGGCGCAGCTCATTGTCGCCGAAACCGTTTTCGGGCTGGCCTACGGCTTCATGTTCGAAGCCAGATGGCCGTCGGGCGCCGAATGGGTTGGCGCGGCCCTTCAGATTTTCGGCGTGGCTGCTGCGATCCGGGCGTTCACGCTGCCGTGCGCCCCGGATGCGCGGTGGCTTCCGAAGGACCGAAAGGCGAAAACGGAAGCGGCCGGATAGGGTAATTCCGCCAAGGGCCGTAAGACAGATGGAGACCGGATTCATGTCACTATATTCGCCGCCCGATCACGGTGATGGTCCGCCTGGCATCCGCGCGAGCTCGCGGAGCGTCTGGTAGGCATGGAACAGCCCTGGTGCGTTGTCGGCGGGTGGGCGCTCAACCTCTGGCACGGGCATCAGACCCGTTCACACGAAGATCTGGAATTCACCATCCTGCGCCACGACGTCCCTGCGTTTCGCGAGCGGCTGGAAGGAATGCGCTTCTATTCGGTCGGTAATGGCAATGTCGACTATCTGCCGGCGGAGCAACAGCCGCCGGAGGCGATCGCGCAGATCTGGTGCGAGGATGTGGAGACGAGGCACTGGCGCGTCGACATGATGATCGAACCTGGAACGGAGGACAGATGGGTCTACAAGCGCGACCCGAGCATCTCCTTGCGCCGAGCCGAAATCGTCACGAGAACGACCGAAGGCGCTCCATATCTGAAGCTGGCGGCGATCATGCTGTTCAAGGCCAAATACCGGCGCGCGAAGGATGAAATCGACTTCGACAATGCGCTCACGAAGTTGACCGACCCGGAACGGGGCTGGCTGAAAGCTTGCCTCGAGACACTCCATCCCGGCCACGCCTGGACGGCGAGATTGCAGGCTGGACCGCCCGGTCTGCCTGTCGCTCTCGGCCGGAAACTTCCTCACGCATGAAACGGGTGTCGGTAACCGTTTTGCGGAACTAACCAGCATCGACGATCCAACAGGAGCCACGTCATGCTGAACAGCAAAATTGCTATCGTCACCGGCGCATCGAGCGGCATCGGTCGGGCCACCGCTCTTCTATTCGCCGCGGAAGGAGCCGCCGTCGTCGCCAATGCGCGCGGGCCGGAGGAGTTGCAGAAGCTGGTTGCGGAGATCGCGGATGCCGGCGGCCGCGCGATTGCAGTTGCGGGCGATGTCACAGAGGAGGAAACCCATCGAAAGCTGCTCGACACCGCGCTTGATCGGTTCGGTGGTCTGGACATTGCCTTCAACAATGCCGGGACGGTCGGACCCTATAAGCCGCTGGCAGAGGTGACGCCAGACGAATGGCAACGCACCCTCACGACAAACCTGACCAGTGCCTTTTGGGGCGCGCGATGGCAGATCCCCGCCATGCTCGAGCGCGGCGGCGGATCGATCATCTTCACCTCCACCTTCGTCGGCACGACTGTCGGCATTCCCGGCATGGCGGCCTATGCGGCCTCCAAGGCCGGTCTGATGGGGTTGGTGAAAGGCATTACCGCCGATTATGCGGCGCGGGGCATCCGGGCGAATGCCCTTTTGCCGGGCGGGGTCGATACGCCCATGGCGGGCGACGCGGCTCAGAAGGAATGGGCTGCGGGGCTGCACGCCTTGAAACGCATCGCCCAGCCGGAGGAGATCGCCCGTGCAGCACTGTTCCTAGCCGGTCCGATGGCAAGCTTCGTCGCGGGCTCGGCCCTTTTCGCAGACGGCGGAAACGCTGCGGTGAAATGATAAAAAAGAGGCCGCGCGGGCGGCCTCTTGGCTTATTCTCGGTTATGCCGGGCGGCGCTTGCGGCCCTGCTGACCGCCGGAGCGGTTGTCGTTGCCGAACCGGACTGGACCGCGATTTTCGCCATGCTCCTGAGCCGTTTGACCATGCGACGGACGGCCGTGGCCGTTGCCGTTGCGGGCATTGCGCTCACGACCGGGCTCATGGGCGCCGTGCGCTGCATGGCCGTTCTGACCACCATTGCCTTTGCGGTGCTCCTTTCGGGCCGGCCGGTTTTCTGCTCCGTTCTGCGAACCGAACTGCTTCTTGGACGGACGGAAATCCGAGGTCGAAGCCAGATCGTTGTCGGCTTCAAAGCGAGGTGCTTCTTCACCACGACGCTGGCCGCGGAAATCCTCGTTGCGGCGGTTGTCGCGATCAGGGCGTCCGCCGAAGGGACGATCGCCCTGACGACGATCTCCATGGGGCCGGTCGCCATGCGCACGTTGCGGACGCTCGCCGCGGAACGGACGGTCCTGACGTTCGCCGCGTTCTTCCGAACGGGTGCCCGCTTCCGCACCTTCCGACGCGAAGAACGGCTTTCGGGCCGGACGTTCGCGACGCTCCGGACGACCGTCGCCATTGCTCCGGCCACGGCCCTGGCCGTTGCCGCCGCGGCCGCGATTGCCGCCGCGATTGTTGTTACCGCCGCGCGAAGGACGGCTCATGCCCTCCGGGCGCTCACCCGAAGCGGTGGCAATCTCGATGCCCATCAGGCGCTCGATGTCGCGCAGCAGGCCGGCTTCGTCCGGTGCGCAGAAGGCGATCGCGATTCCGTCGCGGCCGGCGCGGGCGGTGCGGCCGATACGATGGACGTAAGCGTCCGGCACTTCCGGCAGGTCATAGTTGAAGACGTGCGTTACGCCCGGAATATCGATGCCGCGGGCGGCAACGTCGGTCGCGACGAGAACGCGGATATCGCCTTCGCGGAAGGCTTTCAAGGCGCGTTCGCGCTGGCCCTGGCTCTTGTTGCCGTGGATCGAGGCGACTTCGAACTCGAGGTGCTCGAGGTATTTGGCGAGCTTTTCGGCACCGTGCTTGGTGCGCAGGAAGACCATGGCGCGGCCATCGGGGTTTTCCTCGAGCGAGGTCTTGAGAAGCTCGGTCTTGTCGTTCTTGCCGGTGACGAAATGGACATACTGCTCGACCTTGTCGGCAGCCTTGCCCGGAGGCGTCACTTCCACCTTGATCGGATCGGTCAGGTAGTCGCTGGCAAGGTCAGCGATCGCCTTCGGCATGGTGGCCGAAAAGAGCAGCGTCTGGCGCTTGGCCGGCACCATCTTGGAGATCTTGCGCAGGTCGTGGATGAAGCCGAGGTCGAGCATCTGGTCGGCCTCGTCGAGGACAAGATGCGTCACCTGGCCGAGCGAGATGGCACGGCGGCTGATGAGGTCCAGCAGGCGGCCCGGGGTTGCGACGAGAATGTCGGTCCCACGTTCGAGCTGGAGCTGCTGTTTATTGATGGAAGCGCCACCGACGACGGTGTTGACCTTGAGCGGCGTCTTCCTGATGAAATTCTTCAGGTTGACGGCGATCTGATTGACCAGTTCGCGAGTCGGAGCGAGAACAAGCGTGCGGGTGGTGCGGTTGTCGGGACGCTTGGCTTCCTTCAGCAGCATTTCGATGATGGGGAGACCGAAGGCAGCGGTCTTGCCGGTGCCGGTCTGGGCAAGGCCGATCATGTCGCGGCCTTTCAGAAGTTCGGGGATCGCCTGCGCCTGGATCGGCGTCGGCGTTTCGTAACCAAGCTGGGAGAGAGTGGCTACGATCTGCTTGGTGAGACCAAGCTCATGAAAATTCGTCAAGTCGAATACCTTTTCGGGGCGCCAAAAGATATCGTCCGGGTCAGCACCATGCTGTCCGGCTTGCCTTTGGCGTCAAGAACCCCGCGTGAAGTGGGAACTTGTAAGTTGGAAATTGCTTTCCAGCGCTTAAACCCTCGAGGGTCGAGGGCGATCTATCTGTGCGCCTTGTTCCTTCTTCGCGGTTCTATTGACGCGGGGCCAGCTCACGCGGCGGCCGGAAGGTGAAAGCTGGGGCGCATTTGGTAGGTTTCAGGGCAAATGTCAAGTAAATGTTTGGCAACTGCGAAAAACAGAATTCATCGAAGGTTGGGCGCGTGAACAACAAAAGACCCGCCTCCGGATTGGCGGAGGCGGGTCACTCTGACAGCATGATCGGCTGGTTCAGTAGCGCGGGCAGACGCGGGCGCGATAAGCATCGCTCCATTCGTTCTCGACCCATTCGTAATGGCAGCGCGGTACATACTCCGTGCGATAATAGGTGCGGTGGTAGACCGGCGGGGGCGGAGGCGGGGCGTATTCGTATTCAGGCTCAACGTAGACGGGCCGCTGGGATCCCGAGACGATCGCGCCGCCGATGATGCCGCCCGCAAGTCCGGCTGCGACGCCGGCCCAGACGTCGCCACGATGATGATGGCGGTCGCGAGCTTGCGCGGCTGGGGCGGTTGCCGTCAGTGCGCCTGCGATGGTTAGAGCGATTAGGCCCGCGGAAACGCTTTTATGCAGTACGGACATGGTCTTGTTCCTTTCCCTTTATTCTTTAAGGGCACGAAGAAGGGTCGCGTGCAAAGGCGGCGGATTGATGAAGAACATCATGAAGTTGTCTGAACGGCTGTTCAGACTGACACCGCCTTCGGTTGAGTATTCGAAAGATAAAACAATCTCCGGGATGGGTTTTGTCCAAAAGATGGCAAAATGCCGACGAAAGCGGGGCCGGTCAGAAATCCGTCGGCACGCCGCCCTCTGCCTTGCGCCTCGCCACGAACGAATCGAGCTCTTCCTCTATCGCCGGGTCGAGCGGGGGCTGCTCGTAGGCGGTAAGCGCCTGCTTGAAGACACGGTTGGCGTGGTCGTAGGTGGTCGGGCGCCCGGCCTCGGTCCAGGTCTCGAAGTTACGCCAATCGGAGAGGATCGGCGAGTAGAAGGCGTTCTCGTAACGCGCCAGCGTATGTGCGGTGCCGAAATAATGACCGCCCGGGCCGACGTCGCGTACGGCCTCCAGCGCCAGCGCATCCGCGCTGACATCAAGGGGCGAAAGAAATTCCGCCACCATCTGCAGCATGTCCACGTCGAGGATGAATTTCTCGAAGGAAGCCGTCAGTCCGCCTTCGGTCCAGCCCGCGGCGTGCAGTACGAAATTGCCGCCGCCCTGCGTCAGGGCCCATAGCGACATCATCGATTCATAAGCCGCCTGTGCGTCGAGCGTGTTGGCTGCATTGGTGTTGGAGGTGCGGTAAGGCACGCCATATTTTCTCGCCAGTTGCCCACCGGCGATCACCGCCTTCATATATTCCGGAGTGCCGAAGGCCGGTGCCCCCGTCTTCATGTCGACATTCGAGGTAAAGCCGCCATACATGACCGGTGCCCCTTTCCTCACCATCTGGGTGAAGGCGATGCCGCAGAGTGCCTCGGCGTTCTGCTGGACGAGGGCGCCTGCGATCGTTACCGGGGCCATGGCCCCGGCGAGCGTGAAAGGCGTCATGATGACGACCTGGTTGCGGGACGACATCTCGATGATCCCCTGCAGCATCGGCCCGTCAAGACGAAGCGGGGAGGACGAGTTGATAACGGTAAAGAGCGAAGGTTCGCGTTCCATTTGCTCAACGGAAATCCCGCGGCCGATCCGGGCGATCTCCAGCGCGTCGAGATTGCGTTGTTTCCCGAGCGAATAGCAGTGGAATACCTTGTCGGTGAACTTCACCAGATCGGAGAGACAGTCGAGATGGCGCACCGAGGCGTGGATATCGACCGGCTCGACCGGATAGCCGCCGGTCGTGTGGATCACGTCGTAATGCTGGGCGAGCTTGACGAGCTTGCGGAAGTCTTCCCGGTTGCCGACACGGCGGCCACCGTCGCGGTCGGCTACGAATGGCGCGCTGGCGACCTGGGCGAAGACGAGGTTGTTGCCGCCGATTTCGACATTCCTTGCCGGGTTGCGGGCGAACATCGTGAAGGAAGAGGGAGCCGACGCGATCATCTCCAGGATCAGCCCGCGATCGAAGCGCACGCGTTGCTCGCCCGGCGTCACGTCCGCGCCAGCTGTCTTCATCCTTTCCCGCGCCTCGGGCAGGATGATGTCCATGCCCACCTCTTCCAGCACGGTGAGCGATGCTTGATGGATATCCTCCAGCGCCTCCGGCGGCAGGATCTCGGTGCGTGCGAGAGTGTTGGCGAGCTTCGCGTATCGGCTACCGGGTGATCGGGCTCGCTGCCGCTCAGCCCCGCGGCGTCCTGGGCGGCGATGACGTGCCGCATCTTCTGGTTGTTTTTGGGGGTCGACCGACGGTGTCGTAATCTCGCTCATGATCGTTCCATCTGCGTCATGTCTTGCGAAATCTGTCAGACTTCCGCCGTCTTCACCCCTGCCATTTGCGACTATTGGCCGCCTCTCGTGGGATAGCGTCGGGTAGGTTTCTGCCGGAATGACTGAAATAGCGGAAATTGTGAACCTTTGCCTTTCGTCAACAATACGTTGTTAACGCTCGCCATGGTGTTATCAATCGATGGGGAAAACGAATCGAACGGTGTCAGGCCGGCACGACGGAGTGGGGGAAGGTGGAGACGGAAAGCGAACTCTTGAAAACGGCGTGCGAGCGGATCAACGATCTCGCCGACCCCGCCTTCATCAAGGACAGCGCCCTCGCTTACGTAGCGGTGAATGCGGCCTATGCGCGCCTCTTTGGTCTGGATCCGAGCGAATTCGCCGGCACGGTGAGCCGCAGTCTCTCCGGCGCGGCGGAAGACGCCGACCGCAGGGAAAAGGAATGCCGGGCGATCGTCTTCGGCACAGACGAGACGGCGCTCTGCTTCGACCGTTCCGGCGCGGTGCGCCATGAAATCCACATCGAGCGTTTTCTGACGGAAAACGATCATACCTATCTGTTCGGCACGTTCGCTTCGGTTTCGGACCCAGGATCGGCCTTCGAGCGCCAGCACGATGCCGTGCCCTTTAACGGAAGGGACGTAGAGCCGATCTCATTCTTCAACAACGCGCTTCTCGACGACGCCCTCGACATGCTTGAGATGGGCATCGGCATCTACGACAAGAACGATGCTCTCCTTTACTGCAATTCCCAGCTCATCGATTATCTGTCGTCCATTTCGGTGGACATCAAGCCCGGTATCACGCTCAGGGAAGTCCTCGGTTATGCCTATGACCGGCGGCAACGCCTGTCTCCCCAGAGCCTGGGCGCCAACCCGCCGGACAAGGCGGCTTGGATTGCCGAACGGATGAAGCCCTTTGAGCTTCCCTATTCGGAAAGCGTCGACCAGCTTTCCGACGGGCGATGGGTCCGAAGCATCAACAAGCGGCTGGAAAACGGCCTTCTGATCGCTATCCGCCACGATGTGACGGAGTTCAAGGAGCAGGAAATGCTCTTGCGCACGCAGGTTTCGGAGACGGGCCTGTTCCGGGCCGTGCTCGAGGATCTGCCGGTGCCGGTCTTCGTTCGCAACAGCGACCGCCGGCTCACCTATGCGAACGCCGCTTACGAGACGATGCTGGGCAGCCCGCGAGAACATTTCCTCGGCAAGACCGAGACGGAGATGTTCCCGGACGCGGCCGATCGCTTCCGTCTTGAAAACGACCGGGTCATGCAAGGCGAGGACATCGACAAGTCGGAGGACGTCAGGTTCCCCGATGGCTCCACGATCCCCGTCATTACCCGCCTGCGCCGTATCACCACCCAGGACGGTGCGCATCATCTCGTCGGCTCCCGCACGGATGTTTCCCTCATCAAGGAGGCGCAGAAAAAGGCGGAGAAGCTCGGCCGGGACCTGCAGACGATCCTGCATGCCATACCGGTCGGTATCGCGATTCTCGATGACAAGTTCCTGTTCGAATATGCCAACCCGGCCTTCTATTCTTTCTGGGACGCCGGAGAACAGGTAGACCTGCCGGGGCGCTCCTATCGTGAGTTCCTCAAGATCAATTTCGACCACGGCATTTATGCCGGTTCGACTCAAAGTTTCGACGAGATCTACGAAGAGCGCGTCGCTGCGCTAAGGGAAAATCACGAGGGGGCGCCGATCGAGGTAAAGAGCCGCAACAGCCGTACCCTCGTCATTTCGCACACACGGCTCTCCGGCGACAAGACGCTGCTCACCTATATGGACATCACCGCCATCCGCAGGCGCGAGCAGGAGATCCACGAGGCTCGCGCCGCGCTCGAGCAGCACGGCGCGCTGATGCGTGATGCGACAAGCGCTATGTCGCAGGGGTTGCTCATCCTTCACGACGGCGAAATCATCTTCTCCAACGATGCTCTGCCCCACATGCTCGATATGCCGGCCGATATGGCCGTGCCGGGAAGGCAGTGGCGCGAGATCTTCCGCTATTGCGTCAAGCGCGGCGATCTCGGCTCACCGGAGGACGCGGCGGAAACGCTGAGGTCGTGGGATGAAAATGTTTCGGCCGGCCGGCCGGTTCACGCTTCCTTCCGGATTGACGGCCGCAAGTGGATTCAGGTGGAGGCGAATATCACCGGCAGTGATCATTGGCTGGCGATCTTCACCGACGTCACCGAGATGAAGGAACGTGAAGAGGACCTGACGCGGCTCCTGCAGCGGGCCGAAGCGGCCGATCGGGCGAAGTCCGAATTCCTCGCCAATATGAGCCACGAAATCCGCACACCCATGAACGGCGTGCTCGGCATGGCGGAGCTGCTCGCCAAGTCCAATCTCGACACCCGTCAGAAGACTTTTATCGACATCATCGTCAAGTCCGGCAATGCGCTGCTCACCATCATCAACGATATTCTGGACTTCTCGAAGATCGACGCCGGACAGATGAAGCTGAGGAAAGCTCCGTTCGATCCGGTCGAGGCGATCGAGGATGTGGCAACGCTGCTCTCGTCGTCCGCCGCCGAGAAGGATATCGAGCTCATCGTCCGCGGCGATGTTTCCGTCCGCGAGACGGTTCTGGGCGATGCTGGCCGCTTCCGCCAGATCATCACCAATCTCGTCGGCAATGCGGTGAAGTTCACCGAAAAGGGCCATGTCTTCATCGACCTCGTGTCGAAACCGATCGGGCCGGGCGAGATGATGCTCTCCGTCCGCATCGAGGATACCGGCCTCGGTATTCCCGGCGAGAAGCTGAAGTCGGTCTTCGAGAAGTTTTCTCAGGTGGATTCGTCCTCCACTCGCCGCCACGAAGGCACCGGCCTCGGGCTTGCCATCACGGCCGGCCTGACGGAGCTGTTCGGCGGTCATATCGAGGTAGAGAGCGAACTCGGTCGCGGATCGGTCTTTACGGTGCATCTGCCGTTCCAGGTGGTCAGCGAACGTAACGTCCAGAC
This sequence comes from Neorhizobium phenanthreniclasticum, assembly GCF_040066075.1. Classification (NCBI taxonomy): domain Bacteria; kingdom Pseudomonadati; phylum Pseudomonadota; class Alphaproteobacteria; order Hyphomicrobiales; family Rhizobiaceae; genus Neorhizobium; species Neorhizobium phenanthreniclasticum. The sequence continues at coordinate 141,195 of NZ_JBEAAL010000004.1, forward strand.
ATCGCTGCCGATCAACACGAGCGGCGCGCGCGTTCTCGTGGTCGACGACAATCCCGTCAACCGCCGCATCCTGACGGAACAGCTCAGCATGTGGGGCTTCGACACGGTTGCCACCGAGAGCGGAGCCGAGGGCCTGGCGATCATCCGGGAAGCCGCCCGGATCGGCTTTGTCCTGGATGTCATCGTGCTCGATTATCACATGCCGGAGATGAACGGCCTCGATTTCGCGCGGCATATGCGACGCGATCCGCGTTTCGACGGCACCGGCGTCATCTTCCTGACTTCGATGGACATGGCTGGCGACGACAGCATGTTCGCCGCCCTCAACATCCAGGCCCATCTGATGAAGCCGGCCCGCGCCAACCTCCTGCGCAGCACGATCATCGACGTGGTCCGCTCGATCCGCACCAAACGGCGGGCATTGGAGAATCTGCCGGTCTCCGCCCGGCCGAGGCCAGCCGCAGCCGTTGCGGCGGTCATGCAGACCTTACCGGCCGCTAGCGATCCCGCTTCGGTATCGGCATCCTCTTCGAAACCGGTGTTTGCCGAGGAGCCGGTTTCCACCTCGCCGGTGCACCCGGCCGCGACCCTCGACGTGCTGGTCGCCGAGGACAACGAGGTCAACCAGATCGTCTTCACACAGATCCTGCAGACGACCGGCTGGCTTTTCCAGATCGTCAAGAACGGAGCGGAAGCGGTGAACGCCTGGAAGGAGCATGATCCGGCGGTGATCCTCATGGACGTGTCCATGCCGGTCATGAACGGCCATCAGGCGACCCGGAAGATCCGTGAAATGGAACAGGAAACCGGCACCCATACTCCGATCATCGGGGTTACGGCGCATGCGCTCGAAAGCGACCGGGAACTCTGCCTGCAGGCGGGCATGGACGACTATCTTTCCAAGCCGATCAGCCCGGAAGCGCTGGAAGCCAAGATCCGCAACTGGCTTGGCGGAGCGGTAGTGACGTCGGTTTCGAACTGACGGATGCTCCGGAGCGTAGGGCAGCAAGCGGCACTTGTACGACCGGCCGCATAGGTGCTCCACCGCCGCCCGAGTTTGTAACCAGCTTCTCTGTTACCTCTTCCCGCACAGCATTTCGCGTTTTCCCGCAAAGCCCGGACGGCGTTCAACCGAAAAACCGGCTGCCTGAAGGTTGCGCCGTACGAAGCCTGCCGCGGCATAGGTGCCGAAAGTGCCGCCAGGCGCGGTCTTCTCATAGAGCGCCTGCATCAGTTCGGGTGACCACATGTCCGGATTGCGCGATGGCGCGAAACCGTCGAGGAACCAGGCATTGAAGCCGGGTTCGGCTCCGGTGACGCCTGCGAGTGCCGGGCCGCAGCTCACCGTCAGTCGCGTTTGACCAGCCATCTGGAGATCGACCTGGCCGGTCGGAGCGTCCGGCCAGGCGGCGGCGAGCGCCTGGCGCTCCGCATCGATCTCCGGCCAGCGGGAAAGCGCCCGATCGATCTCCTCGCGTTTCATCGGATAGAGCTCGAAGGACATGAAATGCAGTCGCGCGGCCGGGCCACGGAAGAGCTTCCATTGCCGCCAGGTCTCGCAGAAGTTCAAGCCGGTGCCGAAACCGAGCTCTCCGATCCGAAAGTCCCCGCATGGTGACTTTTCTTGCAACCAGCGCGCCGGCAGGCCGTTGCCGGCCAGGAAGACGTGACCGCATTCCTGTCTGCCGTCGGTGCGGCAATAAAAGTGATCGCCAAACTCCTTCGAATACGGCATATCGCCGTCGTGCCAGTCCAACGTCTGAGAGTCCAGCATCTGGCCGGCGGTAACAAGCATTTCGGGATCACGGTTGCTCATGGGACATGCGGATAATCCTGCCGGCTCAAGGGGTCAATCAAGTTTTGACGGTCAATCTCGCGATATTCCTCCCACCGCCGATCTCGTCATTCTCGGCGGTGGCATCATGGGCCTCTGGGCTGCCGTAAAGGCCGAACGGCTGGGTATCGAGACCGTGCTTGTCGATGCCGGCCGGTTGGGGCAGGGGGCGAGCGGCGGGCTGCTCGGTGCGCTGATGCCGCATATGCCGGATAAGTGGAACGACAAGAAACAGTACCAGTTCGACGCGCTGCTCTCCCTTGAAGACGAGATCGTCCGGATCGAGGCGGCGACCGGCATCCCCTGCGGCTATCGCCGTTGCGGCCGGCTGATCCCGCTGCCGAAACCGCATTTGCGGACGATCGCCCTTCGCCACTCGCAGGACGCAGAAGCCGCATGGCGTCATGGCGACCGCCGTTTCCACTGGCACGTCATCGACCGTCCACTGCAGGAAGGCTGGCCGGATGCCTCCTTCGCCGGGGCCGGCCTCGTCCACGACACGTTTGCGGCGCGCGTTTCGCCGCGCGGCCTGACCTCTGCGCTTGCTACCTTCCTGTATTCCGCAAGACATGTCCGGACTGTCGAGGGCGTCGGCGCGGAGATGATCGAGCCCGCGATGAGCAAAATTGTCTTTACGGGCGGCGAAAGCATCACCTTCGGCCATTGCATTGTTGCCGCTGGCCATCGGTCCTTCCCGCTCATCGAACCGATCTCGCCGCCGCTGCCACGTCCGATCGGCCAGCCGGTCAAGGGGCAGGCGGCGCTGCTTGCGGCTGATATCGACCCTGCGCTGCCGGTCATTTTCCTGAACGGCCTCTATGTCGTCGCCCATGAAGGCGGCCATGTTGCGGTCGGCAGCACCAGCGAAGATACGTTCGAGGACGCCTTTGCGACCGATGCGCTGCTCGACGATCTTATCGTCCGCGCCCGGGCGCTCGTACCGGCCTTGAAGGATGCGCCGGTGATTGAGCGCTGGGCGGGGCTGCGCCCCAAGGCGATCGACCGCGATCCGATGGTCGGGCCGCACCCCGACCATCCGAACGTGATTGCTCTCACAGGTGGTTTCAAGGTGAGCTTCGGGCTCGCTCATGAACTGGCGGAAGCGGCGCTCGACGCCGCGAGTTCCCGTGAAATGCGGGTTCCTGCGTCATTTACGCTCACCAGTCATCTCGAAATGGCTTCGCGTTAAACGCGAACTTTTCGTCGTCCTCGTCGTTAATCTGTCACGCAAATCACTTAACCCCTCCGCAGGGATTGTTGAGCAATGCGTAAAACAGCAGGGTCCGGGGAAGGAAGCACGAGAAGGTGATGCATGCGCTATGCCATTCATTTCACGCCCCCGGCTCATGATCCGCTGACGCTGGCCGCGGCACAGTGGCTCGGCCGCAACGCCTTCTCCGGCGAGGCCATGGAGCCGCCGGCGATCCGCGGTATCGGCATCCACGACATCGCCTTCAACACGGCGCTGCCACGCCGCTACGGTTTCCATGCAACGCTGAAAGCGCCGTTCCGGCTCGCTCCCGACATCACCGAACCGATGCTGCTGCGGCACCTGATGCGTTTTGCCGGCGCGCACAACCCGTTCGAACTCCCCGGGCTGGAGGTGGTGCGTCTCGGGAATTTCTTCGCCCTGGCGCCGGTGATCCCGTCCGAGGCTATGCGCTTCCTCGCCGCGTCCGTGGTACAGGAATTCGACGTCTTTCGCGCACCGCTTTCCGAAGCCGAGCTGGAGCGCAGCGATCCCGGCGATCTCTCCGCGCCGCAATTCGCCAACCTCCACCGTTGGGGCTCCCCCTACGTCATGGACGAGTTCCGCTTTCATATGACGCTCACCGGTCCGCTTTCAGCTGCCGACCTGCCGCGTTTCGAACGGGCGCTGCGCGACTATTTCGATCCCTACCTGAAGAGGCTGGTCGAGGTCGTCAATCTTGCACTTTTCATCGAGGAAGAGCCGGGTGCCCCTTTCCTGGTGCATTCGCTGCATCCGATGGGCCGGGTGAGTGCGCGCAAGATCGCCTGATCACTTTTGTTCAAGAAGCGGGCGGGCGGATCTGTTATATTTCTCCGATGGAGAATATCTCGCAGCAACAGGCCGCCGATTACATGCCGCTGGCGAAAGCGGAGACAACCCGCTTCTGGCGGGATAACCGTTTTGGCGGCATGGAATGCCTGAGCGCGACGTTCCTGACCCATGAATTCGCCCCACATGCGCATGATACTTTCAGCATAGGCGCGATCGAGAAAGGCACGCAGATCGCCACCATCGGCGGCACGCGCGAAGCCTCGGGGCCTGGCGACCTCTATCTCATCAATCCCGGCGAGATCCATGACGGCGCACCGAAGGACGGTGGCTATCGCTACCGGATGATCTATCCGGACATGTCGCTTTTCCGTGAAATCCTGGAGGACGTTACGGGAAAACCCTTCAATGGCACGCCCGCCTTCGGCAAGCAGATCCTGCATGATCAAGCGCTGGCAGACGCTTTCCATGAAGCACATCGCACACTGGAGGAGGGGGCTGGCGCGCTGGAGACGAGCCAACCCATGTTCATCGTGCTCGATGCCATGTTCCGCCGGCACGGCAGCTCGATCATCGTCCCGACCGATACATCCGAACGGTCCGCCGTACACCAGGCCCGCGACTATCTGGTGGAACACTATGCGACCGATATCGGCCTCGAAGAGCTTGCCGCCGTCGCAGGCCTCAGCCGCGCGCACCTGATCCGGGCCTTCCGCAAGGAGTTCCATATCACCCCGCATTCCTTTTTGACTGACATCCGCATCCGCGAGGCGCGCAAGCGCTTGCAGGAAGGCGGGCAGCCAGCCGAGATCGCGCTCGAATGCGGTTTCGCCGACCAGGCCCATTTCACCCGGCATTTCAAGGCACGCACGGGTTTGACTCCGGGGCAATATCGCGCTCGCTAACGATGGCCACCACTCGGTCGCTGAAGCCTTCCACCTGGCATCACTTTTGTTCAAGACGTTGGATATCAGGCGTCTTATGCATGCCCCTCACCCTAGCCCTCTCCCCGCAGGCGGGGAGAGGGAACTGGGAGCTTGCGGCTTGCGTCCTTCTCCCCGTCTAACGGGGAGAAGGTGCCGGCAGGCAGATGAGGGGCAAGAGCATCTGCATGAGATCAAAGGTTCTTCGGCGTGAATGAGAATACAAGACTGCAAAACTTTCTCGGCGGCATGCGGGCGATATCGCCGCTGATCGCCGCGGTGATCCCGATCGGCCTCGTCTTCGGCGCGGTGGCGGCCACCAAGGGCCTGACGCCCGCCGAAGCGGGCCTCATGAGTGCGCTGGTTTTCGCCGGCGGTTCGCAATTCGTGGCGATGGACATCTGGACGCATCCGGCCTCGTGGGCGGGCGTCGGATTCGCGGCACTGCTCGTCAATATCCGCCATGTGCTGATGAGCGCTTCGCTCGGCACCAAGATGGGAGAATTCGGCCCGCGTGCGCAATATGTCGCGATGCTGTTCCTCGCCGACGAAATCTGGGCTATGGCGGAATTCCGGGCTGGCGCCGCGAGACTGACGCCTTGCTGGTTCGCCGGCCTTGTCGCGCCTTTCTATCTCGCCTGGGTTTTCTCCGGTATTGCCGGTGCGGCGCTCGGGGCTTTCCTCGGCGATCCGGTGACGCTCGGGCTCGACTTCGCGTTCCCGGCGGTCTTCATCGTGCTGATCATGGGCTTCTGGAAAGGACCGGAGACAGGCGCAGTCCTCATCGCCAGCGGTGCCGCCGCCGTCCTGACCCAGCATTTCGTGCCGGGCGTGTGGTACATCGCGGCGGGTGCGGTTGCGGGCTTGCTTGTCGCCGTCGTCAGCGGGAGCCGCCGTGACGTGGAGGCAATGCCATGACTGTCGATTTCGCGACCCTTCTCGCTATCCTGGCTATGGCTGCGGCGACCATTCTAACCCGCGTCAGCGGCCTTCTCCTGATCCGTCATGTCTCGCTCGGAGGCAATGCCAGAAAGGCGATCGAATCGATTCCGCCCGCCGTGCTGATGGCGGTGGTCGCGCCGACCGCTTTCGCCACGGGAATTGCCGAAACAATCGCCTGTGCCGTGACTGCTTTTGCGGCATTGCGCCTGCCGATGCTCGTTTCCGTGGCACTCGGTGTCGCCTCGGTCGCTATCCTCCGGGCGGTCGGCATCTGATCGACGTTTCGGTCTCGACATCCGCGGAAAGGGTGCGCTACCGTCCGGCATCACATGTTCGGGGTGAATTCGATGCAGGCAAAAGACTATCCGCGCGACCTCGTCGGCTATGGCCGCAATATTCCCGATCCGAAATGGCCGGGCGGCGCCAATATCGCCGTTCAGTTCGTGATCAATTACGAAGAAGGCGGCGAAAGCTCCATCCTCGACGGCGATCCCGCATCGGAATCGCTGCTGTCGGAGATCGTCGGCGCCGCGCCCTGGCCCGGCCAGCGCAACCTCAACATGGAGTCGATCTACGAATACGGCTCGCGCGCCGGCTTCTGGCGGCTGTGGCGCCTGTTCACCGAACTCAAGGTGCAGGCGACAGTCTATGGTGTGACGCTCGCCATGGCCCGTAACCCGGAAGCGGTCGCCGCCATGACGGAAGCGGGCTGGGAGATCGCCAGCCATGGTTACCGCTGGCTCGAATACAAGGACTTTCCGGAGGACGCCGAGCGGCAGCACATTCTGGAAGCGGTGCGGCTGCATACCGAGCTCACCGGCGAACGGCCCTATGGCATGTATCAGGGCAAGCCGTCCGGCAATACGCTGCGGCTCGTCATGGAGGAGGGGGGCTTCCTCTATTCCTCCGACAGCTATGCGGACGATCTGCCCTATTGGGTGCCGGGGCTGGACGGCAAGCCATTCCTCATCATCCCCTACACGCTCGATACCAACGACATGCGCTTTGCGACGCCGCAGGGCTTCAATGCCGGCGACCAGTTCTTCAACTACCTGAAGGATGCCTTCGACGTGCTTTATCGGGAGGGCAGTGAAGGCAGCCCGAAGATGATGAATATCGGCCTGCACTGCCGCCTCGTCGGCCGGCCGGGCCGCGTGGCAGCACTTCGCCGCTTCATGGAATACGTGCTTTCCCATGACAAGGTCTGGATACCGCAGCGCATCGAGATTGCCAGACACTGGCATGAGCACCACAAGCCGGCAGGTGCCCTGTGAGCGCGCGTGCCGATTTTATTGCCAAGTTCGGCGGTGTCTTCGAACATTCGCCTTTCATCGCCGAGCGCGCCTATGATGCAGGCTTGATCCTGGTGCCATTGACCGCCAAGGGCATCCACGATGCGTTTGTCTCGATCTTTCGCAAGGCGAGCCATGAGGAGCGGCTCGGCGTATTGCGTGCTCATCCCGATCTCGCTGGAAAGCTCGCGATCGCCGGCGACCTGACCGAAGACAGCAGACAGGAACAGGCGGGCGCCGGGCTCGATCGCCTGACCGCTGCCGAACACGCCCGATTCACCGAACTCAACAATGCCTATACGGAAAAGTTCGGCTTTCCCTTCATCATCGCCGTAAAGGGCCTGGACAGGCAAGACATCCTTGCCGCCTTCGAAAAGCGCATCCACAACAGCGCCGAGGAGGAGTTCGCGACCGCCACGGCTCAGGTCGAACGAATTGCGCTTCTGCGCCTGCAATCCATGTTTCCGGAGAAATGAATGACCGAGACGACCGACAACAGCCTGCCATCCTTCGTGATCGGCGCGATCAACCTCGCCTCCGCGCGTCTCGGCGCCAAGGGTCTCTACACGACCGACGAATTCTTCGCGCCGCTGGAGCGCATGCTTCAGGACGCGCCCCCAAGTTTCGATCCGGACCTTTACGACGATAACGGCAAGTACATGGACGGCTGGGAAAGCCGCCGCAAACGCGTGCCCGGCCACGACTTTGCGATCGTGAGACTTGCAATGCCCGGCCGCATCTACGGCTTCGACGTCGATACCAGCTATTTCACCGGCAACTATCCGCCGCATTGCTCGATCGAGGCTGCTTTCGTCGAGGATGGCGACCCGACCGATGCGACGGTCTGGACGGAAATCCTGGCAAAGTCGCCGCTCGGGCCGAACGCGCATCATTTCTTCGAGAATGCCGGCAAGGAGAAGATCTGGACGCATTTGCGTCTGCATATCTATCCCGATGGCGGGATCGCTCGCCTGCGCGTCTACGGTTCGGCGCATTTCGATTGGGCCAAGGTCGGCACGACGCAAGAGATCGACCTGGCCTACATATTCCATGGCGCGAAATCGCTCGCCTGGTCGGATGCCCATTACGGCCATCCGGACAAGATGCTGGGACCGGGGCGTGGCGACAATATGGGCGACGGCTGGGAGACCAAGCGCCGCCGCGGGCCGGGCCATGACTGGGTCGTGATCCGCCTCGGCCATCCGGGCGTCGTCAAACGCATCATTGTCGACACGCATTTCTTCAAGGGCAATTTCCCGGATACGTGCGAACTGCTCGGCGCCTACCTGCCGGAGCTTGGCGACGTGCTTTCCGAGGCGGAGATTGCCGCATCGGAGAGCTGGAAGCCGATCCTGCCGCGGCAGAAGCTGCAGATGGACCATGTCCACGAATATGGCGCGGGTGTCGTCGCCGATATCGGCCCGGTTACCCATGTGCGTTACGCCATGCACCCGGATGGCGGGACGATGCGGCTCAGGCTCTACGGCCCGAAGGCGTGAGTTCTTTCCTCGATATCTTCCGTAGCCTATATTGGCGGCATCAGGAGTGATGCCGTCATGAGACCGTCGGAAGTGCTGGAAAAGAACCGGGAAATCATCAGGGAGATCGTTGCCCGCCGGCAGGTCTCCAACCCGCGGGTCTATGGTTCCGTGCTGCGCGGGGAGGATCGGCCTGATAGTGATCTGGATATTCTGGTTGACCCTTCGCCAACGACCTCACTCTTCACGCTTGGTGGACTCCAGGGAGATCTGGAGGAAGCACTCGGCGTCACGGTTGATGTGAAGGTGCCAGGGGATTTTCCGCCGAAAGTGCGCGAGCGTATTGTCGCGGAAGCAGCCGCGATATGAGTGTGGAGCGCCTCGAAGCCTATCTCGATCGAATGGTTGTCACGGGAAGCAAGGCCGTGCGCTATGTCGCGGGCATGGAGCGGGACGCGTTCGTCCGTGATGAAATCAAACAGGACGCCGTCATCGCGAATATCATGGCGATCGGCGAATGCGCGACCAAAATCATGGAGCGTTTTCCGGACTTTGTTGTCGAGCATCCGGAGATCCCTTGGAGGGATATCCGGAACATGTGCAATCGGATTGCTCATCAGTATTTTGACCTTGATGTCGATACCGTCTGGATGACTGTAGATCGGATGATTCCCGAACTCCTCTCCCAGCTCGATTCCCTCCGCAACTGGCGGGCGCAGGGCGAGTGAGGCCCGGTTTATACTCCTGCTTTTCTCTCCTTCGTGCCTTGCCTATATTGACTGCATCGTAAGAGATATCGTCATGAGACCGTCGGAAGTGCTGGAAAAGAACCGCGAGGCGATCCGCGAAGCGACGAAACGCTTCAACGCGGCAAACCCGCGCGTCTTCGGTTCGGTGGCGCGGGGAGAGGATCGACCGGACAGCGACCTCGATATCCTCGTGGATGCGCTTCCGGGAACGACATTGTTCGATCTGGGCGGCTTGCAAGATACGCTGGAAACGCTCCTGCGAGTGAAAGTCGATCTCGTGACGTCGGGGGGCATACGGAAATCCATGCGCGAGCGGATCCTGTCGGAAGCCAGAGCCATATGAGTGCGGACCGTTTGAGAGCATATCTCGATCAGATGCGATCCGCCGCGCTTCAGGCATGTGATTTCGTGGCCGGCATGGAACTGGAGACATTTCTCTCCGATGCCCGCACGCAGATGGCGGTGGGCATGGCGCTGGTTCTGATTGGCGAAAACGCTTCAAGGATCATCGCTCATCATCCTGATTTCGTCGCGGACCATCCGGAAATTCCATGGTCGAAGATAAAGGGCATGCGTAATTTCGTGGTTCATGACTACTATGAGTTGGAACTCCCTGTCGTCTTCGACACCGTGAAGCTCTCTTTGCCGGCGCTGGTTTCCCAATTCGACTTGATTCGCCAGTGGCGTGTGCAGGGCGAATGATTGCAAGTGTACGATTGAAGGCGAATGACGTGACCGACCATCTTGAGATACAGCCCCTTACCAAAGCTGCGTTCGCCCCCTTCGGCGACGTGATCGAGCCCGATCCTTCGACCATGCGGCTGATCAACAATGGCACCACGGAACGTTTCCATGCGTTGGCGGCGCCCGAAGCTGCGGGAGAGGGCGCGCGCGTCATCCTCAGCATTTTCCGTGGTCAGCCGCGCAGCTTCCCCTATGCGATCACCATGATGGAGCGGCATCCATTCGGCAGCCAGAGCTTTTCGCCGCTTTCGGACAGGCCGTTCCTCGTTGCCGTTTCGGAAGATATCGATGGAAAGCCGGGCAGGCCGAAGGTGTTTCTCGCCAGGGTCGGGCAGGGCGTGAACTACCGGATCAATGTCTGGCACCATCCGCTGATGGCGCTCGACGCGGTCAGCGATTTCCTGGTGGCGGACCGTGACGGTCCCGGCAACAATCTGGAAGAGTTCTTTTTCGACGCCCCTTTCCTCGTTGCGGAGCCCAGCCTATGACCGGCCTCACCACCCATGTGCTCGACACGGCGAGCGGCACGCCTGCCGAGGGATTGACGATCGATCTCTACCGGCTGGCGGGCGACAGACGCGAGAAGATCAGGACGGTGACGACCAATTCCGACGGTCGTGTCGACGGCGGGCCGCTCCTGATCGGTGAGACTTTTGTCGCCGGCGAATACGAGCTTGTGTTTCACGCAGGCGATTATCTTCGCGCTGGCGGCGCGAAGCTTACCGAACCTGCCTTCCTCGACGTGATCCCGATCCGCTTCGGCATTTCCGATACGACGGCGCATTACCATGTGCCGCTGCTCCTGTCGCCCTACGGGTACTCGACCTATCGGGGAAGCTGATGCGCTTTGCCGCGATTGCCGACATTCATGGAAATTGCGCGGCGCTGCAGGCGGTGTTGGAGGATATTGCCGGGCTCGGCATCCGGGACATCGTCAACCTCGGCGATTGCTTCAGCGGTCCCCTGGAGGCAGACCGGGCCGGTGATCTCTTCCTGCTTCTGGATATGCACGCGGTGCAGACGGTTCGGGGCAATCATGACCGCTATCTCATCGAAACGCCGGCCGATGCTCTTGCGTCTTCGGATGCCCATGCGCACGCTCAGCTTGCGCCGCGCCATCTCGATTGGCTGCGCAAGCTGCCGTTCAGTACCATCTACCTAGACGAGATTTTCCTCTGCCATGCGACGCCGCAGGATGACAATGTCTATTGGCTGGAACAGGTGTCGCCGGCAGGCCATGTCTTTCTGAAACCGCTCGAAGAGATCGAGGCCTTGGCCGACGGCATTGAGCAGCCGCTGATCCTGTGTGGTCACAGCCATATTCCGCGCGCCGTGCAACTCTCGGACGGGCGCCTGATCGTCAATCCCGGCAGCGTCGGCTGCCCGGCCTATGACGACGACAAGCCGTTCCTTCACAAGGTGGAGACAGGCCATGCCATGGCCTCCTATGCCGTCCTGGAAAAGACGCCCGCCGGCGACTGGGTGCCCGAGTTCCACAACGTACCGTATGACCATATGGCGATGTCGCGGCTTGCGGCGGAGAACGGCCGCTCCGACTGGGCCATGGCGCTTGCGACGGGAAGGGTCTGATCACTTCAAACCGCTGTGTTGCGCTCCATCTCGTGTCGCGCTGCCCTTGCGAGAAAACCAGAGCGCGAGAGGCCGCTCGCCTCTGCAAAGGTGTCGATCCGCTGAAGCACGTCTTCCGGCAGCGTGACATTGATACGTACGGCTTTGGCTGCCTGCGTCTTCAAGCTCACGAGAATCGCTACCCCGTCCCGATTGGCTGGATCGCTCATCACGCCCTCCAGGCTCGATGGTTCAGGGACCGCCTCGCCATCCTCAGCCATGCCCTCCACGTGGAATGCAAGCGCTTCTTCGGCCATCTGACGGGCCTCGTCCAAGGTCGAGCCTGCGGTTACGACGCCCGGGAAGTCCGGGAAGGAGACACCATAGTCACTTCCTGCTTCCTTGTGGATGAGGCCGATATAGTTGCTCATGGTTACCTCAGTTTCAGTCCCGCCTGTTTCTCGATACTGCGGAGCGTGCCGAGCGGGATGTCGCGCTTCGGATGAGGAAGGGTGACGCGTCCCGGCTTTTCCGGATGCTTGAACTGAACATGGCTGCCTTTCTGGGCCAGCTCGATCCAGCCCATCCTTGCACAGCAGCGCAATTACCTCAGCGCTTCTCAAGGCAAAATTATACACACTAATACACAATTTCAAGGTGCTTCTTGGCGTGCTGAAACCTTTCGGCAACCCTTGCTCCGGATACTTCTGTCCGATTCGACAGGAGAGATTCTGATGGCCCAATCGCGCGGAAAATCCGGTTCACGGCGCAAAGGCGGCAAGCGCGCGTCGAAAAGCTCAGGCTCGTCGCTCTGGCCGTGGCTGGCCGCCCTTCTCGTGGTCGGCGGCGGCATCGCGCTTTATGACAATTCGGCCGTGGCGCGACGGTTCGTCGCCAGCCTGACGTCCGGGAAACCCGTGCAAGTTGCTGCGAAGCCCGCATCGGCGCCCGCTAGGCCGGAGCCGCCGAAGCCAGCGGCATCAATCCCTCACCGGCCGGTGACATCGAAGCCGGCGATGTTGCCAGATGAAAACCATACGGCCGCCATCATTCCGCCGGCGCCGATCGGCAAGCCGACGGGAAGTGACGTGCCCAGAACGACCGAAGCACCGAAAACCGGCGAAGAGCTCGCCGGCGCCTATGAGGCGAAATTCTATCTCTGTGGCACGGCCAAACAAGACGATTGCGTCGTCTCCGCCGATCGTTTCGTCTTCCATGGACAGAAGGTCCGCCTCGTCGGCATCGAGGTGCCGGACATCAAGAAGCCGAACTGCGAGGAGGAGCGGATCAAGGCCAGCGATGCGGAACTGCGCGTGCGCGCCTTCCTCGATTCCGGGCCGTTCGAGCTTGTCACCTGGCAAGGCAATGACGCGGAGGTCGACGGCCACAAGCTGCGGCAGGTCACACGGAACGGCATTTCGCTCTCGGACATTCTCGTCCGAGAGGGCCTTGCACGCCGGCCGGGAACCAGGGGCGGATGGTGTCCGACCGGTCGCTCGTGACGCCGGCGATCAGAAAGGGACGTTCGCCAGAATACTGCGGTCGACAGTCTGGATGTCCCGCTTGCCGCAAAGCGCCATGGTGATATCCAACTCGTTGCGGATGACATTGAGCGCGGTCGTGACCCCGTCCTTGCCCATGGCGCCGAGACCATAGAGGAAGGGACGGCCTATATAGGTGCCCCGTGCGCCAAGCGCCACGGCTTTCAGGACGTCCTGGCCCGAGCGGATGCCGCCGTCCACGTGGACTTCGATCCGGTCGCCGACGGCATCGATGATCTTCGGCAACATGCTGATCGAGGAGGGAGCGCCGTCGAGCTGGCGGCCGCCATGGTTGGAGACGATGATCGCGTCCGCGCCGGTGTCGGCTGCGGCGCGCGCATCCTCTTCATCCAGAATGCCCTTGATGATCAGCTTGCCGCCCCACAGGTCCTTGATCCAGCGGATGTCGTCCCAGGAGAGCTTTGGATCGAACTGTTCGGCCGTCCAGGCACCGAGCGAGGAGAGGTCGGAGACGTTGCTTGCATGGCCGACGATATTGCCGAATCCGCGGCGCTTGGTGCCGAGCATTTCCAGGCACCATTGCGGGCGGGTGGCAAGCTGCATGAAGCTCTTCAGCGTCCATTTCGGCGGCGCCGACAGGCCGTTGCGCAGATCCTTGTGGCGTTGGCCGAGAATCTGCAGGTCGGCGGTAACGACCAGTGCAGAGCACTTTGCGGCCTTGGCGCGGCCGATCAGCCGCTCCACGAAGCCGCGGTCCTTCATCACATAGAGCTGAAACCAGAACGGCTTGGACGTCACGGAAGCAACATCTTCGATCGAGCAAATGCTCATCGTCGAAAGCGTGAACGGAACGCCAAATTCCTCCGCGGCCTTCGCAGCCAGCATTTCACCGTCGGCATGCTGCATGCCGGTCATGCCGGTCGGGGCCAGTGCCACGGGCATCATTGCCTTTTCGCCGATCATCGTGGTTTCGAGCGTACGGTTGGTCATGTCGACCAGCACGCGCTGGCGCAGCTTGATCTTTGCAAAGTCGTCCTCGTTGGCCCGGTACGTGCTCTCTGTCCAGGCGCCGCTGTCCGCATAATCGAAGAACATTTTCGGCACACGACGCCGGGCCAGGATTTTCAGGTCTGCGATGGTCAGCGGTTTGGACATGGTTTGAACTTCCTCCGGAATGTTCCGGAGGACTATCACATCCGAGGCCCATCGCCAGCGGAAACATCAGCTTGATACCGGATTTCCAACCTTTGCAGCGGCCTGTTTCAGTTGCGCATGACCCAGCGGATCGCCGCGACGACGGCAAAGCCCGTCAGCGGCCAGATTGCCCAGAAAGTTCCCTGCCATGACAGGAGGTTAATGCCGACGAGGCCGATGCCGATGATCGCCAGGCTTGTCATGTACCGGTCAAAGCGGTCCTGCAGCCGCGCCATGATCACACCGGCGGTGACGGCGAGGGCGAGGATCGGCCAGGCGGCCCAGAAGACGCCTTGCCAGGTGAGTGCGTTGACGATGACCAGGACTGCCGCGGCGATGGGGAAAATGCTGAGACGCTTGCGGACCTTCGACGGTGACGTGGTTGGCCGCGGTCCGTGATCGATTGCGGCGGCGGCAGTTTGCCAGGCGGCGGATGCCGGCTGCGCCGCTGCTTCGCCGATGCGGATGGAGTAGCTCGGGATCGCTTCCGAGACATTCTTCACCGTCAGCGGGCCGAGAAAATCGAAGCCGACCGGCACCTTGTTGCGGACCTGATCATAGACGGTGCTGGAAATGACGATGCCGCCGGCTGGCGCGGAAGCCTGCAGGCGGGCTGCGATATTGACGCCATCGCCATAGATGTCCGTCCCCTCGAGGATAACGTCGCCGAGATTGATGCCGATGCGGAAAAGCATCTGTTCCGCAGCCGGTTTCGCGGCATTGAAGCCCGCAAGCTCCGTCTGCACGTCGACTGCGGTGCGCACTGCCTCGACCACGCTCGGAAAGTCGGCAATCAACCCGTCGCCCCAGGTATTGACGATGCGGCCGCCATGGGCCGCGATCAGGCCGGACATGGCATCGCGGTAGCGCTTCAGCGTCGCCAGCGTGCCTTCCTCATCGGAACCCATCAGGCGAGTGTAGTCCTGCACGTCGGCGGAGAAGATGGTTGTCAACTTGCGCTGCGTCTCACTCATGCTTTCTCCGCATCACATGGGCACTCCGCGTGCCGTCAGAGCGCCGTCTTCATCGCATTGCCTGCCACATAAGTCTCTATCACGGCGCGGTCGTCGCCCATGGTCTGGAGCAGGAAAAGTTCTTCCGGTAGGGTCTTCACCGTTTCCATCCGCAGCTTCATCGCCGGCGTCGCGGCGGCGTCCAGCACGATGAGGTCGGCTGTCGTGCCGGGCTCCAGCGTGCCGATATCTCCCACCATGGACAGCGCTTCGGCATTGCCGCGGGTCATCAGGTAGAAGCTTTCCAGCGGATTGAGGCGTTCGCCAAGCAGCTGCTGGATCTTGTAAGCCTCGTCCATCGTTCGCAGCATCGAATAGCTCGACCCGCCGCCGATATCGGTCGCCACCGCCACGCGCACCGGCTTTTCGCGCCGCATCAGCGCCTTCATGGGAAAGAGGCCGGAGCCGAGGAAGAGGTTCGAGGTCGGGCAGTGGACCGCCACCGCGCCGGCCTCAGACAGCGCATCCGCTTCGCGCTCGGAGAGGTGGATCGCATGGCCGAGCAGCGTTTTCGGCCCAAGCAATCCGTAATGGGCGTAGACGTCCGTATAGTCCTTCGCCTGCGGATAGAGTTCCAGGGTATAGCGAATCTCGTCGTGGTTCTCGGAAAGATGCGTCTGGATGTGAAGGTCCGGAAATTCTTCGGCCAGCGCCTGCGCCGCTCTCATCTGTGCCGGCGTCGAGGTGATCGCGAAACGCGGCGTGATCGCCACGTGGTTTCGCCCCTTGCCGTGCCATTCGGCGATCACAGCCCGAGTCTCGTCATAACCCATCTCGGGCGTGTCGAGCAGGCCCTGAGGGGCGTTGCGGTCCATCATCACCTTGCCGCCGACCATGCACATGCCGCGCTTCAACGCTTCAGCGAAGAAGGCGTCCGCTGAGGTTTTATGGACCGAGCAATAGGCGACGGCCGTCGTCGTGCCATGGCGGATGAGCTCATCGTAGAAATGGGTTGCGATCCGTGCCGCGTGGTCGGTTTCCACGAACCGGCACTCCTCCGGAAACGTATAGGTGTTCAGCCATTCGAGCAGGTTTGCGGCGTAGGAGGCGATCACCTGCATCTGCGGAAAATGCAGGTGCATGTCGATGAAACCCGGCAGGATGAGATGCGGCCGGTGGTCGATCTCCTCGATGCCTTCAGGTGCCCTGGACCTCACCGCAGCATAGTCGCCGAAGGCTGCAATCCTGCCATCCGCGACCAACAGGGCGCCGTCGTGCTCATATGCATAGCTCTCCGTGTCGGTGAGGCTGAGCGGTGCCCGCTTGAAGGAGATGAGCCGCCCGCGGATCAGCTTATCGGTCATTCGGATATCGCGCTTTCGTACCAGGCCGTGATGAGCTTCCGCTCCTCCGGCGAAATATCGGTGACATTGCCGGGCGGCATGGCGTGGCTCCGGCCTGCCTGGATATAGATTTCTCGTGCGTGGGCGGCAATCTCCCGGTCGGTTTCAAGCTTCACGGATTTCGGCGTGAAATTGATACCCTCCCAGACAGGTTCGGCCGCATGACACATGGAACATCGCGCCTGCACGACATCGCGGGCAGCACCGAAATGGGCATTGGACGCAAATCTCTGTTCCATGGATGTCATGGGGGGCGTCATCGAAGTTTCCGTCTCGCCGGTCAGCACCTTCGGCACGGTCGAGAGCCAGATGATTGCGATGAAGAGGATCACCGTCACCAGCCAGGTCCAGGTCGGCTTGCCCTTCCGTGCATGGGTCGTGTTGAACCAGTGCCTTATCGTCACGCCCATCAGGAAGACGAGTGCCGCGATCACCCAGTTGAATGCCGTCGCAAAGGCCAGCGGATAGTGGTTCGACAGCATGAAGAAGATGACGGGCAGCGTCAGGTAGTTGTTGTGGAGCGAGCGCTGCTTGGCGATCACGCCGTATTTCGGATCGGGCGTGCGGCCGGCGATCAGGTCCGCCACCACTACCTTCTGGTTCGGGATGATGATGAAGAAGACGTTGGCTGACATGATCGTCGCCGTGAAGGCGCCGAGATGCAGGAAGGCGGCCCGGCCGGAGAAGACCTGCGTATAGCCCCAGGCCATGGCGACCAGCGCCACATAAAGCACCGCCATCAGGCCCCAGGTGTTCTTCCCGATCGGTGATTTGCAGAGCTGGTCATAGATGATCCAGCCGACCGCCAGCGATGCCAGCGAAATGACGATCGCCTGCCAGGGCGCGAGATCCATCACCGTCCGGTCGATCAGGAAGAGGTCGGCGCCGCCGTAATAGACGATGCAGAGCATCAGGAAGCCGGAGAGCCAGGTGAAGTAGCTCTCGTATTTGAACCAGGTCAGGTGCTCGGGCATCTCGGCCGGCGCCACCAGATATTTCTGGACGTGGTAGAAGCCACCGCCATGCACCTGCCATTCCTCGCCATGCACGCCCGCCGGCAGATGCGGCCGCTTCACGAGCCCGAGATCGAGTGCGATGAAATAGAAGGAGGAGCCGATCCAGGCGATCCCCGTGATGACGTGAAACCAGCGGGCGGCGAAACTCAGCCATTCCCAGGCGACGGCATATTCATACATTCAGTCTTCCCCTTTTTGCCCCCCGACTCGTCACTTTGCGAGAAAAATGGGTGAGAGGGAAGCGATTATCGCCCGGAACTTTTTGTTTCATAGCGGAACTTGACAGGGCGAATAGGAGTTCATCGCGCACGCCCTCAGAAGTTCACAATTGTCGAATGTACTAAATTGTGCATTGCAAAATTTGGGGGTTAGCCGGCTAAGGCGACTCACGTAACTTAGCGGATGCAAGTCAACCGGCGGTGTCCGGGTATTGCGTGAAGGGCTCTCGCCGGGGATGGCATTCATCAACGGAGACTAAGCTCATGCGTGGTATTCTGATGGGTATGGTGATTGCGTTTGTGTCTTGTGTATATGCCGGATCGGCAGCAGCCCACGAGGCGCATAGCCCGAAGGGCGTGACTTGGAAATATGACGGATTCTGCTGCAACGGGGACAATATGACCGGCGATTGCCAGATGATTTCGACCAAGAACGTCAAGATCATCAAGGGTGGTTATGAAATCTCTCTCGGGCCGGGCGACCACCGGCTGATCACCCGGCCGCATCATTTCATGCTGCCTCAGAGCCAGGCGCGCCGCAGCCAGGATGAAGAATATCACCTCTGCCTCTATCCGACCGAGGACACGTTACGGTGCTTCTATGCGCCCGACATGAGTTACTGAAAGGGCGAATTTGCGGGTGTGACGCGGTTTGCACCCGGAAATTGCGCTGGAGAAAAACTGACCGCTAGTCCCTGAAGGTCGGCATGGTCTTTCGCATGAAATCGCGGAAGGCGCGGATTTTCCGGGAGTTCCTGCGGGTTTGCGGATAAACGAGCCAGTAGTCGGTTCCGTCATCACTCAACAGATCGAACGGCTGGATCAGTCTGCCGAGCGCTACATCGTCGGTGTAGAATTCAGGTTTGAGAATGGCGACGCCATGGCCGGCGATCGCTGCTGCCGCCTCGAAAGCCTGCGCGCCGAACTTGCTGCTGGGACGGCCGCCGAGATCGACATCCGGCATGCCAGCCGCCGTAAACCAGATGCGCCACCAGGGATCGCCGGGATCGATGATCCTGAGCTTCAGCAGATCCTCTGGCGTCCTTACCCCTCCGATCGTCGCCGCAAGCTCCGGGCTCAGCATCGGCGTGAAATGGCTCTTCATCAGGGAATGCGACCTCAGGCCCGGCCAATCGCCCTTGCCGGTGCGGATTGCAACGTCGGCTTCGGTTCTCGCGAAATC